>CAYGZY010000253.1:0-8109 GCA_964354485.1 uncultured Chlorobiaceae bacterium | reverse complement strand
TAATATTTCTTATATTTTTATAAGAATAACAATTGAGTAGATAACTATGCTTAAATATATCAGACTCACTTTTACTGCCGTACTCATTTTTTCAACAGTCTCATTTACACAGGATCAACTTAGCCTCCTGGATCCTGCGGTTCTGGACATTCTTGCAAAAGGATTAGATGGAGACCAGGCGAAAGCTCACGTGATCGAAATCAGTAAATTTCACCGCGTGCAGGCATCACCCGGCTACCGTCAATCCGCACAATATGTTCTTGACCAGTTGAAAAAATATGGTTTCTCCGATAAAGATGCATATATCGAATCGTTTCTTTCGGACGGGATCATTCAATACCAGACCTGGCAATCGCCTCCCGGCTGGGAGATTGATGATGCAGAGCTGAGTATCGTCGAACCGATTGAGGAGAAGATTTCATCGTACAAAGAAACACCGATGAGCCTCATGTCGTATTCGAACCCCGGTGATGTCACCGCAGAAGTCGTATGGGTCGGCACGGGAACATTGGAATCTGAATACAAAAACAAAAACGTAAAAAATAAATTCGTCCTTGCCACAGGCAGCGGAGAGGAGGTCCATCGTCTCGCTGTAATCAAATATGGAGCAAAAGGAGTTGTATCATACCTCGACGACCAGCGTGGACGTGAGAATCCATCGATGGTCCATTACACAGGTATCTGGCCGAAAGCTAATGAACTCCCAAAAGTGACATTCGGTTTTAATATTTCCAACAGTCAGGGCGAAAATATTAAGAAGTATCTCGAAAGCGGTCAAAAAGTAGTTCTACGCGGATGGGTAAAAGGGAAGGGAAATCATTCCTACTTCATGGACGTTGTGGTTGCACATATAAGAGGAAAAGAAAAACCTATGGAGGAACTCGTTTTCAGCGCTCACCTGGATCATCCCAAAGAATGCGCAAACGATAATGCCAGCGGTTCTGCCGCAATCTTAGATATTGCACGAAGCTTGAAATCACTTCTTGACAGCAATGCACTTCCGCAACCAAAACGCTCATTCCGTTTTCTCTGGGTACCGGAGTGGCACGGCACGATGGCTTACATTAATGCGCATCCCGAAATTGCCGGACCTGCAGAGGGGGGAATGTTCCTCGCCAATATGAACCTCGACATGGTAGGCGAAAATCTGGAGCTGCTCCACTCGAAGCTATACATAATCAGAACTCCATACTCAGTCCCATCATGTCTGAATGAAGTGGCCGAAAACATAGCGCTGATGGTTGACCGGATGAATCTGACGGTTCCAGGCGGCAGTAAGTCACAGTTCAATTACAGAGTTGTTCCCTACAGCGGCGGCAGCGATCATATGATGTTTCTGGACAGAAAAATTCCGTCCATTATGCTGAGCCACTCAGATTACACTCACCACACGACTTTTGATTCGCCTGACAAGGTCGACCCTCTGGAACTCGAGCGCAGCGAATTGATAGCAACGGCAACACTGTGGTACCTCGCTAATCTGACTATCGATCAGGGAACCGATCTCATAGAGTATACACGTTCCCGATCTTATCTTAGACTGGGTGAGACGGCACGACGTGTGAGGAAGCAAATCAGTTCGGCCCCTATGCCTCAGTTGCCAATTACCTGGGCGGAAACCGAGAATATCGTGAGTTACGCATTCGAACATGAAATTGAGGCTGCCAATTCCATTCTGACATTCAACAATGATATTGCCCTTCTCAATCCAATCAGTCAATCGCGATCTCATTTCGGGAAACGATTCGATGTTCTCCTCATGCTTCCCCGTGCGGTTACAGAAGCCAGCGGACATGCGTCGGATATGCCACCCCCTCTCAACATCAATGTCGACATGCGGATTCCACAGAGACTAACGCGTGGTCCCATAAGTTTTGATCTTCCCAAAAGTAAGTTACCAGAAAAGGACACAAAATGGTATGCTTCGGATGATTTCCCTCTCAAAGGGGATCATCGGTTCGAAATAGTGAATCTCATTAATGGAAAAAGAAGCGTCTCCGAAATACGAAACACTTTAATTGCTCACTATATATCGATTCCGGATTCTGTCGTATCACGCTACATGAACGACCTCGCGAAGGCCGGTTTAGTGAAATTTGCAGATCAGGGGAAGTAAGACAGTAGCAGATGGAACGGTGATTCGATAAACCATTACATAAATAACGGGAAAATAATTTCTAATTGATTCCCGAGAGGTACACCGGACATTTATAACACGCACCAGGTGTACTGCGGAGATCGAAAGTCCCCTCATTACGACGGACCCCCGATGTATCGAACAATGGAGGAGTACAACCTTACTTCATGTATCATCATTTTATTGCGCACGCAGTAAAATCCGAACAGAAAATCTTCATTATATTTTGCCAAATCTGGCTTTATTTAATATATTGATAACATGATGTCAGCCAGGATTATTTCGTACCAACCGGATAAAAATTCATTGCCTGATATACGGCAGACGCTCTGCTTTACAGAATGTTTGGATTGCGGAGTAGTCAGATTAGAGGTTTCTGTTTGAAAAAATACGTAATAAAAAAACCCGCAAACCAGCTGCACATCGTTCATCCCCAGCGATTTCAAATCGACTACAAAAACGAACTTAACGAATCACAGTATAATGCAGTTACATCAGTTAACGGTCCGCATCTGGTCATCGCAGGCGCCGGGACGGGCAAAACCCGGACGATTGTGTACCGTGTCGCGTATTTGGTTGAACTCGGCGTCAAACCTGAACACATTCTCCTCCTCACTTTTACCCGCAGAGCAGCTCAGGAAATGTTACGCCGGGCTGCCGTGCTCCTCGATTACCGGTGCGAAAAGGTTGCAGGAGGTACATTCCACTCATTCGCAAACAATGTGCTCCGGAAGCACTCGCCGCTGATTAATTTCGACAGGAATTTCACAATTCTCGATCAGGGAGATGCCGAAGATATCGTGAACCTACTCCGTACCCGTGAGAAACTCGATACGAGAGACCGCCGTTTTCCCCGTAAAGAAACTTTATACGATCTCTACAGCCGATCAATTAATACAAACACTACGCTCCTCAACCTTCTGAGCATAGATTACCCTCACTATCTGGAAGATTACGCAGATATCGAAAAGCTCTATAAACTCTATGGTGAGTACAAGAGAGTACATAATCTCATGGATTACGATGATCTCCTGAACAATCTCATTCGTCTTCTCAGAGAGCACGAACCGGTCCGGAGCGAACTTTCAAACCGGTACCGTTACATTATGGTCGACGAATACCAGGATACGAACACTCTGCAGGCAGAAATTATCCGGCTCCTCGCTTTCAAACACCAGAACCTCATGGTGGTCGGTGATGATTCTCAGGCGATATACGCTTTCCGGGGCGCGACAATTCGGAACATACTTGAATTTCCCGAACATTTTACAGCATGCAACCTAATCACTCTTGAAGAAAATTATCGCAGTACGCAGGCAATATTGAACGTGGCTAATGAAATTATTAAACACGCGATTGATTAAAAATATCCTGCAGACGATCGCGGGCATTGCGCTCATGTACGCCCTGACGGTATTTTTTGCGGGATGTCCATCTCCTAAACCAGTACAACACGAAGAACTACCCCCGCCCCCTTCTGAACCAGCGCGTGAATTCTTTATCACTGTAGGAAGTGTTGATCTTTCGAGTTTCCCCAGAAAAATTGAAAAGAGCGACATCCGAAAATTCACTGCCCAGGTGAAAAAGGATTCGTTGGATATACTCACCCTCCAGGGAATCACCAGGTATCCCGACCTGAAGGACCGAATTGATATCGTTGATGAACTTTCAGCGACAACCGAAATGGCAGCAGCTTTTGGTGAAACAATGACACTAACTGGCAGGCAGAGCGGCAACGGAATTTTTTCGTACTACCCGATAAAATCCCATGAATCCACATCCTATACGCGACTACGCTCGACACGTTTTGAAAGCGCCCTGCAGGCGATCATCGACTGCGGTGAACGTGAACTTGTTATCGTCAGCACTCAACTGCCTGAAAAAACCACACTCGACGAGCAGTCGGTGATTGCATCGACACTCGGAGGATTTACCATATTTTACATTAACAGGCCCATGATCATCAGCGGCAATCTATTACTATCGAAGACTATGCGTTCCCTTACTTCATATAATGTCGTGGAAAACGATAAGGATAAATCCTTGCCGAAATTCTGGTACTCAAACGATGGATCGCTGAGAGTAAAATATTCGAAAACCACCGAGACCGCACTCGGCCGAATGCTTTGTGTCCGTTTCAATCTTTCACCTCCCTTGCAGCCATGAAGACACAGCGGCATAAGTATTCCAAAATACTCTTTACAAACAAGGGCGGCGGATCCCTCCCTCAGCTCGTGATTGCTGAAGATGAGAACATGCAGTCGAAATTTGTCGTTCAGAAAGTACTCGAACTCCGGGAACAGGGAATACGGCTGGAGGAGATTGCAATACTTTTTCGCTCGTCGTTTCTCTCATTCGACCTTGAAATCGAGCTGGGAAAATCTAATATTCCGTTTCAGAAATTCGGGGGATTCAAGTTCATCGAAACTGCCCATGTGAAAGATCTCATCGCATACCTCCGTGTCCTTGAAAATCCTCTTGATGCGGTTGCATGGAATCGTATCCTTCTCCTCATCGACGGTGTGGGACCCCGGACCTCGGAAAAAATAATTGACGACATACTTCAGCACAGAGCAGAGAGACACATAGGCGCCTTCTGGAAAGATTACAATTCATACTCTCCTCATGTTCGGGAACTCTTTGAACTACTCAAATCCGTCGCGGACGATAAATATCCGCCGGCCGAGAAGGCTTCGCGTATAATCACCTATTACCATCCGATGCTGAAGAAGCGATACGACGACCATCAAAAGAGGAAAAAAGATCTGGAAATATTTGAACAGATTGCTGAGCGGTACAAAAATGTGGGAACCTTTCTTGCAGACCTGGCACTTGAGCCGCCGCATGAGAGCATCGTTGATGTCGCACCTGTCGGCAATGAAGAAGAATATCTGACACTTTCAACAATCCACAGCGCGAAAGGATTGGAGTGGAATAGCGTATTCATCATTTACGCGCTTGATGGACGATTCCCAACCTTCCACGCGGTGAATAGCATTGAGGAGCTTGAAGAAGAACGACGACTGATGTACGTGGCATGCACGAGGGCTAAGGAGAACCTATTTATTACTTACCCCATTAATATATACGACAGGGAGAGTGGTACGATATTAACCAAACCGTCAAGATTTCTAGATGGTCTTGATCACAACCTCCTGGAACCGTGGGTCATCGGCGAGGAGTAATCTCAACTTCCTATATTTGACTCTGATTGTGTATAGATAATATCGGAAGTTTGGCTATGATCCATTGTCTGGACCGCTGATTTATATGATGTAATAATACCGCTGATGGGTGTGATAGAATGATTAATATGAAAAAAAATATTATAGTAATCTTTAGATAAAAACAAAGTTCATTTGATTGTAATTTACGATTTTTCTACAAAGTTTTTAAAATCTGTCGGATATTTCAAACTCTGCTTCTTGAAAGCGCCAGGCATAAGAAATCCCATAGGCTTTATGAAACCCTGAAACTGGAACTCTTGTTCCGTTATGTATCTAGTTTTGTTTCGGATACAGGAACGAATTTATTTTTTACAACATTAAACCCTTAATGATCAAGTTTGGTTGGGACGGGAATTAATCTTATACAGTTAACCATAACGTCTTGACGTTGCTCAAGGTTCCCGCCGTTCTAATACGAAAGTAACTTATTGCGGTCCGCCTATATATTTCTTAATGACGTCAAGTACAGGGTCAAGCTCAGCTTTGTATTTTTTATAGAGCTGAATATTATTTTTCTTGATTCTAATTTCCTGCTTCATTTTTTCAATTTCGCGGGCGATCTCTTTTTCCTCCGGTGTAGAAGGTGTGATATCGAGCGTAGGTTCCTCTTCTTCAGGATTCTGGCTCCCTTCGCGGGCCATTAACAGAGCACCCTTTATTTCGCCGTACCGGTCTTCGGTAATGCCTGCTTTTTGTAAACTCCTTTTTATATTGCTATCATTCGTTCCCAATTTCGTGTTTATGGGTTTGAAGATTTTTTCCATGAGTTGGTCGCCAGCCTTGATTTCTATCGATGGTCCCATCGGATGTGACCTCGAGTTCTTTACTACATCCGGATATAGCGGATCAAAAAGATCTATCTTTATCTGCCAAACTGTACCGGTGATTTCTCCCTCAGCATCGGGATGATAAAAATTCACCGTATACCCGCTCATTGAATAGTCGGCAGAAAATCCCTTTCCGGAATAAAAGGAGCGGGTCTTCTCAAGAATGGTCCGTATTTCCTTATAACTTGGATCGTCCATATTAAAAAGATTTAAACTAAATCGGGTATAACTCTCGTGAGTTATATTTTTGCCAAGGAGGTTTTTATTAATTGCAGGTATCTCTTTTCCGAATGTGAAGATAGCAGTCGGAAGCACATACGGCCTTTCAGGGACTTCCGGATCTTTAGGTAAATCCCAACCCCTGATTGATACAGCGCGTGAGACGGCAGGTTCATAAACTGCTTCTGAAGGGACGATGATATACTTCGAATGCTGCTTCAGCCAATCAAGGGGATCAACTTTACCCGATTTAATTTCCTCCATGAGTTTCTTGCGCGCGAGAAAATCCGCTTTTTGCGCATCTTCAAACTGACCATATCCTGCAATTTCTGCTTTCAAAATAGGAATCACAGACCGGATCTCGTTCTCGGTAAGTCTTGTCGTGAGATACTGAGCATTTGAGAATCGACTGAGCATTAGAGTAAAAAGAAGTAAAAATGACATGTACAATAAATTATTTACTCCATACTGCCTCTTCTGATTCATACGTTTTGCCCTCTCTGTCACGTTTATACAATTATTTCCTTAATCCATTTGCTTGATGTCACCCTGAAGTCATAAGTAATGAGGTCTATATATTCATAAGGATTCAAATACATTTAGGTATTAAATCTAATTTTCAATCTTCTTCTGTATACTTATGACAGTTTTAGCCTTTCCGCCAAACATTGTGTTTGGTTCAATCGAAATACCTTCTTCAGGCAAAGGCATTTCTCCCTTCAGCGGAATCATATAATGCCCCTTCACTGCTTCTACGGCCTTTATCTTTAACTGTTGTTCGTAGAAAGCAACAACTTTTGACGGCGGATCCGTCGTAAGATAAAGATACATCGCGTAATCGTTACCTGCCGACATTCCGGCGGAATTCTCCGCATCAAATGTTGCACCGGGGTAAACAGGCACGCCAAGCTCCTTCTCAGTTGGGGGCTTGCCTTTCAGGGACTTAGATAATTCAGAGGTCTGCTTTTCCATTTCCTCTTCATTCTCTTCCCGCATTGCTTGCTCTGATTTACTCGTGGTTACCTGAATTTGGATTTCCGTACTGGTTTTATATTTTTTTTCTGTTTGTTCACCAAAACTCTCATCATGTATAATTACGTAAAAAGTGGTGAGATCATTGTTGCTTTCTTTTTTATACCAATTAAACCTGGCTTCTGTAATCCATTTTCCGGGTTTATGCGGTTTTCGATTTTCCATAAGTTTTTGTTTCATCCATGTGCCCGGATGCATAATATCATGTTCGATATTGTAATCTGTAAATTCTTCATCCTTGTAATATTCTATCTCATACGATACTTGGGATACTGTGCCCGGTTTTATTCCCATTGGATCTATATCCATCATTCCTTCCTTTCCTCCGATCTTCTGAAGATAAAAGTTGAATATATCTTCTGCTGAGGCACTGACTTTGTATACTTTTAATATCGCGTTTCTAAGACCTTGATCCATTTCCCACGACATCTGATTTTTTAACTCAGACTCTCTGTCGGCATCACGTGTCGCACCTGAATAAATCGGAATTTCTTTTTCCGATTTTGGCGTTTCACCTCCATAAAGGGGAAAACTACCAAACACGACGGATGATATCCAAAGCAGTGCAATTACCATAACCACAACTTTTTGCTTTTTCATTTTCCACTCCTACATATTAGTTACAAACATTCAAAGAAATAACAATTTGTATTTGTAAAAATATTTA
>CAYGZY010000252.1:0-22964 GCA_964354485.1 uncultured Chlorobiaceae bacterium | reverse complement strand
AAATAGTTGTAAGTTTATTCTACCAAACTTTTATTTGTAACTACGAGGCGCAGGTTTCACGTATTCTAATGTCAGCTGTTCCTTGTGTAATTCCCACTTCTGGAGATGTTTATATTCCCAAGCGGCAACGTATGCGAATTTTTCATCGTCCCTCTTAGCTTCACCGTCCTCGGTCTGATACTCCTCGCGGAAGTGTCCACCGCATGATTCCTCACGATGAAGAGCGTCGATCACCATCAATTCCGCCAGCTCGAGATAATCCACTACACGGTACGCCTTCTCGAGATCCTGATTGAATCCGTCGATAGGACCGGGGACTATAACGTCACGCCAGAATTCCTCACGCACCTGGGGAATCAGTTCCAGAGCTTTTTTCAGGTTAATTGCATTTCTTCCCATACCACAGTATTCCCACATTACTGTTCCCAGACGTTTATGCAGTATGTCTACCGGCTGTTTTCCCTTGATAGAAACAAGTCTGCGGAGCACATCCATATTTTCCTTCTCCGCCGCTTCAAAGGAAGGATGGTCAGTTTTGATCGACGGGAATTTGTTGGTCGCGAGGTAATCTCCGATTGTATACGGAATGACAAAATATCCGTCGGCAAGACCCTGCATAAGAGCGCTCGCCCCAAGCCGGTTAGCGCCATGGTCAGAAAAATTCGCCTCGCCCAGAACATAGAGTCCGGGAATCGTGCTCATGAGATTGTAATCGACCCAAAGCCCGCCCATCGTGTAATGAACTGCAGGGTAAATGCGCATGGGTAATTCATACCCGTTTTCGTCTGTTATCTCATGGTACATATCGAATAGATTACCGTATTTTTCCTCAACATATGCTTTTCCGTTTCTCTTGAGTGTATCAGCAAAGTCAAGGTAGACTGCTAATCCGGTCGTGCCTACTCCGAATCCCTTATCGCATATTTCTTTTGCACGTCGCGAAGCGATGTCACGCGGCGCCAGATTTCCGTATGATGGATAGAGCCGTTCGAGGTAGTAATCGCGTTCTTCTTCGGGAATTTCCCGGGGATTACGCTTGTCGCCCGCTTTTTTCGGAACCCAGATACGACCATCATTACGCAGACTCTCGCTCATCAGGGTTAGTTTCGACTGGTAACCGCTTGAGAGAGGAATACAGGTTGGATGAATTTGAGTGAAGCAGGGATTTCCGAATAATGCGCCCTTCTTGTGCGATTTCCAGATAGCGGTGGCATTTGAATATTTAGCCATCGTTGCAAGGAAAAAAACATTGCCGTAACCGCCGGTTGCGAGAATAACCGCATCCGCGATGTATCGTTCGATGTGACCTGTCTCGAGGTTGCGCGCGATGACGCCTCGTGCTTTCCCGTCAATGACCACGAGATCGAGCATTTCACGGCGGCCAAAGAACTTAACACGCCCCAGATGTGTTTGCCGTGCGAGGGCGCCGTATGCTCCGAGCAGAAGTTGCTGGCCGGTCTGCCCACGCGCGTAAAATGTCCGGGATACCTGGGCGCCGCCGAATGAACGATTGTCCAGCAATCCGCCATAATCACGGCCGAACGGTACACCCTGAGCGACGCACTGATCTATGATATTACCGCTTACCTGAGCGAGCCGATACACGTTAGCTTCACGGGCGCGGTAATCGCCTCCCTTCACAGTGTCGAAGAAAAGCCGCCAGATGCTGTCGCCGTCGTTCTTATAATTTTTCGGGGCGTTAATACCGCCCTGTGCGGCAATGCTGTGTGCGCGGCGGGGTGATTCGTGATACGAGAGTGTGATCACGTTATACCCAAGCTCGGCGAGGGATGCAGCCGCAGACGCTCCCGCTAAACCGGTTCCCACGATGATGACCGAGTACTTCCGCTTATTCGCGGCATTCACGAGTTTCATGCTGAAACGATGGTTATCCCATTTTTGCTGGATGGGACCTTCCGGAATTTTTGAATTCAACGCCATAGTGATGTCCAATCTAACAATAAGTCAAATAGAAGTAAATAGGCATTACTGCAAAGCCGAGCGGGATTAACAGCCACACGATGACGCCGCACCACTCGATGAGCGTCACATACTTCTTTTCACGCAGTCCGAATGTCTGCAGTGCCGATTGAAAGCCGTGGTGGAGGTGAAATCCGAGCAGGAACAGGGCAACAAGGTATAACACATCGTACACCGGATCAGAAAAAACATTTCGCACGAGTGTATACATGGAAAAATGTTCACCTGCTTCATACCGGGACGTCCACCAGAAGGTTCTCATATGGATGACCAGGAAAATGAAAATAATACTGCCGGTGAGGAACATCGTGCGAGAAGAGAGCGGACTCGTCGCCCCCGGCTTCCTTACATCGTACTGCTCGTTGCGTGTCTGTTTGTTGATTAACCACGTATATGCCGCCGTGATGATATGGAAAAGTATCAGGAGAAAAAGAAGAATTTCAATAATCCTGATCACCACGATCTGGGGCAGCAACTCCGAATAGGCATCGAAGGCGGCGCCGCCGTCGTTCCGAAAGAGCAGCAGGTTGCCGATGAGGTGTATGACTAAAAACGCAATGAGGAGAATGCCCGTCAATCCTACGATGAGTTTTTTACCCACCGAAGAGTTATAAAACTTTATGAGTGTATGCATTGCTCAGAGACGTATCGTTGTGAAAATTTTTTAATGGAATAAGAACGAAAGTTATGATGCTGTGATATGGCTGGAACTCTGGTTATCACGATGGAAAATGTAGGAAAAGAAAAAATAAGATGCAAGAAGAAACGGGAGTACGAAATTATCTGCAAAAATTGCGTGAATCGGTCAAAGTGAGTTATTTACCTTTCGATTTAACCAAAAACCTTTTAACTGCGATCAAACTTCCCAGGGAACCCAGACAGATACCTGCACAGACGATGAGCAGGTAGAATTGGAGCGATACCGTGAAAAATCCCGCGAGTTCATGAGATACGAAACCCGCACCCCAGACGGTCAGACCATATAATAGAACCGCTGCCAACAGACCGCCTGCGAAGCCCTGTAAAATCCCACCGATGAAAAACGGCATGCGGACGAACCACGAAGAAGCGCCAACGAGTTCCATCGTCTGTATATTTTTTCGTTTTTCATGGATCGTGAGACGGATTGTACTCGCTACGAAATAGACCGCTGCGGCTGCAAGGAGAATTCCCAAAGCAAGACTAACCTTCGAAAGTATCTTTGCCCGCGCATCCAGGAATTCCAAAAGGTCCTTCCTGTAGGCGATGTGGTCGATGCCGCTGAACTCCGACAATTTAAGCTTCAATTCCTCAGCCCTCTCCGGGGTATTATATTCATCTTTTATGGTAATTTTAAACGAAGACGGAAGAGGATTAAAGTCGAGAACCGCGTTTATATCCTCTCCGAATTCCTCTTTGAAGATAAGTGCCGCATCTTCCTTTGAAACGTACTCAACCTTCTCGATTTCTTCCAGCGCTGAGATCCGCTGTTCAATCTCCGTTCTCTGCTCCGGAGAAATTGAATCTTCGAGGAAAGCCTCAAATTCAACTGCCCGCCGCACGTTCTCTACGAGCGAGGATGTTTTCGCCGAGATGATGCAGAAGATACTGATAAGAAGGAGAGAGATGGTTATTGTAATGACGGAACTGATCGACGCCAGTACAGCCCGGCGAAAACCCGCAACGCCTTCACGAAAAATGTATGATATCTTCACGGGGAACTCTCCAAAAAATTTGATTCGTCGCGCCAGTAGAATAACCGCCATGCTTCATGCAAATCGTTCCTCACAAACGTCAGGTTGGCATATCCGTCAACCCGTTCAATATCTCCGGGATTAAACGTGACCGTCAGGTTGAAACCGCGCACTACCGTCCGTTTCAGACTCCCCGTATCGGCAGAGATAACGTTGTTCCATATGAGCGAGAGTGATTGCACGCTCTGAAATAAACCGTAGGTAGATCGTATTTCATCATCCCTGCCCCACGTCACGTCGACTCCGAGATCATAATCACGGTAACTGAACGTGAATTGCGGATCGAGGAGTGTCCCATAGAGGGTCGTATCCTTGAATGCATAAGCATTGCGGAATGCACAAAACATATTATCGAGTATCGTTAAATCGGTACAGGATGTCGCATTGAGATCGGCATCAAACCGCGGCGCAAACGGATTGATGCACTGCAGGGAGAAGAGTATGAGGACAAGGATCCACGTCCGACGGTTAATAAACATGATACTTCAGATAGCTCAACGTCGAATCGGTTACTGTCTTCCGGTCATCCCATTCGTCTATCGCCCACCGCTGCTGGTTGTCCAGCGCAAGATAAAGGTGCATGTCTCCCCTGACCCGTTTTGTTATCCCGGCTTGCCGGTGCGGATAGAACAGGATGTAATTCATGGTATACTCGGTTGAGGCAGCCGTTTTGTTTTCTTCTCTGAGGTCGAAGAATTCCAGCACGGGTACCTCGGATACCGGCTGTCCGAGATTCTCAAAGTACTTCCTCTCTTCTTCTGTTCCCCACCCTGAGAAGAGTCCCTGGAAATCGCCTGAAGCAGAGAATGAATACCTCCTTGCAGATGCGGTAGTATCGACGAAACAGCGCAGGTAGTTATTGACGTTATGTTCGATGATCGCCGATTTGAAATTGTCCAGGACAATATCGGCCGTTACGGGAGGTTTAAATTCAGAAGATCCTTCAGTCGGCGCCTCCGGCTCACGGGTTGAAAACAGATCGCATCCCTGAAAAATAACAAGGAGAATAAATCCGATTCGCACCATACCGCCCAGATTTTTAAATTGGAACGCGTGCTTCAAGTGCCCGTACCAGTGTTGCCTCATCGGCAAATTCAAGATCTCCGCCGATTGGTATGCCGCGCGCCAGTCGGGTTACTTTGACACCGAGCGGTTTAAGCAACCGGGAAAGATAAATCGTCGTTGCCTCACCTTCGATATCGGCGCTCAATGCTATGATGATCTCCTGCACACCGGGTTTCATCCGCGTGAGAAGTTCTTTAACTTTTAAGTCGTCCGGACCGATTCCCTCCAGAGGTGAGAGCGAGCCGCCCAAGACGTGGTAGAGCCCCCTGTATTCATTAGTCCTTTCAAGCGCAATGATGTCGCTTGGCTCCTCGACAACACAAATAGTAGAGGTGTCACGGTGTGTACTGCTGCATATTGGACACGGATCCGTTTCTGAAAAATTCCAGCAATGCGAGCAGTATTTCATTTTCTCTTTAATGTTTATCAGAGCGTGGGCAATCTTCATTACATCATCTTTTGGAAGCTTAAGGATGTACATTGCGAGACGCTGTGCCGATTTTCTCCCTATGCCGGGGAGTTGTGCAAACTCTTCGATGAGATCATTCAGTGAGTCGGATGTGCGATACATAGTCTAAACGGTTATTTTCAGTGAAAGATTTACGTTTCATGCCGGGAATGTTAATCCGGGTATATTGGGCATCATACCCGCAGTAGCTTTTTGCATTTCTTCCTGAGCCATGGCGTGTGACTCCTCCAGCGCTTTATTCACAGCGGCGATAACCAGATCCTCCAGCATTTCCGGTTCATCGGGATTTATGACTTCTTTTTCAATCTGAATTTTTGTAATATTTTGCCGGCCATTTGCCGTGACTTTGACCATCCCTCCGCCCGTTTCGGCGGTAACCGTTTTACTCTCAAGTTCAGACTGTACTTTGGCAATCTTTTCCTGCATTTTTTGAACCTGTTTCATCATTCCCTGCATATTTGGCATACCCATCGAGACTCTTCCTTTTCAATCCTGCTGATTATTTCCGTGATGAAATTCTGAAAAACTAAATGAATATATCTCTTTTCATGTCGAAAATCAATCCTCCGCAATTAAACAGCGCTGTACAGCCTCGTTTACGCGGATGCAACTTCCTTGACTTTCTACGTAAAATCAATTAACTTTTAGTACAATTCACATTTTACCCGTGATTGAATAGGAAAATTCGAGTTTGCGAACACACCGGGTGAATCGGTTACCCATCGACAACAACACGATACAACAGCAATTGAAAGATTCTGGACGCGTTCCAACCCACATTGCCATCATTATGGACGGAAATGGCAGATGGGCGAAGAGTAAAGGACTCCCCCGTATCGCCGGACATACAGAAGGAGTTGAATCCGTGAGGGATATTGTAGAGGCCTGCGGCGAGCTCGGAATCCGGTATCTCACTCTGTATGCATTTTCCACCGAAAACTGGAAACGCCCGAAAGATGAAGTTTCCCTGCTCATGAGACTCCTGATGCGGGCGCTTCGCGATGAGACCGACAGGCTCCATAAAAAGAATGTCCGTGTTTATGCCATCGGTGATATCACCACTCTGCCACAAGAGGTGCGGGATGAACTTTCCGATGCTGTTGAAAAGACAAAAGATAACACCGGCCTGCATTTATTACTCGCCCTGAGTTACAGCGGACGATGGGATATTACACTGGCGGTTCAACGCATTGCTTCCGATGTGCACGGCGGACTCCTGAAACCGGCTGATATTACCGACACACTGATTTCAAAGTACCTCTCAACCCAGTCAATTCCGGATCCCGATCTGCTCATCCGGACCAGCGGAGAGCTGAGGATCAGCAACTTCCTCCTCTGGCAGCTCGCGTACTCGGAGATTTATATCAGCGATGTCCACTGGCCTGATTTCCGCCGGAAAAACCTCTATGAAGCAATTTATGATTATCAGAGACGTGAACGGAGATTCGGAATGCTGAGCGAGCAGATTACGAACGGCAGTCAAACCTCAGGCCGCACCCATCACATAGAAAAAAACAAACCGAGATAATACACAGTGCCAACATCAAGATTAACCATTATTCTCAGTATCATTGTATTCCTGTCTTCCGTTTCACTCCTTGCACAACGACAGGCAGCGCCGAAGTACCGCATTCTCGGGATTACGGTTGAAGGGCAGAATCTTCAGACGGGAACCGATAAGAACGCAATCATCACGAATTCCGGTTTGAAGGTCGGAAATGAAATAGCTTTCCCCGGAGAAGAAACACGCCAGGCGCTCCAGCGTCTCTGGGCGCTTCGCATATTTTCAGATATTCAGCTTCTCATCGACAGCAAGCTCGAAACGGGAGTATACCTCGTCATAAAAGTAAAAGAATATCCGCGTCTGGCGAAATACGAACTTACAGGGAATGATGATGTCGGCGAAGACGATATAAAAAAGAAAATTTCTCTTACAGAGGGGCAGATACTCACACCCGACGACATCAGCCGTGTGACAAGCGGGATCAAAATCCTGTGTGAAGAAGAGGGACACCTCCTTGCAGATGTAAAAACCGAAACCCGCATCGAAGACAGCACGAAATCAAATCAGGTGGACCTAATCATCTTGATCGACGAAGGTCCGCGCGTGAAAATCAAGGAGATATCATTTACCGGCAATACTGCCTTCGACGAAGACGACCTTAAGGATGAATTCGAAGACATCGCAGAAAACAGATGGTGGAAATTCTGGTCAACTCCGAAGTTTGAAAAGAAAAAATTCGAAGCGGATAAAAACCGGCTTCTACAATTTTACCGCAAGAACGGATATCTCGACGCTGAAATCCTCTCCGACAGCACATGGTACAGCGAAGACCGGAAGAACATCCATATTCTTATGAACCTGCGGGAAGGCGAGCAGTATAAAATCCGATCGGTACGGTGGGAAGGCAACACCGTCTACAAGTCGGACATGCTCACCGAGCGGCTCGGATTTTTACCCGGCATGATTTACGATGAAGATAAATTCGAGAAAAATCTGAAAGGGAATGAAAATCAAACGGATGTCGCTTCTCTCTACCTCGACGACGGATATCTCCGCTTCAACCTCGATCCCGAAATAAAAAGGGTCGGGCAGGACAGTCTCGATATCACCATTCATACCTACGAACGAAATCAATTTCGGTTAGGTCATGTAGATATTAAGGGTAACACGAAAACCCGTGATAACGTAATACGGCGGGAACTCTACACACGTCCTGGCGATTTCTTCAGCAGGGCGTTGATCATACGAAGTCTGCGGCAGCTCGCACAGCTCAATTACTTCAATCCGGAGAAAATTCGACCCGATACCAGATTGATTGATGACCAGACGGTTGATCTCATTTATGAAGTTGAAGAGAAATCAAGCGACAACGTGAATGCATCCGTCGGGTACAGCGGCGCCTACGGTGTGACCGGTATGCTCGGATTCACCATCAATAATTTTGATCTCCTGGATCCTCTCCAGGGCGGCGCCGGCCAGATCCTCAACTTCGACTGGCAGTTCGGAGAAGGCGCGCGCTTCCGGACATTCACCTTAAGCTTTACGGAGCCTTGGCTGAACGAACGTCCGACGACTCTCGGCATCTCCTTATACGACACGCGGCAGAGATTCGGGTGGGATCTGCAGCAAACAGGACTCTCCATTCGCCTTGGCCGACGGCTCACATGGCCCGACAACTACTCGCGTGCCGATTGGGTGGTGCGGTTTCAGAGGAACGACATCCGTGACAACGGCAGCAGTCTTCTCTATGATGTTGGAAAATCTAACCAGATAAGTCTTACACAAACCCTCTCACGCAACAGCACCGATAGTCCTATTTTCCCGACCACCGGTTCGTCATTTTCTTTTTCAACAGAAATATCAGGTGGACCATTTCTCCCCGGTAACGTAGACTACCACAAATGGCTCTTAAGCGCTGAATGGTATATCCCGCTCTTCAATTCGAGCAGGATCGTACTTTACGCATCCAACTTATTTGGTTACCTTGATGGTTTTAAAAAAGATTCAAAGATACCGCCTATTGAATACTTCTTCATGGGTGGAACGGGTCTCGGCTATGTGTCCACTACCATCCTGCGGGGATACGAAGATCGTGCCGTCGGTCCCATGAACAGTTATAATCAGGAAGAAGGCGGCCGCGTCCTGCATAAGGAGACCGTCGAGCTCCGTTTCGCTGTTACAATCAATCCCATCCCGATCTATCTCCTCTTATTCAGTGAAGGGGGAAATGTTTTTCGGGATATCAAGCATGCGGATCTCTTTGATCTGAAACGCGCATACGGTTTGGGCGCCCGACTTCTCATACAGCCTCTCGGTATGGTCGGATTCGATTACGGTTATGGCGCCGATGACGTATTTCCAAAGGACGGTAAACCTGACGGCTGGCGGTTCCACTTCCAGTTTGGACGAGGATTTTAATTAACTGCATCTCACTTTCTACAACAATATTTACGAGGTACACGTGAAACAAGTAACATTTTCGATCATACTGCTGCTGATCATGACTGTGATGACGGGGAACATTTCCTCTGCTCAGAACATAAAGATCGGATTCGTTAACTCAGCAAAAATACTCCAGGAATATCCCGATGCCCAGGAAGCGAACAAGAAGCTCGACGAGATGGGAAAGCGGTGGCAATCGGAACTCGAAAAGATGAGCAGAGATCTGCAGCAGCGGTATGAAGACTTTCAAAAGAAAGAACCGCTCCTGAAAGAGGAAGAAAAGCGCACACAGCGCGAGGAACTTGTTACCCTTGAACAGAGGGGCATTCAGTACCGGCAGGAAAAGTTCGGTTCGGACGGAGAACTCGCCATTGCAACCGATTCTCTCCTCCGCCCCATCAAGCTGAGGGTAATGCAGGTTATAGAACAGATAGCGAAAGAAGAAAAAATTCAATTCATGTTCGACCGCAATGACCAGATCATGGTTCTCCTTTACGGAGAGCTGAAGTACGATTATACAAATCTCGTCATTGACAGGCTGAAAAGAGGCAGAATACAGTAAGAAAACACAAAGGAGATATATGAAAACAACAAAAATAGCCGCCGGCATACTTGCCCTCATGCTGATCGTTTCCTGCTCCGGCGCTGCACAGTCGAAAATCGGGTGGATTAACTCGAAAGCCATCATGGAAAAACTGCCTGAAGCGCAAGACGCTCAGAAACAGATCGACAACCTCGTTACCGAGTGGCAGAACGAGCTCGCAAAAATGCAGAACGAATGGCAGAAGAAATTTCAGGAATACGACAAGAAGAAGCTCATCCTAACAGACCAGCTGAGAGCCGAGGCGGAAAAGGAACTGCAGGAGCTCGATAAAAAAATCGCCGATTACAGGTCGAAAAAATTCGGACAGAGCGGAGAACTATTTACGAAGCAGAACGAACTCATGAAACCGATTCAGAATAAAATATTCAAGGTTCTCCAAGATATCGCGCAGGAAGATGAGTATGACTACATCTTCGATAAGAGCGGAGATATTCTCCTGATGTATACGAACGATAAGTACGACCTCACCGAAGAGGTCTTCAAGCGCATAACGACATTCCAGGAATGACGCTCTCTGAAATAGCACAACTGCTCGGCGGCGAAGTCAGCGGTCATGGCGATACAGCCATCCGGGGTGTCGCGAAAATAGAAGAGGCTGAGGCGGGCGAAATCACATTCCTCGCAAACCTCAAGTATAAGAAGTACGTCAAAACCACGCGTGCCTCAGCCATCATCATCGGCAGGGATATACAGCTTGATGAACTGAAAGAACGGACAACACCGGTACCGCTCATCAGAGTCGCCGATCCGTACATGTCCTTTCTGAAGCTGATCGATATATTCCATCCCGCGCCTGAACCTCTCCCCCGCGGCATCCATCCGACCGCTATCATTGATGCGAGCACATCGGTTGCTCCTGACGTTTCGATCGGCGCTTACGTGGTTATAGGAAAGCTGTGCAAGATCGGAAAGGGAACAACGCTGTACCACGGTACCGTCCTGCATCCGGGAGTTGAAGTCGGTGATGACACCGTAATCTATCCCAACGTCACTGTGCGGGAATCGTGCACTATCGGAAATCGGGTCATCATCCATTCCGGATCGGTAATCGGAAGCGACGGATTTGGTTTTGCGACCACAGATAAAGGCACGCATGAAAAAATTCCCCAGCGCGGAATTGTCGAGATTCAGGACGATGTAGAAATCGGCGCCAACTGTACGATCGACAGGGCTACGATCGGTCGGACCGTCATTGAGGAGGGGGTCAAGCTCGATAACCTTATCCAAGTGGCACACAACGTCACGATTGGCGCTCATACGGTGATCGCCGCTCAGACGGGCATCTCCGGAAGCACTAGGGTAGGTAAGCATTGCGCGATCGGAGGTCAGGTCGGATTAACAGGGCATATTACCATCGCAGATAAAACATCCATCGGCGCACAATCAGGCGTTCCGAAATCGATTGCGGAGGAAGGGAAAACGTACTTCGGCTATCCGGCGCGGGAAATTCATGAGACGTGGAGGATTGAAGGAGCGCTCCGCCAGCTCCCCGAGCTCCTATATGAATTCCGTAAGTTACAGCAGCGTCTGGAAGAATTAGAAAAGCTCGTGAAGACTCGCCCGAAAGAATGAGAGGAAAAAAGAAAGCATGTTAGAGCAGCAGCGAACCATAAAACGCCCGGTGCAGATCTCAGGTACCGGATTGCACACCGGTGTCCCGACGACACTTACGTTCAGACCGGCACCGATCAATTATGGAATCCGGTTCCGGCGATCAGACCTGCCGAACCATCCAGAAATTCCGGCGCTCGTTGATTATGTCGTTGACGTGGCACGAGGAACGACTCTTCAGTATAAGAATGCAAAAGTACACACCGTCGAACATATCCTAGCGGCGATCGTGGGATTACAGATCGACAACATCATCATCGAGCTTAATGCAATCGAACCCCCGATATGCGACGGTAGCACCAAACCGTTTGCCGATGCACTTCTCGAAGCAGAATTCGTCGCCCAGGATGCGCCGAAGGACTACCTGATCATCGACCAGACCGTCCAGTACATTGATGAAGCAAAGGGTGTGCACATCGTAGCCCTTCCAACCGACGACTACCGTCTCACGGTAATGATCGATTACCACAACCCCGCCCTCGGAAGTCAGCATACCGGACTTTTCAATCTCGAGAAAGAATTTCTTGAAGAATTCGCGCCGGCGCGCACGTTCTGCTTCCTTCATGAAGTCGAAGCTCTGCACAAGCAGGGACTGATCCGCGGAGGGACGCTGGAGAACGCCATCGTCATAGCAGACGAGGATCTCACGGAAGAAAAAGTCGGATTGATATCGAAGACACTCGGTATCCGTGAGACACTCATCATCGGCACGAACGGCATCATCAACAATAAAGAATTACGGTACAAGAATGAACCGGCACGGCATAAACTACTCGATCTTATGGGCGACCTTGCCCTCATCGGAGCGCCATTCAAGGCGCAGATACTTGCCGCCCGGCCCGGGCATGCGAGCAATGTCGAGTTTGCAAAAAAGATCCGGAAATTGTACCAGCAACAGGTTCTGATAAAGAAATACCAGTTTGAAAAAAAGGAAGGAATCGTATTTGACAGCAACGCACTGCAGAAAATCCTTCCCCACCGGTATCCCTTCCTCCTCGTCGATAAGATAATAGATTTCAAACTTGACGAAAAGATTGTCGGTGTTAAGAACGTCACGATCAACGAATGGTTTTTCCAGGGTCACTTCCCGGGCCAACCAGTCATGCCTGGAGTTCTCATTATCGAAGCAATGGCGCAGGTCGGCGGGATATTGCTGCTCAACGGACTGGAGAATCCGCAGGGGAAACTGGCCGTCTTCACGAGTATCAATAATGCAAAATTCAGAAAGCAGATTTTTCCGGGGGATCAACTTGTACTGGAGGTTTTCCTCAAGAACCGCCGCGCTAAAATCGGACTTCTCGAAGGAAAAGCATACCGGAACGGCGAACTCGCAGCGGAAGCGGAACTGAGCGCAGCAATTATTGACCGCGAAGCTGAGAATGACAAGAAACCGTAATACTTAACAAGCTATACGGATACGTATGAGTACAACCATAGACAGCCACGCTATTGTCAGCCCGAAGGCACAGCTGGGAGAGAACGTCAGCGTCGGCCCCTTCTCGATTATCGAACCCGACGTTATCATCGGCGACGGAACAAGCATCGCATCGCACACGCTAATTGCCCATGGTACGCGTATCGGAAAGGAGTGTGCCATACACCACGGGGCTGTTCTCGGGACTATACCGCAGGACCTGAAGTTCCACGGAGAAATGACCACCCTTGAAATCGGCGACCACACAGTTATCCGTGAGTATGCGACACTTAACCGCGGTACACACGAGAGAAATAAGACGAATGTCGGGAGCCACTGTTTCTTAATGGCATATTCGCATATTGCTCACGATTGCTCGATCGGAAATCATGTGATTCTCGCGAACGCTGTCAACATGGGGGGGCACGTGCAGATCGAAGATAACGTCGTCATCGGTGGAATCGTTGCCATACACCAGTTTTCACACATCGGCTGCCACGCAATGATCGGCGGTGGATTCCGAGTCACCAAAGACGTACCGCCCTACGTCCTCGCAGGTTCGGAGCCGCTCTCCTTTAACGGTTTGAACATCATCGGAATGAAACGCCGCAACTTCACGCAAAAAACCATAGACATGGTTGAATCGGCTTACAAATTCATATACGCATCGCAGCTGAACGTTTCGCAGGCAATTGAAAAAATTAAAAGCGATCTTCCGCTCACGGAAGAAATCAAACACATCGTCGATTTCATCGAAAAAAGCAAGCGGGGCATCATCGGACACCGGCGATGATCTGGAATCTGATAAACACAGGCTTCCACAACGGTTCCTACAACATGGAGTTTGATGAAGCGGAGGCATACCGATGCACACAATCTCTTGATTATCCCACACTTCGTTTCTACGGATGGAAGCCGCCTGCAATATCGATCGGATACAATCAGAGCATGGACGATTTTGACACCGGGCAGATTTCTACCGCGGGAATTGATATCGTCCGCAGGCCTACGGGAGGGCGCGCCATACTCCATTCCGATGAATTAACCTACAGCGTGGTTATGAGACTCGATAACCGCGGACCGCGCGCGCTCTACAAATTTATCAACGAGGGCCTTGTGCGCGGTCTTAAGTACCTGGGCGTGGAAGCCGAACTGGCCGGTAAGGGAACCGATTTCCAGGAATTTTACAGAAGTCCGTCATCGATCCCATGCTTTTCAAGTTCCGCCAAATGCGAAATACAGTACAGAGGCAAAAAACTCGTCGGCAGTGCGCAACGCCGATACGGTCAGGCGATCCTCCAGCACGGATCCATCCTGCTGGGTTCGAGTCATCGGAAAATCGTCGACTTTCTTGCACCGCACCTCCATGAGGTGAGAGATACCCTCGAAGAAGAGATATTGGCAAGAACAATTGATCTGGAAGAGATTCTCGGAAAACGCGTAGCATTCAGCGAAGCCGCCGACGCGTTAGCACGGGGATTTGCAGACGAGCACGGCATCCGCTTCCGTCAAAATGAAATCATTGAAAATACGTGAGGCAGTTACATATGAAACAACATAATGCACAACCTTCAAAACCGCGCGTGGTCACGACAAAGACTGTCATAACCATGAAGCGGAACGGCGAAAAGATCGCGATGCTCACGGCATACGATTTTCTCGTCGCGAAATACCTCGATCAGGTAGGAATCGATATCATCCTCGTCGGAGATTCTCTCGGGAACGTCGTCCATGGTTACGAGACTACCCTTCCGGTCACGGTCGACGATATGATCTACCACGCAAAAGCGGTAAAACGCGCCGTCAGGAATGCACTCGTCGTCGTGGATATGCCGTTCATGTCATTCCAAACCAGCATTGATGATGCAATAAGGAACGCGGGTAGAATCATGAAAGAGGTCGGTATCGGAGCGGTGAAACTCGAAGGAGGAGCCTACATCTCGGATATCGTGAAGCATCTGGTAAAAATCGGTATCCCTGTCATGGGACATCTCGGACTGACGCCACAGGCAATCAATAAATTCGGTACATATGAAGTACGTGCAACCACGAAAGATGAAGCAATGCAACTTCTTGAAGATGCCAGAGTCCTTGCCGATTCAGGCGCGTTCGCAATCGTACTCGAAAAAATTCCTGCCGATCTTGCAAAGAAAGTCACAGAAACGATATCCATCCCCACGATCGGCATCGGCGCCGGACCACACTGCGACGGCCAGGTGCTCGTCGTTTACGATATGCTGGGATTAACCGAAGAATTCAAACCCCGTTTTGTCCGCCGCTATTCGGAGGTTGCCGAGACGATGCGTACTGCGTTCAGGACATACATCAAGGACGTGAAAGCGGGCAAATCCCCGACAACAAAGGAAAGTTATTAGGCACCGACCGTGAAAAAAAAATGGACCATCCTCGTTTCCAACGATGACGGCATAGATGCACCCGGGATTTTTGCCCTCGTCGGCGAATTAAAAAAAATCGGAAACGTCATCGTCGTAGCCCCCGACGAACAACGTAGTGCGGTAGGACATGCTATCACGATGAACTACCCCCTTCGTGTTAAGAAATTCTATAAGAACGGGAAATTTTTCGGATATGCCGTTGAAGGAACGCCGGCAGACAGCGTGAAAATCGGTGTCCGGACAGTCCTCGGTAAAAATCCTGACCTGCTAGTCTCGGGTATCAATCATGGATCAAACACGGCAATCAATATCATCTATTCAGGAACTGTCTCGGCGGCGACGGAAGGAAGGATACTCGGGATTCCTTCACTTGCAGTCTCTCTGACGACCTACGCCGAGCCGGATTTCAGATTCGCGGCGAAATTTTCACGACTGCTGGCTCTCGAGATTTTCAAAAATGGACTGCCGGAAGACACTCTCCTAAATGTTAATATCCCTCCTCTTCCAGAAAGAGAAATCCGCGGCGTTCGTATTACCCGCCAGGGCAAATCTCGATGGGACGATACGTTTGATGTGCGGCGGGACCCCAACAACAAAGAGTATTACTGGCTCACAGGAAAGATCGACGTCCTCGATACATCTGAGGAAACTGATTACATTTCAATCCAGCAGAAATACGTTTCGATAACCCCTATTCATTTTGATCTTACCGACTACAAAGCTCTCTCTGTAATACGATCGTGGGACCTTGCAAAACTTCACCGAAAGAAAAAACCGGACAAGTCAAGAAAAGGCTCCTGAGAAAAAAAGTTTTACCCCCCTTCTCGTTAACCACTCTACGACCCTCTGCGTTTTATTTTTATTAATCGCTGAGGCCCGCCCCCGCCTGCCGTTGCTTGTTCATATGTAGCGGGTTCGGGCAGGCGCAGAGATCCGCGGAGACCTATTACAAGTAAAACCTCCGACATTTATCTCTGTTTAAACAAGTAAAATGTCGGAGGTTTAACTAATGTAACTATCAATAATTGGGGAGAGAAATTAGAATAAAGAAAACAGCCGGAGAAATTACCTTTCCTAAGTCACTTTTATTTTTTGCTGGATCATCGTATCAATGCTGTCAAGATCCACCGGCTTGGTAATGTACGCATCCACTCCGAGCGTCTGACCATACTTCTGAGCGAGAAAATCGTCAACGGCAGTGAGAAAGAAAAAGGGGATTGACTTGAATTTTGGTATTTTTTTCACTTGCTGAAAAAGCTCAAAGCCATTCATCGGCGTCATGCGGAGGTCGGTGATAATAACATCGGGCGTCTGTTTTTTTAATGTGCCCAAAGCATCCTCTCCTGATAGGGCAGTGGTCACCTCATACCCCCTATCCTCCAGCCCTATCTTCATCGCGCTTAACGCTTCTTCCTCGTCGTCTATGTAAAGAATCCTGACTTTTTTCATGGAACAGCGTGCTCCTTCGAATTATGATACGGCTTTTTAGAATAATTATATAGTATAATGTGAATTTCAACGAAAATCAAGTTACACCGGCATGAATGGACAATTATCATCTGATAACTGATGTTACGCAAAACAGAAAATAGAACACTGATCACACGGAAAAAACGGATTTTCACAGATTAAAACCCGTGAAAATCAATCATAATCAGCGTCATACTTGTTCTATTGTTTTTAATGAACATCTATTTTTTTCATTAAAAGCTAACGATGCGTAACATCATCTGATAATTAAAAAAATGATGCCTTTTATGAAGAGATTATGAAATGTTCTTTCTTTACCAACCGTTACACGGTTAAATTTTCCCCTCATTGATGTTAATTAGACAAAGTCTGAGACAGGATTTAACAGATAGGCGGACACAAGAAAAGGGTCAAATAAATTCAGGGTTGATACGGTGTTGATTACGATGCATAAATACATTATACTGAATTATATAACGCGGATTGAACTTATTGACTGATGTTAAGCAAAACAGAAAATAGAACACTGATCACACAGAAAAAACGGATTTTCACAGATTAAAACCCGTAAAAATCAATCATAATCAACGTCATCCTTGTTCTATTGTTTTTAATGAACATCTATTTTTCATTAAAAGCTAACGATGCGTAACATCAGTTATTGACTAATTTCCCGTGTTACTCCTATATGAGATCATCAATGCCCCCGATGGTTAAAATTTCTAAGTATCTGATAACCATCCTGCTGCTGACAGCACACTGCTCACAGGGGCAAACCTGCCATACTCCGTGGTCGAATACCATTCAGTTATCCGACGACAATTTTCTTTCCTTCTCGCCGAGGATCGCCGGATCGCATGAAACAATTCACGTTATCTGGTTCAATCTTGATACGACATTCACATCAGCTGATGCGGGGATTTATTATACTCGCAGTGAAGACAGTGGACATACATTTACGGCTCCCGTGATTCTCCTCAACTCTTCCGTCGCAATCAATGCCGGCATTCTCATTGCCTTCGGGCGCAATGTTGTCACTGCATGCTACGGAATACTCGACACGAAAACGGGGACGGTTGTCTGCAGAAGCACCGACGGCGGCGCCACATGGCTTACACCGCAGCTCATTCACGAAAAAAGTTTTCCGCAGACGATGACTACATTTAATTCTCACATCATCATACAATTCGCATCCATCGGATCAATATCAAAAGGAATCCTCCTGAGTCAGGATAACGGCGCCACATGGCAGGTTGTGAATTCTGCCTCTCCTCAATTTTCCGACATGACGGCGACCCAGGAACTCCTTCATGCCGTCGGTCCAGCAAACCGCGAATCAGGAACAGAGGTCGGATACTATTACAGCATCAATGAAGGCCGGAACTGGTACGGACCCGACATTATCTCATCCGATGATAGAAAACCGTCACTTTATCCAAAAATCGCTGCGGCCGGGGATGGAACGCTATACGTAACATGGCACGAATCCGGTACAATTCTTCTGCGCCGCAGCGGTTGGTACGACGATGAAAACACCCTACTGTGGGATCCCCCTGTTCTTATCTCGGAGGGAACATCCAACGAATTTCCGGACATCGCAGTAAATAATAGAATCATAGCCGCAGCCTGGGAACGAAGGGAAGGCGATCAATACAATGTGAATTTCCGGTACAGCGGAAACGGAGGAACATACTTCTGCCCGCTGGATTTTCCTTCACCGTCATCTGAAGGAAGCGAACCCGCACTCCTTTCGACAGGAGAGACCGTCCACATCGTCTGGAATTCACAGACATCCGCGGGCGCGGAAATTTTCTATCGACGTGGGATACTTGAAGAATTTCTCACCGGGATTTCACCGATATTAAGGCAGAGTTACCCTAATCCCGCCTCTGCCGGGACAACGATAGAGTTTGAATTACAGTCGGCGGAATTGGCAGAGATTATACTGTACGACCTCCTCGGACAGAAGGTAATGACACTCTTCAAGGGCACGTACGGACCGGGGACGTATTCCGTCCCGTTGAAAGTTTCGGAATTAGCTTCGGGAGTGTACTTTTACCGTCTTACTACGCGGAATTCCGGTGATACGAAAAAATTAATTATCCTGCGCTGATTGGAAGCGGGGGCTTTTTCCTCCCTGCTCTCTGATCGATTACGACGCCCCCATCACTTCATTTTTTCGATCGTGTTGATCTCACGAAGAAGATCTTTTTTTGTAAACTTCGATTTACTCATTATCGTCGAAATGAAGCCCTGCATTTTTTCTTTCGTATCTTCATCGATTTCCATCGATGTCAGAATGATGATAGGAATGCTCCGGGTTTTGGGCTGCTGCTTCAGCTGGTAAGCAACATTGAAACCGGAAATATCTGGCATTATGAGATCAAGAATGATGAGATCGGGTCCCTCTGTTGCAGCAAGACTGACTCCTTCTTTCCCGTTCATCGTCTTAATCACTTCATACCCTTCGGCTTCAAGCATGACCTGTATCAGTTCTGCCGCCGTGCGGTCGTCGTCGATAATAAGAATTTTCGGATGTTGTTTGCTGCTGATACTCCCAACAGGAATTTTTTTAAGAGCAATGAGGAGATCTTCCTTATTGACCGGTTTGACGAAGTAATCGACGGCTCCCATACTGAAACCGAGCTTTTTCTCATCCGTAATGGAAATGATGACGATCGGGATATTCTTGCAAATCGGGTGGCGCTTGAGTTCCTTGAGCACCTGCCAGCCGTCTTTCACCGGCATGATCATATCGAGTGTAATGATATGCGGTTTCAACCGCTTTGCCATCTCGATGCCCTCCATGCCGTCCCTCGCCAGTTCAGTCCGATACCCTGCTTCATGGAGATACATCTGAATGAGCTGACTCGCCTGCGGATTGTCTTCAATGATGAGCACGAGCGGTTTTTCACCTTCCGGCATGGTGAGAGTCTGCTCACCAACTACACGCAGAAGCTGATCGGCAGATTCGACGATCTCTCCTGCAACGACCATCGGTATGCGGAATCGGAAAGTGCTCCCTATTCCCCACTCGCTGTCGACAAATATTTGTCCGCCATGCAGCTCAACCAACTTCTTCGCTATTACCAATCCAAGTCCGGTCCCTTCCTTCGATCCTCTGGAATTCTTAGCCTGGCGAAACGCCTGGAACAGACATAACAAATCTTCCGGTTTGATGCCGATCCCCTCGTCCTTCACAGCAATTTCAATCTCATTTACGAACCGCCTGATACTTACGACTACCGTACCCTTGTCGTGACTGTACTTAACGGCATTGGAGACTAGGTTGACGAGTATCTGCTTGAAGCGGGTCTGATCAACTACCAGCTGATCGATGTCGGGAGCGATATCGAAGACAAGCTTGATATGCTTCTGCTGTGTCAACGCCTGCATGACCCGTTCAACACTATCGATGAAGTAGGATATCGGATATGCTTCGACGTGCAGTTCCATTCTGCCTGCTTCAATCTTCGACAGGTCGAGAATATCATTTATGAGATTCTGGAGGTGCTTACCGCTCGCGTTGATATTCTTCATAAAGTCGCATACTTTTTCCGGAGGAAGCGAATTCAGATCGGCGGTCAGGATTTCTGAAAATCCGACGATAGCGTTCAGCGGTGCGCGTAATTCGTGGCTGAACGTGGCAAGGAATCTTTTCAGCGTTTCGTTAGCATCGTCTGTTCTCTTCTTTTCATTCTCCAGCTCAATATTCTTGATCGTAATCTCGTCCATCAACCGCTTTCTGCTCATCCCAATCGCCAGCTCATTGGCAATAATCCTGAGCATTTGCAGCTCTTCCTTGACGTACTTATCGACCTTGGGAGAGAGCACTTCCAGAATACCCTGAAGTTCGTTCTGAACGAGGAGGGGGATCGATATCAGCGTTTTCAGTTTCAACGTCTCTGTTTCGCTCAGGAAATAGGCCGCAATCGAACTCCTCGAAAGCTCGTCTGAAACAATCACCTTCTTGCGTAATGCGGTCTGAACGGCGATTGTGTTCGTCTTCTCGTCGACGATCTGGTGTTCGACCTCGGGATCGACCCTTACATCGACAAGTGACGGAGCCATAAGGTGAAGGAGAGATGACCGCTGATCGTACCGGTAGATACATACAAACTTGGGTGGTATTTCCATAAATTGCGCGATACGTTCACCCGCATTAAAACAGAGATCATCCAGGTGAGGCGCAATGTTGATGACGTGCGAGACCTCCATCAGCATCTCTTTCTGACGCTGCTCTCTCTTTTGGGTAGTTATATCCTGGAAAAAGACCGATATGCCGTTTTCCGTCGGATAGATCCGGATATCATACCACGCCTCAAACCGTTCATCACGATAACCCGACTCTATATACTGGTATGTCTTCGTCTCCATCGCCGTGCGGTACTTTTCACCGATTTCCGCTCCGCGAGCGTTCGGGAATATTTCGAACACATTCTTGCCCAGAACCGCGTCTCTCTTAAGTCCGGTCCCCTCCTCCGCCGCACGGTTCCAATAGGTGAATCGGTATTGATTGTCTAATGCAAAAAAACCGCCCGAAATTCCCTCAAGAATTTCAGTATATTTTTCATCAGAATTCATATCAAATCCTTAATTTTTCTTGCTGAACCTGTTATATCTGTGGAAATAGAACATATTGGAAGATGACGTTGGAGAATACACAATATTTCAATAACATGCAAGCATTTTTTTAAGAAAGACTTTAAAAAAATGATTTAATTACAATAAAGAAGACTGAGGAGTTATCAACACCCGATTTGATTAAAATTAACGAATTTAGCGCATATTTCGTACTTTTAAAAAGATATTAACAAATTATTACGAATCCTGATCTCCACTCACATGATACATTGTCCGGCTTTTTGGTATCCGCACTCTGTACAGTGAAAACTGTTCTCATCAAAGCGTTTTTGGGCGATTTTTTGACTTATCCCACACAACGTATTTTCAAACTCGATTATCTGGTTTTCATCCAGTATGAACGAGAAGGGTTTAGCGGGATGCCTGAGAAATATCAAAATTACGGGGACCTGTGGCTGTCCGAAATAACGTTTCACCAGAGCCGCATAAAATTTCATTTGCGGAAGGTACTCCATCGCTAATTTTTCGATCTCGTCAATTTCTATGCGGTTTGTTTTATAATCTACGATATTCCACAAACCTTTACGGTCTTTGAATAGACGATCCATCGTTCCGGTGAAAAAATAATTACCGAGGGCCAGATTGATTTTAAATTCCGATTTAGACTCCGTTGACTCAAAAATTTGTTTCCCAATAGGAGACCGGAGGAATCCGATGATCGTGCGCTTTATGCTTTCCTCATATTCCTCTCTCTGATCCCAAAGCGCCGACAAACTCTTCATCATGGCACGGTGGATTTCCTCTGTCACCTCCTGTTCCGAAAGATCCACTCTTCGGATCGACTGCAGGACGCTGTGGGTAAGTGTGCCCTCAACGTCGCCTTTGAGCATGTCGTTTGATTCTTCATCCTCGTAGAATTGATAAGGTCGCGGCGAAAACTCCGGTACTCCGAGGTGATATTTCAGATAGAACTTCCTCGGACATTCAAGGTATGTTGCTATCTGTGTTGCGGAATAAAACTCGCCGCGGACACTTCCCTTGATCTGTTCCAGCTGATACTCTTTTAGCTCATTCGCCTCGGATTTCGGCTCCCTGCTCCAATCTATGCTCTGCCCGTCTTTTAATTGTCCCTTCAATGAAATCGTCAGCGGGTGGAGAGTTTCAACAATGGAATTTTTCGGGCGATCGAGCACCTTCAGCGGGGCGGCATCCAAATGCAGTATTCCCGGAGATCCTACACGATCTCCTATTCCCAGAGATTCAATTATCCATTTTAAAAACGATGTATCATTTTTGGATTTATTTTGTCCGGATAAGATAAGCATGTCGCGCGCCCGCGTACAGGCAACATAAAGAATTCTCTTCTCTTCCGCTTGAACACGGCGGGTCTGTCGGCTTTTGAGAAATTTCATCAGAGCCGGTTCGAGTTTCTCCTCGGCATTCTCATTGTCCCTGACGGGAAATGCTATACCGTAGTCTGAATCAATGAAAGGCGCCTTATCGCGCTGGAAATTTTTATGAAGGAAAGGAAGGAAGACAACGCCAAATTCAAGTCCCTTTGCAGAATGGATTGTCATTACCCTTACACAATTCCCCTGTACATCCTGGGGCGCCTGCCCCTCCCGTTGTTCGTCCTCTGTATGACGTACCAAACGCTGGACGAAATCGTATAGACTCGGATAACCCCGCTGT
>CAYGZY010000251.1:0-4453 GCA_964354485.1 uncultured Chlorobiaceae bacterium | reverse complement strand
GTCCCCCTGCCAGAATAAGTAACCGTGAATTACCCCGATGAGAAGGAGCCACAGGATTCTCCGGTAATGCAGTGATCGGGACGAATGCTGGCTCGCTTCGATCCTTTCAGTGAACAGGAGGATCCCTGCTCCGAAAAGAATTGAGAAGATCGTCATGAATTTCTGGTCGGTAAAAATGTGGGATAACAGCCACACCCACCAGTTCACGCCGGTGAGGTCACCGTATGCAGTGGGATTCAGGTATGCAGCTCCGATCATGGCGAAACTCTGGATGTTCATTATCAGAATTCCCAGGACCGCAAAACCTCTCAGAACATCCAATGATTTTATTCGTTGCGCGGGTGTTACGGGTGTAAGTATTTCCGACATTATACCCTCATTCTCTTAATGAAATTTTGCGGTTTTTCAGTGTCCCGGTTTACCGCTTTCAACCGGTAATTCTGTTCTCCGTGACCATTCCTCAAATGAACCGTCGTACAGATGTACCTGATGTCCGAGTATTTTAGCGGCAATGTATACAGGACATGCGGATCTTCCGATATAGCAGTATGCTATGATATCATCGCCCTGATTAATGTTGGTTCGCTGAAAGCGAGTCCGCAGGGAATCATTGGGTAGATATCTGCCGGATGAATCGAGAACAGAAGAGGAGGGAATATTCACCGCACCGGTAATATGACCCGGGCGGAAAATTCCCGTCCCTCCGCTGCTGTACCCTTGCTTCGATCGTCCATCCACTAATTTGCTGCGCATCGATTGTGATCCGGCGATAACTCCGTCGATATCTATAAAAACTCCTCCTTTGATCCGCGGTGTGAATTTTCCCCGATCAACCGACGGTATTTCCTTCGTCACGGGCTTTCCTTCACCCTTCCATGTTTCAAAGCCGCCGTTGAGGATACTTGTACGATTTCCCATCCCAAGGTAATCCAATGTGATGTATGCTCGTGCGGCTGCCGCTGCATCCTGCAGATCATGGTAAATGATTATCCGGGAATTGTTGGAAATCCCTAATCCTTCGAGCAGTGTGTCGAGCTTCTCCGCATCGGGTACTTCGTTGGATAGATCGGGATTTGATTCTGCAATCCACCCGTTCCACAGAAATAGTGCGCCCGGAATGTGTTCACGAGTATAGTCGGCTCTGATGGCGGCGACGTGCAGGATAACCAGCGATGTATCTTGTATGTGTTCAGCAAGCCAGTCGGTACTCACAAGAACGTGATCTGATGCCGCCTGAGAAAGTACGCATGGATTTATACTCAGGAGAAGTATCGAAAGTATAACGTATTTCCGCATTACCTGGCCCTTTCCCGTGTGATTGAATGACTTCAGTTCCATACTTCCTCAAATGCCTTCCGCTTCCGATTCCAGGAATATTTGTTCATTTCCCGTTTTATTACAGATCCGTTTATCGTAATTTCGCCATGCAGTATGACGGAGACGATGTTTCCGTCGGCATTCCTTACCGTTTCAATATCCCTGGTATGAGCAGCAGTTGAATCTCTGTTTTGGTCATCATGGAATATTTCCTTGCGCGAGGTAATCAGCGAGAGTTTTTCCTTGACTTCTTGCTGATTGATGGTGAAATATTTAATACTGACTTCCTCTATGCGGGTGGATCCTCCGCAGCATGGATTTTCGTTTGATGTTCCGATGATGATGCTGACGGCATCAGTGTTGTCGATTTTCAAAGTGTCTTCCAGTAAACCTATGTGCGACAATTCACTGCATTTGTCGCATTCTTTACTGTGCGGAATCACCGTGATGGATGAGTTGGAGCTGTCGATTCGTAAGACTGCAAGTCTCTCGTCGTAGTAACGATCCTCGTACTCCTTTGCCGACGAATAGCACGTATAAACAAGTAGTACATGCTGGATATTCTCGGTGTGTTTCACGAGATGGATCGGTTTTACGGCGGTTGCCGATGTGCCTTTTGCTTCTTTACCCCAGCCGGAAATCATTTCCTTGCATCCATTCTTATATTGTTTAGGAAGGTGCTTGAGGAGAAGCATTCCGATTGAGTCGTTTAACGGACTGGGGAGGTAGTTATAGTTTCCAAAGTAAGTTTTCAGACTCCGGTGGTCTTTGCCGGTAATTATGGAAGCGGCCGGAACCTGAGGCAGATTCGAACCTGCCGTGAGTGTTGCTGTCAGGAGAATAATTAAAAGCAGTATTTTTCGATAAATGAGATTAATTGTCATAGTTTTCTGGTATGGGTCATGATGGTTTTTTCTTAATATTTGAATATATGAAAGAAGGAGGGAGATATCAAAAAAAAGTGGGCTGACTAAAAAGAAAATATTTTACTGCATTCCAGGTTATTAATCGCAGAGTCCCGCCCCCGCTTGCCATAGGTTGTTCTTATCCGGTGGGCGCAGAATGCGCAGAAAGTATAAGAATTTCTCTGCGAACTCTGCGTCTTAGCGTTTCATCATTGTACGCAGAGGGAAACTCATATTACTCTACCCATTTTGTATTTAGTAATCATTTTTATAAAAATCACAACTTTTGAGACAGCCCCCGACTTTTATTCTCCGGGTCTTTTCGTCAGGAGCACCCTTAAGTTTCGCCGCAGTTAGGGCACTTATAGCACGAACCGCTCCGTACCATGATACTTCCGCATTGGTGGCACGGCGGTGCATCTGCCTGCGCCTGGAATACTGCTTCCTCTGCCCGCTCTCGTACATTGGCAGTAAGGATCTTCGGTTCGCCGGGGGTTTCCATCGTTTCGGCCTGATCTAACGGGATTATCCGCGGCTGATTATCCGGGAGGAGAAATTTTTTCCCGAGCCAGCGGAATATATAATCAAGTATCGATTTTGCAATCGGAATTTCTTTGTTATTTGTAAAGCCGCTCGGCTCAAACCGCATGTGTGAAAATTTTTCTGTCAAAACTCTCAGCGGAACACCATATTGGAATGCCATGGAAACAGACGTAGCAAATGCATCCATAAGGCCCGAGATGGTCGAACCCTCTTTTGACATTGTTATGAAGATTTCACCCGGTTGACCGTCTTCGTACAAGCCAACGGTGATGTAACCTTCATGCCCCCCGATGGAAAATTTATGAGTGATTGCCTGGCGCTCATCAGGGAGGCGTCGGCGGACCGGCTTTTTCTTTACCGGGTTGGCGACCTGATCAAGGCTTGTGTTCAGCGGCTGGGTTCGCTTGCACCCGTCCCGGTAGATGGCAATGGCTTTGAGTCCTAAGCGCCACGCCTCAATATAGGCTCTGGTTATGTCTTCCGGTGTTACATCGTTCGGCATATTCACCGTCTTTGATATCGCTCCGGAAATGAACGGCTGTACTGCCGCCATCATCTTAATATGACCCATGTAGTGTATTGTGCGCTTACCTTTTGCAGGTTTGAAAGCGCAATCAAAGATGGGGAGGTGTTCCTCGCGGAGATGGGGAGCACCCTCGATAGTATCGTTTTTATCGATAAAAGCGATGATGTGCTCTATCTGTTCGTCGATGTACTCGAGCTTCTTCAGTGCGAGCGGTACCGTTTGGTTCACGATTTTCATCAACCCGCCGCCTACAAGTTTCTTGTACTTTACAAGGGCTATGTCCGGTTCTACGCCTGTCGTGTCGCAGTCCATCATGAATCCGATCGTTCCGGTTGGCGCGAGAACAGTCGTTTGTGCGTTACGGAATCCGTATTCTTTCCCGAAAGCCACCACGTCATCCCAGACTTTCCGCGCAGCGGTAAGGAGATCGCTCGGGACATGCCTGTCCTGTATCTGATCCGCAGCCAGGTTATGCGTCTTCATGACTTTCAGCATCGGTTCCCTGTTTTTCTTGTAACCTTTAAAAGGCCCAATCTCTTTTGCAATGAGCGCAGATTGCTTATATGCCTGGCCGCACATCAGTGCGGTGATGGCAGCTGCGTAAGCACGTCCCTCGTCGCTGTCATAAGCAATCCCGCGCGCCATGAGAAGCGCGCCGAGGTTCGCATATCCTAGACCCAGCGGTCGGAAGTCGTGACTGTTGTGCATTATTTTCTGTGTCGGGTAGCTTGCATTGTCTACTTCGATCTCCTGTGCGGTAATGGTAATGGTAACGGCGTGACAGAAAGATTCCGTATTGAACTCACCGTCTTTATCACGAAACTTCATGAGATTCAGAGATGCAAGATTACAAGCGGAGTCATCGAGAAACATATATTCGCTGCATGGATTAGATGCATTGATGGGAGCTGCATTGGGACAAGTGTGCCATTTATTTACGGTTGTATGAAATTGCATACCGGGGTCACCGCATATCCATGCTGCGTCCGCCATATCCTTCATGAGATCCTGTGCACGGTATTTATCCATGGGCTGACCACCGTGAACTGCGCGAGTTGTCCATTCTCGCTCGTCAATTACCGCACGCATGAACTCGTCGGTCGCGCGGACCGAGTGATTGGCATTCTGGTAGAACACCGAATCGTACGCACCGCCGGGTACG
>CAYGZY010000250.1:0-2355 GCA_964354485.1 uncultured Chlorobiaceae bacterium | reverse complement strand
AAATATTTCTTCATATTTCTCGTAGTACTCGGCCTTTCAAGTCTTCTTCCCTTCATCGGTTCGAAGTACTTCCTGTCGACCACGGGCTGGCTTCTCTGGGCTGCGATTCTCTTTTTCGTCGTTAAACTTGAACACCCGCCGATCCCTGACGAGGAACCGCTGAGCCAGGGGCGTCAAATGCTCGGATGGCTGATGCTGATCGTATTCATACTACTCTTTACGCCGGTCCCGTTTACGGACGATTCGATTCTGCAGTGAATGCTTGACTTTCAGTCCCATATTTCTTAGTTTTAAAGAGATTACTACTAAGAAAGGTATAATCAACACACTCACTTGTTACGCGTTGTTTCCTTCAAAAACTGAAATTTATAAAATAACACCCCTGAATGCGTAATACGGGGGAATTCATCAGCATAAAGTAATGCAGATTAATTACAGGCGAAATAAGATCATCCGCATAAGTACAACCATTCTTCTCTTAATAGGAATGTTACTTGTGTCGTCTTGTGAAAACGAACTCGACAGGAGTATAAACGGCCTGATAGACCTGCCGTATCTCTTTGAAGTAAGTCTGAACCACACAACACTTGATCTCGATACCGATACGACGGGAAGCGTCGATTCCACAGATTTAAATACTTACACTATATCTATCACCGCGACTGGCTCGGCAATCCTTCCAGCCGGGAGAAACACAGAAGGGATCGTCCGGATATTTAAACCGACGTCATCAACACCGTTTTACCGGACTTCGTGGGATATGACTCCGTCGATGACCGATACTTCACAATTTTCAATACCGCTCCGCTTTACCATTCAGAGATCCGATGTCGGTTCTATTCGGCTCGAATTTGCATTACAGACCAACACAGGCGAAATAAGCAACACCGTCACACTCTCACTCCGGATTACACGAAAAAACATAAAACCATACCTCCATAATATTATTGCTCCCGATACAATATTCCGGCCGGTTTCAGGGGCGGTTCTCCTTATATTCAGCGTGAGTGCCGCCGACTCCGACGGCTACAGCGATCTCAGGGAAGTTTTTTTCAAGAGGATAATCCCCTCCGAAACCGATAACTACTTATTGTTCGACGACGGCAATGTGCATTCATCCGGCGACGAGGTGCCGGGTGACGGCCGTTTTTCGAGAATACTGAGTATCGATTCAACGGCTCGCCTGGGCGACCAGATTTTCCTATTCCGTGCTTCGGACAGAAGCGGAGCGCTGAGCGACTCACTGCTCCACACAATCACGGTACTCCAATGAAAAAATCTGCCGTGAACATAGCGCTCGTATGCTTTATATCTGCCGGATCACTGTGTGCACAAATTCCGCGCTCTATATCTCCCGATAAGAAACCGTTTGCGCAGTATAACTCCCTTCCGCCAAGCAACAGTGTCTCTCATATCGCCGTAGATAACTCAAAAATCTACATCGGCACCGGGCGGGGTCTGGCACTGAGCACTGACATCGGTTATTCATGGACATCCTTCGGTGATGATCCTGCATTCGCACGCGGAGGAATCTACGCAGTGTCAGTCAGGAATGATACCGTATGGGCATCGACCGGCTACGACAAAGGGAGCGTCCAAACCGGGAGCGGGTATGCCTTCCGGATCCATCCGGATAGTCTATGGCATTACGTCGGTCAGACTCTCGATGCGTCGAATGACAGTCTGATCGCCTACGGCATCAATGATTCTGTGCGTATTCTCCCAGTCATTGTCCCGGAACAGAACATAACTTTTGATATAGCGCTCGCCGACGGCGCTGTGTGGATTGCAAGCTGGGCGAGCGGATTACGAAAGACCACCGATAACGGACAGAGCTGGCAGAGAATTCTTCTGCCGCACGACTACATGAATACGCTGACTCCTTACGATACACTGTGGTCGTACTCCTTAAGCGATACAATGAAAATCAGGAGAATTTTCAAGAGGTGGGATCCGCGTGATCACCTTAACCTCCTCGCGTTTTCCGTTCACGTCTCGGGAAATGACACGATTTGGTGCGGAACTGCCGGTGGGATAAACAAATCGACCGACGGAGGATTGAGCTGGACAAAATTCAACAGGCAAAACCAATCGGCTCCAATTCTCGGCAATTGGGTAATTACTATCCGGGAACAGTCGTTAAATGGTTTCAAACGGATCTGGACAACAAACTGGAAAACCGGTGAAGATGAGGATTATGGCGTAAGTTACACGGACGACGGCGGAAAGACATGGACAAATCTACTTCATGGCATAAAAGCTTACGATTTTGCATTTAAGGATTCAATTACTTACATCGCCACGAGTGAGGGTTTTTACCGGACCACCGACGGAGGTCAAACCTTTACCATATTT
>CAYGZY010000249.1:0-12112 GCA_964354485.1 uncultured Chlorobiaceae bacterium | reverse complement strand
TGTTTGAATATTTTCTTTTTTAATCCCAATCTTATCAGCTTCATCTTTATCACATATGGGTTGAAGATTAATAATTAAATTTAAATAATTTGGCAACTTCTTTTCCATACCACTCGTTGAAATCCTTTGTCCATATACATGATTTAGTGAAGTAAGAAATGTAGCAATTATTAATACTGTGACAACTATATGCCTTCTCATCTAATAAATCTCCTCTATTTTTTATGCTGCCAACAATATATCGACCCTGGAGCAACTTGTCTACTACACTGTTTTCCCTTTTTTGTAGTTGCTTGACACCTTCCAGAAGTAGATTCTTTTAATGGTGATTTAGATTTTATTGAACTCTTTTTTTCTATGGTTGGAGGTTTACATACTAAACAGGGAGAATATTTTTGAATTGCCTCTGATAATTTAATTGGTATCTTATTTTTTAAATACCTACAATCTTCAGTATGATATTTTTTACCTGACTTGGTTACATAGACAGTTATATCATTCTTGGATTGTTCTTGTGTAAGAGCAAGATTACAGAAAAGAATTATTAATGATATATACCACCCAATATGTTTCATACCATTCCCTCGATATGATTCTCTAATCAGAAAAGTCTATTTATGAAAAGCTCTTAGAAATGTAATGATATTCTACCCTCCAAACAAAAAGATTAATTAACGTTTCTTATGTCAAGTCTTTGTATTAAATTATTTTATGGAGTTACAATTGGGTAACAAAAAAACAGGACTATTAATCCTGCCTAATTTACAACTATTAAAAACAACTAAAAAAGAAACTTTCCGTCAGTGCCCGGAGCAGGACTTGAACCTGTACGACCTTGCGGCCACTAGACCCTGAATCTAGCGCGTCTGCCAATTCCGCCATCCGGGCGTTCTCTATAACTCGAACCTCAACATAAGAAAAAACGGCTTTAATACGCCGTCGTTGAGGTTTTTAAGCTATGATACAATATAATTGTAATGAATTTTCTGCTCTTTTCCAATGCAGTACTTTCTTTGTTATCAATGCTTCCCGGGTATTTTTCTTTACGTTACCCTAACTATTTTTCTGTATTTCACGTATAAGTAATAATAAAGGGTTCATCTAAATAGTTGAGCAATTTTAATGTCATTGAGGGAAAAGCGACGAGTTGCATCTCTACTATTGTCGTTCATTGCACCGAATCATGAGCGTTGACCGGAGTGAGTCTCGATGAAATCTGAAAGGAATCTGATTCCAACAATGGATTCGGAGAAGGAAACCTTCGATACTTCCCGCGAAGTATACCTTTTCCAGAATTATCCAAATCCATTTACTGCAACAACTTTCATATCGTTCACGATACCGGTCCCTCCGCGTACAGACAATCAATTTCAACATGTTACACTGAAAATTTACAACTCTGATAAAAATGAAATATCTACGCTCATCAATGATCAACGTCCGCCCGGATACTACGATGTCGAGTTCACCAGCGGCGGTCTTCCCGACGGAATTTACTACTACGAACTAATCGTTGGCTCGTATCATAGACTGGTGAAGAAAATGTCGCTGGTAAGATAAGCTTACCTTGCGAAGGTTAACTCTGCTTAAGCTTAACAGACCCTTCACTTCGTTCAGGGCATGCCTTCGCAAGGTTTTCTCAGCAGATTCTTGGCAGCTGTTCGCCCGACAGCATATCGACTATACGCTTTCCACCGATACTGCTTTGCATCACGACAAATCCCGGGTGATCATCTACTACTTCACCAATAATAACAGCATTCTTTCCAAGAGGATGCGATTTCATGCAGGATAAAACTTTCACGGCGTCCTGCGGCGCTACAAATGCAACCAGCTTCCCTTCATTCGCTACATATAAAGGATCAAGCCCGAGAAGTTCGCACGCTCCCTTGACGGCTTCCTGGACTGGAATAGCTGTTTCTTCAATCCAGATTCCCTTGTTCGCTTTCTGCGCAACCTCGATAAGGGCACTCGCTAGTCCACCCCTGGTCGGATCACGAAGGACGTGTATTCCTTTGCTTGTGTTTAGCATTTTGTGAACGAGTTTATCCAGTGCGGCACAGTCGCTATTGACAGGAGTTTCGAAAGCCAATCCCTCCCTCTGTGACATGATGGCTATTCCGTGTTCGGCGATTGAACCACTAAGAATGATTTTATCGCCGACAGTAGCTCTTTGGGGATCAATGTTAACGCCGTCCGGGATAATGCCGATGCCGGATGTGTTTATAAATATTTTATCTGCTTTTCCATGGTCGACCACTTTTGTGTCACCGGTGATAATCCGGACTCCCGATTCGTCTGCGGCACGCTTCATTGTCAGGATGATTTTCCACAATTCTTCCATCGGAAATCCCTCCTCAATAATTAATCCTGCGGAGAGATATAGCGGATGTGCCCCGCACATAGCGAGATCATTGATCGTTCCCGTAACTGCAAGTTTACCGATGTCGCCACCCGGGAAAATAATCGGATCGACCACGTAGGAATCCGTGGAGAAGGCTATTCTGCCGTGTTCAACGTCGATAACAGCTCCGTCGTGGAGTCTGTTCAGATACTCATTGTGAAATTGCGGCACGAAGAGTTTTTCGATGAGCTGATGTGACAGCTTTCCGCCTCCGCCGTGAGCTAGCGTGATGGTGGGGTATTCGGAGATCGGGATCGGACATGCGAGTCCTTTATACGAATTTGAAGTCGAATTATTTTCCATTATTATTGCCTTTGTTTTTTTCTTTAAGAAAGAAGAGCATGACAGTTGAAATGGCCGTGAGCGCAAGCGAGAGATAGAGAGGGGCGAACATGTTTACGTTTTCCCACAAGATGCCGGCAAGCAGGGAGGAAGGGAGTGCGCATATGCCGATGATCATCTGAAAAGCGCCGAGCGAACTCGATCTGTAAGCTGGAGGCGCGAGTTCGGCAACAAGTGTTTTCTGAACCGGTTCGATAGCCGCTTTATGCAATCCGTACAGAATGAAGATAACAACTATGCCGATATAAGTACGTATGAAGAGAAATCCGGCTGTAACTGCAATCCAGAGAAGAAATGAAAATAATATTACTGTTTTTCGCCCGAGTCGATCCGATAGTTTCCCAAAAGAGTAAGATCCCGCGGCCGCACAGGCGGTAAACACGAGGTAGAGCACCGGTATGGAAGATTGTTTGATACCGGAAGCATTTGCGTATAAAAGGAGGAAGCTATAACTAAAAGCGCCAAGAGAGAAGATAGAACTAAGTATAAGAAAAATCCAGAAGTCCCTGCCGAGATCGCGTACAGACAACCCCTTGAAGATTGTGGTTGTTGGATCTCTTTTTTCTTTAATGGAAAACAAGATTATAACGGCCCCGATGAGGGAGGGGACAGCGGCAATGAGGAAGAGTGTTTTGTATCCGAGGTTAAAAAATATGATGCAGAATAATATGCCGCAGACGGCGCCCAGATTATCCATAGCGCGAAGGAGACCAAATTTTTTTCCCCTGTTTTCGTCGGTTGATATATCCGCCACGATAGCATCGCGAGGTGCGCTGCGGATTTTTCCCATGCGGTCGAGTATACGAAACGGAATAAGGTGATGCCACGATGCCGATAATGCATACCCTATACGTGAAAATGCACCGAAAAGATATCCCGCCCAGATGAAAATCTTTCTCTTTCGAAATCTATCTGCAAGGTATCCTGAGGCCGCCTGGGATATTGAAACAACAGCTTCCCCGAGTCCGTCGATGAATCCGAGAACTGCCATATTTGCACCAAGGATCGAAGTAACAAAGAGAGGCCAGACAGGATAGATGATATCGGAACCAAAGTCGTTCAGAAACGATGCGAGAGAGAAAGTGCGTATGACTTTTTTTGATTCTTTCTCTGTCATAATAATTTCATTGAAGCTCTCAACCAGATCTACGTACGACCGATCGGCATGATGTAGAGGGGATGCAGATTTGCCGGCAGTTTAAGCACAGCTTTGACACGGTCATCGAAAAAAGCGCCGACGGCAACCGTACCTATGTTCATTGACGTTGCCTGGAGGTGAATATTCTGCGACACATGGCCCGATTCCATAAAAACATATCGTTCGGCGCGTTCTCCATATTTCCAGGATGTTTTAGAAATGTCGGCTGTTATTACAATGGAGGCGGCGCTCTTCATAACACACTCCTGCTGGAGGGCGGCATCAGCAAGTTCCGTCCTCTTATCACCTGCAGTAAGGAGAACGAGAGTATGGTTTTTGGGGTCGTATCTGTAAATCCCGCTCTCAAGGTTATCGATATAAGTGATAACAGCATAGAGTTCGATGGGATAAAGTCCGCCTGCAGAGGGAGATGTGCGGTTCCCCTCACTGCCTGTTATCCCCTGACCGGCCCACAGAAGTTGTGACAGTTCGTTAAGAGTGAGTGGGTCGTCACTGTAGTTTCTGACTGACCTTCGTTTCATGAGGGATTCGGTTACTGTCATTGTTCCTGTTTCGCGGGGCTTCGGCAGCTGGATTGGCTTTGATGATGGAGTCATGAAGTATATTTAATTTTCTGTGAAATTTTATATTGGTGATTTTATTTTTCGTTGCTGAGCAAGATAACAAATTTTCTTATGGCAGAAAAGTATTCTGAGGCGATTATCAGAATTTTTGGGAGAGAAGCTCGATCTTCGCGCAGTCCTCGTTGCTGAGAATACAACGGAGCGCTCCGGTGATTTCCTCTACCTGAGCTTCAGCGCGCGCGCCGACGATTGCCGAGGTGACTGCCTGGTGGCGGAGGACCCACGCAATTGCGAGTTGTCCTGCCGAGGCATTTCGTGCCTGAGCTATGGGTTTCAGGTCGTCGACAAATTTTAAAGCGCGGGAGAGGTATGGTTCCTGATAATATTTATTATTGCGCCGCCAGTCGTCGGCAGCGATCCTGTTGATATCGAATGTACCGCTGAGTAATCCTGACTGCATGGGGCTGTATGCTACGACGCCGATTCCGCCCTCAAGGCAATACGGAAGGATGTCGCTTTCAATCTGTCGGCGGAGAAGACTGTATGGCGGCTGTAGAGATTGGACCTGCGCAATCTTGTTGCACTTCTTGAGCAAAGCGGCATCGTAGTTACATACGCCGATGTATCGGACTTTCCCCTCGTCTTGGAGTTCCGCCATTGCCCCCCACGATTCTTCCACCGGGATTTCCGGATCGGGCCAGTGGATCTGATAAAGATCGATATAATCGGTCTTCAGGCGTCGTAAACTCATCGCGATTTCGCGCTTAATGCCAGCCGGTGATGCGTGTATCTTGACTCGTTTTGAATCATCCCAGACCATACCGCATTTCGTCGCAAGAAAGATGTCCTGCCGCTTACCCTCGAGAGCCCGGGCCACAACTTCTTCACTATGGCCAAGTCCGTAGACCGGGGCGGTGTCTATGCAGTTTATCCCCAGGTCGATTCCACGACGGATGGCGCGTATGGATTCTTCATCCTTAACCGGTCCCCATCCAAATTCCCATGGTCCGCCGATTGCCCAGGTACCAAAGCCTATAACCGATAGTTCCGGACCGTTCTTGCCCAGCGTTCGTCGTTCCATTGTTGGAATTGTCTTCATTCAGTTGTATCAAATTTTTTAGGGTATAAAATTTCCTGCAACGTTGAAAGTAATTTCTCCGCTGTATATGGTTTCTGCAGGAATATGTGGTTGACGGTTCCAAGGTTGGCGCTGTCAGCCTCAGCGATTTTAATTCCGCTGGAGGTAATGATCTTTACGCCGGGATTCATTTTCCTCAGATTTCGCGCCATCGTCATACCATCAAGCGACGGCATTATGAGGTCGGTGATAACGACGTCGATCCTATCTTTCTCGCGTGTGTATATTGACAGAGCCTCTATGCCATTGTGTGCAGTCATGATTCTGTAGCCATACAATTCGAGCGTGTTTTTCATTATGTCGAGAATAGATTGCTCGTCGTCGACTACGAGTATTGTTTCTCCATTTCCCTCGGGTATCCTTAGAAGATCCTGTGTCTTCTGTGACTTCCGCTCTTCGACCGCCGGCAGGTAGATCGTAAACAGCGTTCCTTTACCGATCTCGGTGCAGACCGTAATATACCCGCGGTGTGATTTAACAATGGAATGTACGGTTGAAAGACCAAGCCCTGTACCCTTACCCCGTTCTTTCGTTGTAAAGAATGGTTCGAAAATTTTATCTACAATTTCCGGAGGTATCCCCGTTCCGCTATCCTCAATGCCCACCTTCAGATAGGACCCCGGCTTTGCGTTGGTGCCGGCAGGCAGGTCCTTCTGACCGACGGTCGCGTTTTCAGCGGTGATTTTCAATGTTCCGCCGTACGGCATAGCATCACGGGCGTTGATGGCGACGTTGAGGAGAACCTGGTGAATCTGTGTGGGATCTGCCTCGATTGTCCATAAATCTTTCGGCAGGCGGGTTTCAAGTTTTATTGACTTCGGGAATGTTTCGTTTATAAGGTGATCGAGTTCCCTTAAAATGTGCAAGGGTTGAAGAACGACGTGCTCGCCGCTGAATCCCCGCGCGAATGTCAGCACTTGCTTAATTATCTCTCTTCCTCTCGAAGCGCTAGTATTCACAGTATCAAGAATTTGCAGAGATTTATCATCCTTCAGATGTTTCTTCAGTATCTCAATTGACAGGAGAATGGGAGAGAGCACATTGTTTAGATCATGAGCGATGCCGCCTGCTAGGGTTCCGAGACTCTCCAGCCGCTGTGAGCGGAGCATCTGTGTCTGAAAAGCTTTCTTGTCTGTGATATCAATGAGGGTACCTTGAACAGCCGGTTTGCCTTCAAATATGATTCGGATACCGAGTACTTCTACATTGATGATGGATCCATCTTTTCGTTGTCCCTTGAATTCATAGTGTGATGCATCGATTTTACCGGATTCACGCAATTTCACCTGAGTGTCGACGGACTCCCAGCTTTCTTCAGATATTAGGGATTTGACGTGAGTCCCTATGATTTCCTCGGGTGATGAAAATCCGAAGATCTCCGCAAACCATTTGTTGCAGAATTTTACAATGTGGAGCTGGGTGATATAAATACCTACGAGCGACTTATCGACAAGTTCGCGGTATTTGATTTCCGATTCACGGAGAGCAAGTTCCATTTTTTTCTGGTCTGTTATATCTTCATACATGCCGAGCACACTGATGACGTTGCCGTCCTGGTTGTAGAGCGGAGTCTTGCTCGTTCTCAGCCATGATGAGGAGCCATCAGTCCGATATTGCGGTTCTTCATAGTTGAGTTTTGGTTTATTACTCTCCATGACGAAGCGGTCGTCGGCTCTATACAAAGGTGCCGTGTCTTTCCAGTTGAGTTCAAAATCTTCCTTTCCGAGAATCTGGCTTATATCGGAAAGACCTGCATCACCGAGAAAAGGTTTGTTGCATCCGAGGTAGCGATAATTCCTGTCTTTCCAAAAGACCCTCTGAGGGATGTGGTCCAGAACCAGCTGCATCATCTGGCGCGATCTGTAAAGTTCCCCCTCTACCTTTTTTCTCACAGACACATCTTCCATCGCGCCCAGCATTCTTACGGCTTTACCGCTTGCGTCGTATATGAAAAATCCTCTGTCATGAATCCAAGCGCAACCCTTCGATTTATGCCGGAAACTGTACTCGACGTCGAACGGTTTATGTTCCCGCTCCGCTTGTTCAAGCAACCGGACAGAGCGGTCCTTGTCGTCGGGGTGTATCATTTCCATCCACTGTTTGATGCCGCCGCTCAACTCGGTGACGTCGAATCCTGTTACCTCGATTGAATTTCCCCTCCACAGTATGGAACCATCGAGCACGTTGTAATCGTACACGAGCTGGTTCGTGGAAGCAACAATGAGATCGTATTGTTCTTTCCAATCGCTTATTGACTCGGCTTCTTTGCTCCCGCCGGCATGATTTTTCTCTTGAAAAATATTCTGGATAACAAAGGAAAGACGCTCCAAGTGTTCTGCGGCTATTACGTCGGCTGCACCTGCTTTCATGTACGAAAGAGCGGCTGCATCGTCCATTCGGTCGGCAATGACGATAACAGGAATTCCGCTTTTTTGCTTTTCAATATGGTTAAGAACGGTTATACTGTCCAGAGTAGTGCAAGCTGAATCCGAGATTATAAGATGGGATTGAAAATCGGCCAGGGCTTCCGTCAGTTCTGTTAAAGTTTTTATATACTTTTGCTCAGACAGTATACTTCTCTTAGCGAGAACTGCCGCTACCTGTTCACAAGTCGAAGGAACAGCGGAAATGACAATAATATGATATTTAATTTTCATAGTATACCCTCCTATACTGCCAATTCACCGATCAACGGATTTGCGTTGATATCCGCCGGCGCTGGAGTAATGTTACTGATTTTGTTCTTTAGCTTTCCACCTCTTATAGACCTCCGGATAATATTGTTTAAGGCACTCGGGACAGAGTCCGTGTGTAAACGTGGCGTCTGAGTGCTTGGAGATGTACGTTTCAACCTGAATCCAGTATCCCTGATCATCGCGAATCTTCTTACAGCTGGAGCAGATGGGAAGAAGGCCGCTAAGGGCTTTTACCTCGACGAGTGCATTCTGGAGTTCGCGGATGAGGTTCTCTCGATCGTTTTCCGACTTTTTTCTCTCGGTGACGTCACGGGCGACATGCACGATAGCTACCGGTTGATTTTCTTCTCCTTGAACGACTGCCGACCAAACTTCGACGGGGAAGTCTGTCCCGTCTTTCCGGCGGTGAAAAATCTCGCCGTTCCAGCTTCCCTGCATTTTCGCGGCGGAGAGCTGGTCAATTTTTTCCCGCGGGTTGAGGGGAGAAAACACCACTGAGAAGTCCATTCCAATCAGTTCCTGGTCGGTGTAGCCATGACCGTTAGCGAACGCGTCGTTGACGAACAGTATTGTATTATCAAGGGCAGTAATTGAAATGTAGTCCCGCGCGCTGGTAATCGTCTGAGCCAGCAGCCGAATTTTTGCTTCAGCCTGCCGGACATCGGAAATATCCCTGTGCAGAGTCAGAATTGCAGGTTTACCTTCGAATTCGATGAGAGCTGCGTTGATATGCATGTAGAGATGACGCCCGCTTTTTGTGTTGTGTGTCGTTTCATATTTTTTTGATCCGGTTTCATGCAAAGTCCAAAGAATTTCATCCTGGATTCCGCCGTTAATCTTCATCACGGCTGAGAAGGGCATCGATCTGAATTCTACTTTGGTGTATCCGTAGATTTCGCATGCCTTGCTGTTGACTTCCATTATTATTTTTTCCCGCGGATCAATAATCATAATTGCGTCGTTGGCATTATCGAAGAGGTTGCGGTAGCGTTGTTCGGATCGCCGCAAAGCTACATCGGCTCTGTGTTTTCTTGTGACATACACGATAGTAAGAATCATAAGAGCTGCCGAGAGCGTTCCGATCGGGATGAGGAACTCTGCCTGAGTATAAAATGGTGCAGGAATTTTAAATGGAATAACAGTTTGTATCGTATCGATGGCGCCGAGCATATTTTTACTCTGGATCCCTACCGTATGATTCCCTGCAGACAGGTCGTTCAGGAATAACCCTCGCTGACGGCTCCACGCCGACCATATGCCATCATCAACTCTGAAACGAGTTTCGATATTTTCCGAAAGTCGGGTGCCCCAAAAAGGATAAGCTATCCACTTGATAAAAGCGTTCCGCTTTTCAATCATCGGTGTTAAAGCCGCAACTTTTGAGGGCGTGAGATTTAATTCCGCCAGATTAAGGATCTGAATGCCTCCGCCCAGCGTGCCGATATATATCTTAGTATTAAGAGGGAGGATAGGCCAGATTTTTGTATTTTCCAATCCCTCGTCGTTTTTAAATGACGAGAACACACCGTTATCGTACAGACTTAGACCGCCATGCGTACCAATCCAAAGCCTGCCCGAAGCGTCGACCTCGATTCTCCAGACATCATCGCTCACGAGTCCGTCGGTGGTCGTCAGATAATTCACAGTATCATTTTCCAGGTATCCAAGACCTGACCAGCGGTCGCCAAACCACAATGTTTTGTTGTGGTCTATGGCGAGTGTAAAAATCCTGTCGTTGAGCAGCGCCCCGTCTCCAACCGTCCACCGTGTGATAGTTCCGTTTCCGTTCCGAGGTGAGTCGGGGGTCCATCGGATCAGGCCGGCTGATGTTCCGAACCAGCGCGCTCCATCAGGTCCCTCCTCAAATGCATAGTATCGTGCAGACGGTAATCCGTGGTCCCGGCTCCAGGGTGAAAAAGCGTTGTTTTCAAAAACGTAAGCACCGGGTTCCTGTTCGACCTTTCGCGTGTGGAAATCCGTTCTGTAAAGCCCGAGGAACCACAGTCTTCCATTACGGTCTTTCTCTATTTTATGAACATTCCCGGCATCAAGACCATCATTTAAGCCGTAATGTGTCCATTGATGGCCGTTCCACTTATATGCTCCGTCAAATGACTGACCGCTGGATATCCAAATGTTTCCCTTATTGTCCTCGACAAGACCTGTCACGGGACCGATTGCCTGGCCCCCGATCGCTTCTACACTACTGACTGAACCATTTGTCTTGTATGTGATGACACCTCCACCTGTTGCTGCCCAGATTGATCCGTCACGGGTAGAAATTAATTCATTTATTTTGTTACGTTCGTCCGGTGACGGATACTTAAGAGCGGTCCACTGCATGGAGAGAGAAGAGAACAGATACAAGCCGTTAACGGTTCCCACCCAAAGGTCACCGTTTTTTCTGAATTTTACGGTCAGAATATTTTTTATTTCGGGAATAAGCTGAGTTGGTTCAGACCAACGATTTTCCCTGTTGAGTTTAATTAGATCTGTTTCTTTTAAGATGATCCGGTCATTATTGCCGTTGACGTCGAGAGAAAGTATGCTTTCAATTCCCTCAGATGCCGTTTTTTTCGGATTTGATGCAGGACTCCATTCCCAAAGACCGATATCGCTCGGAGGACTTCCTATGAATGCTAATCCGTAACCGTTCGAATTTTCACACAGGTGGAGCACGCTATGAGTATTTCTTTTTGATGGTAATTTCAGATACCAGCGATTATTCTCCATACGGTAAAGACCCGCAGAAGCGCTCATCCAGAGGGAATTGCCGTCGGTATTCCAGATGTTAAAAATTTTCTGGTCATTAAACTCTTCGGGCAGTATATATTTCTCGAAATGCTCGGTATCGCCGATGATAAGAGAAAAGTTACTTACGAAAAGGAAGCGTTGGTCGTGAAACCTCGCCGCCGCACTGATAGGTGCATCTTTTCCGTTAATGAGTAATCGAAACAACCGGAAGCCGTGCTTACCGCCGTAATATAGTCGATGTGTACGGTCGATGACGAGAAGGCTGTCGTTTCTATCCACAACGATATGTGCCATCTGCTGAGGGGGAAGGCCTTTAAGAGAATCAATTTTTTCCCAGTAGTATCCGTTGTACCATGCCAGACCCGCCCGTGTGTTTGCCCATGGCGTACCGTCCGGCGTTTCAACAATTGAGAGTATTGCATTTGACGGCAATCCGTCTTCGCTGGTAAAATGTGTCCAGCGCCACCGTTCCCCGACCGTATACTTTTGTGAAAAAAGGTGCAGCGGGGAAAAGAGAATCATGAGAAGAACGATCAGATATTTTAAATATTTCGATGTCATGAGAGGGCGGATGGGTAAAATTCCGAATCGGGCACTATCGGGATTTTCCCTCAAAATTATGGTAGTGAAAATACGCTGCACAAGCTCCTTCGGAAGACACCATCGGGGCGCCGAGCGGGTGTTCGGGTGTGCATTGATTTCCGAATGCGGTGCAGTCATATGGTTTTTTTTGTCCCTGGAGAACAAGTCCAGCTATGCATACTGACGATTCATGAGTTTTAATATCAGCCACAGTATATATTTTTTCAGCATCATATGCAACGAATTTTGGATTCAGCGCCAGTCCGCTTCCCGGAATTTCTCCGATTCCGCGCCATTTTCTGTCGGTAGTTTTAAAGACCTTCGCCATCAGCTCCCTGGCACGGGTGTTTCCCTGAGCGCGAACGGCACGCGAGTACTGATTTTCAACACGGTATGTCCCTTGTTCTAATTGCTGTACCGTCATGAATATCCCATGGAGGATATCGACCGGTTCAAAACCCGTAACTGTTATCG
>CAYGZY010000248.1:0-4064 GCA_964354485.1 uncultured Chlorobiaceae bacterium | reverse complement strand
GGTTTCCCGATCCACCATCTGAGCATATCTAGATCGTGGCACGACTTTGCGAGGAGCATGAAATTTGATTCTTTTGTATTCCCCCAATTGCCGCGCACGAATGAATGCGACATATGGATATGCTCGACTGGTTCGAGGTGCTGGATACTGACAATATCTCCAAGCTGATTGGAGTCGATCACCTCTTTCAGTTTACGGTAGTAAGGAGCATAGCGAAGAACGTGACAGATAGCGACGATGCGTTTATTCTTCTGCGTGAGGTCGAGAATATCACTGCATTCCGACCACCGCTGAGCAATCGGCTTTTCGAGGAGGAGATCATACCCCAGTTTAAGCCCTCCTATTGCAGGTCCGTAATGGAGGTGGTCCGGCGTTGTAATTATTAGTATATCTGCAAATTTTGGAATCTCCACAGCGTTTTCCCATGTCAGCCACTGGTGCTTTTCCGGAATTTTGTAGCGCTCAGAGAACCGTTTTCTACGTAATTCGATCGGTTCAGCGACACCGACAATTTTCAATTCATCAGGGTATAGTTCACTGTATGCTGCATAATTGTTCCCACGGGAGCCTGCACCCAGGACAACAGCCGTAAGCGGTTTTTCAATCTTCCTGAATCGGGGATCCTCCGGCAGGATGATGGGTTTCGCTTCGGCCATATCTTTTTTTAATATCTCTGCCAGCGGTAATCCAACTGCCATAAGACTGCTCAAACGCAGCATTTCTCTTCTATTGATCCTGTTCATTTTAACTTCCCTTTAATTGTGAATGTTCTGAACTATTTTTATAAAATCGATATTCCATGTCTGCGTTATTTCTTTTCAAAAAAGAGTGCATCATCAGGGATTCGCATTATTTTTACGCCTCCTCCTTCGAATGATGCCGTAAGATCATCAGCGCCGGTTTTCTCAAAAAAAGTGATCCGAATGGGATGCAATCCGGCAGCAAGCGCAACGACACCGCTTTTCTCCGACATGCCGTGCAGTCCGTCGTTGTCGACAATTAATTGCTCACCGATATACAATCTACTGCCATCATCGGAAGAAGTAAAGAATCTGTAAACCGCATCGTTCGGGAGCTTTACATAGCCATGATATTCAAATCCAAAATGTTCGTTCTCTACGCGAGGCGAGAAGGAAATATTGGGGAGGGAACCTTCTTTTACGGAATTAAGCTGTGCAAAATTTGGCAGACTATCCCAGTCTCCTTCGTAATAAGCATATTGGATTCCGGGGATGAGATTTGTCGGATTCAATGCAGGAAGTGCGGTGACCTTTGAGAACATAGTCTGGGCTGAACCGCTCACCGGTTTCCCGCCTCTGAAACACCGGGCCGTTACAGTGCTCGTTTCCGTCAGGCGAATCAGTCCTCTTGCAAGAGTGGATTGAATCGTAGGCATACTACCGTCGAGCGTATAACGCATTTCTACATTCTCTCTTTTTGAGATTAATTCAACCGACAATTCATCCAAGAAAATCTGATAATCCGCTTTGATTGCCGGGGGTTCACTCACGTCAGGTTGTCCATTAATATCGAGTACAACGACGGTATTGATGGCATCTGGCATATTCGGGGGTAGTGAAACGACGAGTGCATCTTCGCTGCGGAGCACCCCGAGCCGTGCCTGCTTTGGGTCGGAGAGGAAATATGATTGGATCGGTTCATTGAAAATACCATTTACCACGAGTTTTCCATCCGCGGGATAATCGAAAACGTGCAGATATAGTCTCGTGCCGTGATCGATAGATTTTTGTGTGCAGCGTCCCCATTCAAGTTCTTTGAACGGACTCGCCTGCGTTCCATAGATGGCTTCGCCGTTTACTTTCATCCACCGTCCGACGTCACGAAGCCGGTCAATACTGGGTTGTGGAATGAGTCCTTCCGCAGTTGGACCGACATTCAGGAGAAAATTTCCTCCCTTTGATGCTATGTCTGCCAATTTCCTGATGAGATCCTCGCTTGATTTCCAGTTATCATTGTACTTATTGTAACCCCAATGGTCATTCATTGTCATGCATGTTTCCCAGTAAACACCGGGAATGCCGGTTGCCGGTATTTCCTGCTCCGGCGTGGCATAATCACCTGCAAATTCACCCTCTTTTGTGAATCCTTCCATTCCCGAGCGTCCGGCGCCGACCCTGTTATTTATGATGATATTTGGCTGTAGCGCCCGGACATAATTGTAAAGATCGAGTCCGCGCTTCTGATTCCATGTACCTTCCCACTCGCCGTCAAACCAGAGGACACCGATTTCACCGTAGTTCGTAATGAGTTCCTTCAGCTGGTTCTTCATGTGGCTGACATATCGATCGTAGTCTGCTCCTTCTGTGGATCGATCTTTTTCCCATTCCCGTCGCGGAAGGTAATCGGGATGATGCCAGTCCATTATGGAATGGTACCAGCAAATTTTTATTCCTTCCTTGCGGCAAGCTTCGGCAAGCTCCTTCATGATATCACGTTGAAACGGAGTTGACATCACATCAAATTCAATGTACTTCGAATCGAAGAGACAGAAGCCGTCGTGGTGTTTCGAAGTAATAACGATATATTTCATACCGGCATCTTTAGCAATGCGCACCCACTCCACGGGGTTGAACTTTACCGGATTGAATTGCTGTACGAACTTGTCGTATTCTTCGAGTGGTATTTGTGCCGATGTGCGTATCCATTCGCCGTACTCTGTTTTGCCCTTCCACTCACCGGCAGGAATCGCGTACAATCCCCAGTGGATGAACATTCCAAACCGCGCTTCCTCCCACCACTGCATGCGGGCATCGTATTGTGATCTGGTCTCGTGGATATAGGACTGCTGAGCACTTCCCGCCTGTATACAAACAATGACAAAAAGAAAAGTTATAAGTTTTTTCATTTATTTATCCTTTCATATTTTGATAAAAATATGTTCCTATTTCGCTTTAGTGATCTTCTACTTATTTGATATCGTATACAATTTTGCTAATTCCCATTAAATTATCACTCTTCGAGAATGGGACAAGCCGGAATCGGTATGAATAACTTTTCGCTGTCAGACAATACTGCGAATGCGGCTTCGCCCCCCACGAATCGTCGCCGCCGACTCCGCGCTGTTTCAGATCCAGATTGAGGAACACCTCATCCCGTTTTGTCAGGTCGATTGGGTGGCGTGAACCACGGCTCTCCTGCGTCTGGTCTTCTATTGTATAGTGCAATGCAGACATGCTCAACAGCGGCATTCCGACAGCCATCAATCCGATGCCGTCATTGCTTGTGAATGCGACCCAGCGGATATCTGTTCTATTGCCATTCTCCTGCGGACTCACATACGGGAAGTATTGTTCGCTCACGGTGCTCTTGTAGATGCCGACATGTGCGGCAGTATTACGGTCGCAGTAATTTTCTTGCGGACCTCTGCCGTAGAATTCCATCTTTTCGAAGCCTTTTGGTAAAACCATCTTTACGCCAAAGCGCGGAATTTCGGGAAGTTTCGGCTCATTCGTGATGAAATCGTTCTGTACCATCACGGCTCCATCTCCCATGATAGTATACACCGCGTGGAACTGCGACGCGACATCCGGGAGATCGTACATGACGCGCACTTCCGCCTTGTGGTCATTGAGCTTCTCTACGGCGAAATCTTTCAGCTTCCGGTTGTCGCCCGCTTTTCTCCAGACACCTGAAATCTTCGGCATCTCGTTACCGAAATCATTATCTATCGGAGGACGCCAGAAATTCGGCTCGGGACCCTTCGCAATTAATTCTTTTCCTTGAAACGTGTAGCGTAAAACCAATCCGGTCTTTTTATCGAAGGAGATTAAAAAGTCCTTTCCATTTATCTCAACGACATTATTACCATCCCTGATATTCAGTTTCGACAACGATGCAAGTTTTACAGGTGTGACTTCAGCCTTGATGGGCAATTGATACTGATCGTTGGCAACGATATGACCTTTCGGAATCAGCGGTGCATCCTCGGTAGTTGTCGTTGTAAAATTCACAAAGTATTCAACGCCCATAACCGGTTTGATGGCGGGAAATTTCAATTCGAATATTTTACTGGTATGCGGTTCGATATCAGGTTTTAAAATATT
>CAYGZY010000247.1:0-23532 GCA_964354485.1 uncultured Chlorobiaceae bacterium | reverse complement strand
TTGTTTCGATGATATCGCGCAAAAGGTGGTGCGGCGTTTCCATAAACGACTGGAATGAAGTGAGTCCTGCATTATTCACGACGATATCAACGGCTCCGACTTCCTTCCGTATTTTTCTGTGGACGGCAGGAATCGACTTATACTCGGTTATATCCATCGGAAAAACATGCGCCCGCCCTCCCAATAATTCAATTTCACGCGCTATCTTATTGAGTTCTCTCGCGCTTCTTGACGAAAGGCACACAATACATCCGAGTGAAGCGAACTGTTTTGCGATTTCCTTCCCTATGCCGCGAGAAGCGCCGGTAATCCATACCACAGGTCTGTAAACGGTTACACTGCCGCTCTTCTTCATGAGAGAGTACTGCTGATTAGTTTAAGAAATTCGTTGCGCGTCCGCTCATCCTCACGGAATGAACCAAGCATCGCACTTGTCGTCGCGACGGAATTTTGTTTCTCCACGCCGCGCATCATCATGCAGAGGTGACGGGCTTCGATTACGACTGCCACTCCATCCGGCTGAAGAACGGAGAAGAGAGTTTCGGCTATCTGCTGGGTCATCCGCTCCTGAACCTGAAGCCGTCTGCTGAACACCTCGACGATACGCGGTATCTTGCTGAGTCCAATAATTTTTCCGCTCGGAATGTAGGCAATATGAACTTTTCCGTAAAACGGAAGCATGTGGTGTTCACAGAGACTGAAAAAATCGATGTCCTTCACAATGACCATCTCATCGTACTTCTCAGTGAATACTGCTTTATTCACCACCTCGCGGACATCCTGCCCATAACCGCTTGTGAGGAATTCCCACGCTTTAGCAACCCGGCGCGGGGTTTGTTCGAGACCCTCGCGTTCGGGTTTCTCGCCGATCAGCTTGAGAATAGATCTGACTGTATCTTCAAGCTGTTTCAACTTTTTTGTGCTTTGGTCCATTATTCACCTCGGTATTCTGCATAATTGTTGGGTGTCTCAGACAGCTTAATGGAATATAGTTTACTGTGCGGAATACTGGAATTGAGCACTTCCCAGAAGGCGCGGACGAGGTTTTCGGCGGTCGGAATAATTCCCTGAAGGAAATCAACGTCTATGTTGAGATATCTGTGATCAACCTTTTCGGTAATTTCTCGCCTGATGATATCTGAGAGATTTTTCAGATCGAGAATCATTCCGGTTGATTCATCCGGGGTGCCAACAACTGTCACCTCGAGTTCGTAGTTATGTCCGTGCCCGTGCGGATAGGAGCATTTGCCGTAAATCTGGAAGTTCTTCTCGTCGGAAAACTTCGGATTGAAGAGCCGATGTGAAGCACAGAAGTGTTCTTTCCTCGTTAAGTATACCATGGTCACTTCATCGCCTGATAAACTTTACCAACAAGCTTGGCTCCCGGCTTCAGCGTTTTGTCACCCTCTTCCCACTTCGCAGGGCAGGCTTCATTTGGATGTGCGCTGAGATAAACATTTGCTTTCATCTTCCGGAGCAGTTCGTCGGCGTTCCTGCCTACGTTGTAGTAGTTGATCTCCGAACCGGTAAGGATGCCGTCCGGACTTATGATAAACGTCCCGCGCAGGGCAAGTCCGCTCTGCTCGTCATATACACCGAACATTCTTGAAACCTTGCCGGTCGGATCAGAACCCATCTGATACTTAATGTTCTTTAAGAGCATTTCCGCCTGCATCCATCCAAGATGTGTAAATTTGGTATCGGTACTTACAGAGATGACCTCTACCCCGAGATTCTTTAAATCTTTGTAGACATTAGCCAGGTCAGCGAGTTCAGTGGGACAAACGAAAGTAAAATCGGCTGGATAGAAAAACAACACAGTCCATTTTTTTTTCTTCTTGATAGAATCAAGTGTCAGTTCACCGAAATCATTCTTGACCGGATCGTACGTTTCAAATAAAATATTAGGAACGTGATCACCGATCCTGAGTGTTATATTGTCCATTGATAATATTCCTTCTTATTGATATGCGATAATTAATACCTAAATATTCTCCCGACTGCTATTGGAGTATAAATACCCGCGCTCTCAGGATGACAGTGCATCCAGCACATCATCCGTATGGCCTTCTACTTTTACTTTTGAAAATATCCTGAGGATATTGCCCTCTTCGTCGATGATGAAAGTCGTTCTCTCAATCCCCATGAACTTCCTTCCCATGAACGATTTCTGTTTCCAGACGTCGTACGCCTTGAGAATTTCCTTCGATTCATCGCTCAAGAGCGAGAACGGGAGGTCATACTTCTTTATGAACTTCTTGTGCGATTCTACAGAATCGGCGCTTATGCCAAGAACTACCGCGCCTTTTCTCTTAACACGACCGAGATTATCACGAAATGAACAAGCTTCGCTGGTACAGCCGGGCGTGTCATCCTTCGGGTAAAAATAGAGGACCACCTTTTTTCCCCGGAACTCTTTGAGGGAAACATTTTTTCCATCACCCGACGGTAATGTAAATTGAGGCGCTTTATCGCCGACCTTTAATTCTGCCATATAAACACCTTTCCTGAGTAGCCGGAAGCGCCCGTAATCGGAATTCGCTTACCGGAAGTTACGAATTTTTATATTGCAGCCAATGCTTTGTGAATTTCGTCATATGGCGGCTCGGCGCCGGGGTTCTCCGAAACCCATGCGTACTTCACTGTGCCGCTTTTATCAAGAACGTATACAGCACGCTTTGCAGCTGTGTACCCCTTCACGCCGGCAAAATCCGTGTGAACTCCACCGTACATCCTGCTCACTTCATTCGCGTAATCGCTGAGGAGTGGGAAATTCAGTTTATTGGCATCTGCGAATGCCTTATTGGCAAATGGCCCGTCAACGCTGATTCCGACCACCTGAGCATTTACCGTGTTGAAATTTGCCATTGCGTCGCGGAATGTGCATAACTCTTTAGTGCAAACACCTGTAAATGCTCCGGGGTAGAATGCAAGAACTGTCTTCTTACCAAAAAACTGGTTTAATGATCTTTCATTTCGGTCGGCGTCGACAAGCGTAAAATCGGGGGCTTTTGATCCTATCGTAAGTGCCATTGTTTTTTCCTTTATATTTGCTGTGGTTTTGGGGGAGGAACAAGCATCCTCCGTTTGAATTAAAATGGGATAATAAAATATAAAATTCAGATTCAAAAATCAAGAAAGGAAATCATTGCTTCAGGATCCCCGGAACTTCATGATCGCAGTTCTGATTTGTCTTCAGAAGCTTTGATATATCAAATCCTTTTTCCTTTGCCCTCTCCACAATCGAATAGTATAGGGAATCCTCCATGAATGGTATTCGACTCAAGATCCAGAGATATTTTCTACCCGGATTTCCGACTACCGCATAGCTGTAATCAGGAGCGATGTCTATTATGTAATAATCTCCCCTAAAGGGCCAGAAAAACTGGACTTTCAGTTTTGCGTTGTTACTCCCTTCAACTACAAACGCTTTTCCTTTCACCTGAGAAATCTCGCCGGTCACGCAGTCTTTCCAGCACGTATTCACGACGCTGACGTACTCTTCATCCGACAGCTCATATTCAGCAGTCGTGCACCGACACCCTTTCTGAAACCTGTTCGGGAACGACGCAATTTCGTACCACTTCCCCATATATCGGGAAAGTTCAATTCTCTCTACCGTATCGAGCGGCGCGGTGTTTGAACACCCGTTAAAAAGAGAAAATATTAAAAGCATAAAACAGAAAACCGTAAGGCTGTTCATAATATTTTACTTTTTAACCTTGGTAGGAAACAGTTTATGAAATTTCTCAAGTTTCGGACGTATGACAAATGCGCAGTAAGATTTCTCCTTGTTGAGATCGTAGTAATTCTGATGATACTCTTCCGCGGGATAGAATTTGCCCGCCGGAAATATTTCCGTTACAATCGGACCGTCAAAAATACCGGAGGCATCGGACTTTTTCTTGTATTCTTCTGCATATTTTCTCTGCTCCTCCGTGTGATAAAATATTACTGATCGGTATTGTGTGCCTGCATCGTTTCCCTGCCTGTTGAGGGTTGTAGGATCGTGGGTTGACCAGAATATTTCGAGCAATTCAGGATAAGTCACTATTTTCTTATCGTACACAATCTGACACACTTCGGCATGTCCGGTTCCGCCCGTACAGACTTCCTCGTACGTCGGATATTCTTTATGACCGCCTGTGTAGCCGGATGTAACGGATATAACTCCGGTAACTTTCTGAAAAATAGATTCAACGCACCAGAAGCACCCTGCGCCGAATGTTGCAGTTTCAAGATTTTGATTCATAGTATTATTCATCTTTACCTGAGAAAGAGATTGAAGAATAACAGAAAATAGGATGAATAAAAAATAAGTCATTTGTCATTAGTAATTGGTCATTAGGCAGAGAGTGAAGAGCTAAGAGCATAGAGTTTTGAATTGTCAGTAGTCATTCATCATCAGTCATTTGTCATTGGTCATTAAGCTTAGAGTGAAGAGCTGAGAGCATAGAGTTGTTAGAACTGAGTCATGAGCAATGTACAAGATTATTGTCTTGAACACGATTAAATGATTTAAGGATTGACAGGATTGTTTGAACCGTTTCAAAAGATTTTTATTGTACACCATCTAAAAACCTTTTCCCAATTTATAATGAACCTACATTGGGCATCCAATAATCTTATGAGTAAGATCATTTATCTTGTCCATCTTTTAATCCTTAAAATCGTGTTCAGACATTTTGAGCGCTGAGTCGTGAGCAATGAGCACTGAGTTTCTAGAGCCGCGCTCCTAAGCTCACACCTCATTGCTCACCCCTCAGAGCTCATTGCTCTACATCGCTGTATCCTCTATAACACACCGGAATTCAGTTGAGTTTCACCCGTGCGGGGAGGATTTCAGGAAAAGGCACCGAGGTGTTCGAGGAGGATTTTCGTACCGATAGCTATCAGAATTAATCCGCCGACAATGCCTACTTTCCGGGCAAAAAACCGACCCACTTTTTTTCCTACAAATACTCCAATGTGTGATAATACAAACGTTACAAAGCCGATAATAATTATGGGAGTAACTATCGGAACATCTATGAGAGCCAAACTTATCCCGACTACAAGGGCGTCTATACTAGTCGCAATCGATAGAAGTAAAAGAGTGCCGATATTAAGAGAATTAACGGGAATATCTTTTTCCTTCCCAAAAAATGATTCATATATCATCCTCGCACCTATGATAGCGAGAAGGAAAAATGCGATCCAGTGGTCGACGCTAGTTATAAGTTCTTTTAAAGTGAAACCGACAAGCCATCCCAAAAGCGGCATGAGAGCCTGAAAACCGCCGAACCAGAATGCTACCGTGGTTGCGTCGGAAAAATTTATCGACTTTCGCGTTATACCGAGACTGACGGCAACTGCAACGGCATCCATCGAAAGACCAACCGCAATAAGTATAATCGTGATTTCTTCCATATCACCGCACTAAAAGTATATGCCGTACCATATCGATGTTGGATAGATTCTAAGCGCGGGCAGAGGAGGGTGGATAAAGTTTAATGCCTCGCCGAGTGTTTTCAAAAAGGATGTGGATTGAGGGATGAGACGCGTGAAATCAATATCAGGCGCGATGAAATACACACGATAGGGATCGGGAGTTGCCACACCTCTCGCACCGTATCCGAGAGTAAGGCATAGGAAATCGGGCCAGGTGGATCTGAGAGTTTGTGGAAGGATATCCTCGATTTTCATGCTGAGCCAGAACGTCTGCCCCTCATAATCGTCGATGATCAGATGTTTTTGCCCCTTAAATCCGATGCCGCCCGGATTTCCCAGCAGGTCGGACGGATGGTAGCTCATCTTTATATCAAAAGTTTTGAGGAAAGGAATATGGTGCCGCGCCGGCGCCCAGAGTGCACCGCCGAGATTGCAGAGCCAATCCACCCGGTCAAATCCCCATGCCGAGAATCCGTCCTCCATTTCAGTAAACGTCTGAAAAAGAAGACCTCCGCCCGCACCGATCCAGAGAGCTTGATTATCGGATAGATTTGCCCATAGGAGTGATTTCCTCACCATGTAGCTGATGATGTCTGCGCCGTAGAAATGTCCGATCTTATCCACGCTTAATCCGTAAATGAGATCTTCCTTGAAGTGGAACGGAGCACGGTTATCTTTCCACCATCCATTCTGCTGATAAATATGGACTGCGGTCATGGTTGTCACAAGCGCACCTCCGACAAGTACAAGCCGTGTGCAGTTGATACCTGAATTATTTACGATAGAATCGCTGTCAATTTCGTTCCTCAGAAAAATCGGACTTTTACTATCCAAATCATAAACCGACAGTCTGGGACGTGACAATTCTGCCGAACAAATGCCGAAGGTTTTTCCGTTTACGTAAGAGAAAACAGACGATCCGCGGAAAGATAGGGTATGATATTTATCGGGAAAATACTTCGACGAGTATTTCGACTGCGCTCGGGAGGGTAGTACAATAAAAATTGAGAGGGCAATAACCAGCGTAAAACGGATTTTCACGGGAGAATTTTGCTACGGAAATAATCCAGCGTCCGCTGTAAACCCTCCAACCGGTTCACCTTGGGTTCCCATCCGAGGAGATTTTTCGCCTTTCTGATATCGGGTTGGCGAATTTTTGGATCATCTTCGGGTAGATCACGGAAAATTATTCTGCTTTTCGTCTTCGTCAGAGATTGGATTTCTTTCGCAAGCTGGAGGATAGGTATCTCGTCAGGATTGCCGACGTTGACCGGTTCCGTGACCGAGGATATCAGCAACCGGTAGATACCGTCGATGAGATCATCTACGTAGCATATGCTTCTCGTCTGATTCCCCTCGCCGAAAACCGTTATATCTTCGCCGCGGAGAGCCTGCGACATGAATGCCGGAATGGCGCGTCCGTCGTTAATCCGCATGCGCGGTCCGTAAGTATTGAATATGCGTACAATCCTGGTCTCGACGGTGTGGTAGCGGTTGTATGCCATCGTCATCGCTTCGGAAAAGCGTTTCGCTTCATCATAGACACCCCGGTAACCGATCGGATTCACGTTTCCCCAGTACGATTCCGGCTGAGGATGCACGAGAGGATCACCGTATACTTCGGATGTGGACGCAAGAAGAAATCTTGCTTTTTTCTCCTTCGCCAATCCCAGAGCCTTGTGCGTCCCGAGCGATCCAACCTTCAGCGTCTGTATCGGCAGTTTGAGGTAATCGATCGGACTTGCAGGCGAGGCAAAATGCAGAACATAATCTACCCTTCCATCGATGAAGATATAGTTGGTAACATCATGCTTTATGAACCGAAACCGATCATCCCCCATTAGATGAGCGATATTCGCAACATCGCCGGTGACTAAATTGTCGATGCAGATAACGCTGTGTCCTTCGCCGAGGAGTCGGTCACATAGGTGTGATCCAAGAAAACCTGCTCCGCCGGTTACGACGCTGATGATTCCGGATTCTTTCATTCGTTTTACCCCCGCCCTATTCCGTAGTAAGTAAAGCCCTTTGCCTTGAGGATTTCGGGATTGTATATATTTCTGCCGTCGAAAATAACGTGACCGCGCATAAGTTTTTTCATTCTGTCAAAATCAGGGCGACGGAACTCGTTCCACTCGGTTACAACGATAAGAGCATCCGCACCTTTGAGGACGTCGTAATTATTGGTGTGGTATTTCACGCTATCTTTGAGGTACTTCTTCGCTTCTTCCGTTGCGACAGGATCGTATACCCGAACAACCGCGCGATGCCTGAGCAGTTCTTCGATGATTGAAACCGACGGCGCTTCCCTCATGTCGTCAGTATTCGGCTTAAATGAGAGTCCCCACACTCCGATATTCTTTTTCGCAAGATTTTTCCCGAAGTATGCCAAAATTTTCTTTATAAAAAGAATCCGCTGATTCTTGTTCACATCCATGACAGCGTTAAGGATTTTAAAGTTATAGCGGTTCTCTTCCGACGTTTTTGCGAGCGCGCTGACATCTTTGGGGAAACATGAGCCGCCGTACCCGACGCCCGCAAATAGGAATTGAAGTCCGATACGCGGATCGGTTCCAACGCCTCTCCTTACCATATCGACATCCGCGCCTACGCGTTCGCACAGATTGGCAATTTCGTTCATGAAAGATATTTTCGTCGCGAGGAGAGAATTTGCGGCATACTTCGTAAGCTCGGAGCTTCGTTCATCCATCACGATGCATGGATTGCCCGTGCGTAAAAACGGGGCGTAGAGATCCTGCATGACCGCGATGGCTTTTGGACTCCTCGTTCCTATAACAATCCGGTCGGGTTTCAGAAAATCCATCACTGCTGCCCCCTCTTTCAGGAACTCCGGATTCGAAACGACGTCGAAATCTAACTCCGTCTCACCTGCTATAACCTCACGAACCTTATCCGCCGTCCCTACGGGAACAGTGCTCTTATTTACGATTACCTTGTAATCGTTCATGGTCTTGCCGATTGTTTTGGCGACCGAGAGAACATGCTTTAAATCTGCCGAGCCGTCTTCCATTGGGGGTGTCGGGAGGGCCAGAAAAATTACGCCGGTTTTTTTCACGGCATTTTCAATGTCTGTCGTAAATGACAGGCGACCTTCATGAATATTTTTTTTTATGAGTTCTTCAAGACCCGGTTCGTAGATGGGGGATTTCCCTCGACGCAGAAGACGAACCTTCCGCTCGTCTATGTCGACGCAGATAACATCGTTTCCTGTTTCTGCAAAGCATGTGCCGACAACAAGGCCCACATAACCGGTACCGATGACACTAATCTTCATAATCATTCCTGTGCTTAAAAAATAATAAGTGAGAGACGATTACATCGATTCAAGTATAGGTATTTTTTACTTTATTTACAATTACGAATTCCGGGAATGCTTGAAGAAGGATCGAACATTCGTGATTACGTAGTCAATCTGATCATCCGACATTTCAGCATACATCGGAAGCGATACACATTCATCGGCGGCCGATTCACTCGCAGGAAAATCTCCTTTTTTATATCCGAGATGCTTGTACGCTTCCTGAAAATGAATCGGAATCGGATAGTGGAGTGCAGTAGCGATCTCTTTTTCTGCAAGGTATTTTTGCAGTTGCGACCTTTGTTTCGTACGCACGACGAAGAGGTGGTAAACGTGAAACACGTCTTCTGCTTCGTACGGCATTACCAGGTCGCCGACACCAGATAAATGCTCCTTATAGCGGGCGGCAATTTCCCTCCTCCTCGCTGTCCAACGGCCGAGATATCTTAATTTTACACCGAGAACAGCGCCCTGTATTCCGTCCATCCTGTAGTTGTGACCCCAAAATTCGTGCTTGTACTTTTCTGATTGCCCGTGATCACGCAGTTGGCGCAGTTTCTTTGCAAGGTTCTCGTCACTTGTAAGGATGCCCCCTGCTTCTCCGTACGCTCCGAGATTTTTACCGGGATAAAAGCTGAAGCATGCCGCGGCGCCGAAATTTCCGACGAAGGTATCCTTGTACCGGGCAAGATGTGACTGGCAGGCATCTTCAATCACTTTGAGTTTATATTTTGCTGCAATATCGCTAATTGCACCCATGTCTGCAGGATGGCCGTAGAGATGAACGGGGATGACAGCTTTGATATTTTTAGGTTGATGCGAACGGAGAAGGTACTCGAGTTTAGCGGGATCCATCGTATATGTTCTGGGATCGATGTCCACAAATAGCGCCTGAGCGCCGGTCATTGAGATGGCTTCAACAGTCGCAATGAAAGTGAACGGCGTGGTAACAACTGCATCGCCTGTACCGATGCCGAAAGCCCAGAGTGAGGCGTGGAGCGCGTCCGTTCCCGAACCTACAGCTACTCCGTATTTTACATTATGTGCCTGGGCAAAAGCCTGTTCAAAATCGGACACCGCCTTACCGAGGATGAATTGTGAATTTTCGATGACCTGTGATATCGCACTGTCGATTTCAGGCTTTATCGACAGGTACTGCGTTCGTAAATCTGCAAGTGGGACTTTCATAGTTATATCAGCTTTCCCCCGGCCTGAAGGCCGGGGCGATTCAGTATTAGTTTAAGGGTTTTTTATATTTCTTCTCTCCTGCAGAAGACCAGATTCCGTAGCTTTCTTCGGCGATACGGCATTTTCCTTCGGAGGTCCATTTAAATCCGTAATTGTAGCCGAACCAGAGATACTCATCGCCGCCGCCGTTTTCCGTGGTTATGATATAACGCGCGTCAACATTTCCGATACCCAGAACTTTACCGCCTTGTGTAGACTGGTCTCCCTTGTTGGCATCGAAGTGGATCCACCCGTATGGAGGTAAATAGACCTCTGTCCAGCGGTGAAAAACATCGTCGAAGCTCGCATCGTCGCCGCGCAGACTTACCGTACCCACGTACCGCACGGGAACACCAAGCGCTCTGCAGAGCGCTATCATGGAGTAGGAGTATTCGGAGCATGATGCCGTGCCGCGTTTCAGAACGGTCGGAGCGGGATTCCATCCGCCGACCGGTTTGAGGTTGTAGCTGAGATTTTCTGTTAAGTATTCATACACTTTTCGCGCGATCCAGTAGGGATTCTTTTCCCCTCCCGCAATTTTTTTCGCCAGATCTTGAATAAACGGATCATTAATCTGATACTTATCGCCGTCGCGCAGATATTTTTCCTTGATGTCGGCAGGAATATCATCCAGCGATCCGACCTTATCCGGATAGATGAAGTACTCTACCGCATAGACATCAGCTTTTAAATTCCAGCCGGGTTTTACAACAGTTCCGCTTTTCAGATCATCATAGCGAAAATGTGAAATTTTCTGTCCCCAACTGTCTGTTATAACTTCAGTTGCTTTCGGTTCAAAATCGACTTTCCCGATGAGAGTCTGATTATCCCTGCTCTCCGGTATTGGCAGGTAAATATCCAGTGTCTTCACAGTACCGGGACCGTAATTACGGAACTCTTTTACGAAACGGAGATTCAATTCCTTTTTATCCCATCTGGTAAAAATATCCTTGCTGAATACTTCGATCTGATATATTTCCTTATTTTCATAATCCACACTCCAAAGGACGTTATCACCCCATGCCAATCCGTAAGTGAATGGTCCGTACGATCGAAACGAGGAGAGGCAGATGCCATCTTTGGGGTTTACGAGGTAGATTCGATCGGTACCGCGGTCGGCGATCCACAGGTACTTGCCGTCAAAAGTAATTCCCGTTGGTTCACCGGCGGGTGAAGCGAATGTCTGGATCATCATGCCATCAACCGGTGAGACCTTTATAACCGCATCGCTCTTATGGTCGATCATCCATATATTTGTACCATCCCATGCGATGTCGCGCGGGTTGGGACTGTTTGATTCCAAAACTTTTACCGCCGTTCCGTTCGCGGGATCGATGCGATATAAATATTTCTCTACCGCATCGACGTGCCAGAGGTGTGTACCATCCCAAGCAAGGCCCTCGGGGTGGTATCCCGGTGATTCAAAGCTTGATACAACGTCGCCGTTTTGCGGATTGATTTTATATATCTTATCGGTATGTGCATCTGCGAGCCACAGATATTTCCCGTCATAAGCCAGGCCGGTTGGGAGTGGGCCTGGGGTTTTAAATGTTTTGAGGATGTCGCCCACACGAGCGAAGCAGTTTGCAGAAAATATTACGATAAAAAGAGCGAGGAAAATAATTTTTTTCATGGAAAACTCCTTTCAAACCTGTGCTAATTGAGGTAGTCTTAACCTTTATCGACATATTCTTTATTTATTTTGGACAGCGGTGATGCATGTATATTAATTACTTCGAGCCTTTAATCTCATACAAACCTTGGAACACTACTCATGGATTAAGCTTAGACTTCCCAATGCCCGCCTTTATCGGGGCCTACACGCCGCAAAATGCCTTTCTTTTTTAAGGCATCTAGTCGTTTCTGGACAGCCGACTCATTAATACCCATCTTGTTGGCAATATCTTTTCGGGAAATTGCAGGGTTCTGCTTAAGCAAATTGACCAAAGCAATCTGCTTCGCGGTCAGTTTCTGACCACCCTTTTCCAGCCCATCGCCCTCCTCCCATTTCGGCCGATGAAAAACGACCACAAAGCCGGTCTTAAGCCGCTTGAAATCAACCTGAACGCCTGCGGTTACGCATTCATCGTGGATACGCTTGATACCACTTCCCCAGCGCTCGATATCCTTGGACTTATACATCGTCTCGGCAATCAGTGGATTCCGCAAGATCGAGTGCTCATGACCGGAAAAGAAATCCTCCGGATCGATCTCTTCCGGGAAAAGTCCGGGATTATAGATTTCGATGCGATCCTTGTAGATCGCCACCTCATTGCCCTTGGGATTTCCGAAATCCCGATGGCAAAGCGAATTCCCGATCGCTTCCGAAATCGCCCTCTCCGGGATCTCCGGGATTTCCTTGCGACGACTTTCGCTTAAATCAGCACGCCATTTCATATGCTCGTTGACATAAATCTCAGCCCGTTGGCGCAAACTGAATAGATTCCCCTTGAACTGCTTGATGTCCAGAAAGGTCAATTTATCCATACCGGCAAAGATAGCGGCTTGTACTTCCATCGGATTGTCATCGCAAAAGAGAACCTCCCCCGCCCGTAACAGATGTTCCTCATCTAAAATGTGTAACTTATGCATTGTCGTCTTTATATCAACGAAATCGAAATCGACGCGCTTGGCTGTCTTTGCTTTGCGCATGAATTCTTTAACTGTTTCTTCATTCACGTCCAGAATCTTCTTTTTTGATATTTCAATTTCCCAAAGCAATTTTTTCTTACTTAAAATCCGCTTTTCGATTTCTTGAACACTCAAGGCTTTGTCCGACTCGCCGACGCGGATATATGACCGGCCGTAAGCGAAATAAGGACTATTATTACCTTGCGTTTCGACAATGATGCACTCTTTACCATCAATCTTGCGCGCTTCAACTTTAGGAAAAACTTTCGGTTCGGTATTATCAACGATCGCCTGCGTTACATCCTTTATAGTTTTGCGACCAACCATCTGACCCGACACCTTACCATCGTCTGCGATCCCAAAGTATACCTTTGCCCTGCCATGTTTATTGAGCATGGCAACAATCGAGATAACCGCTTCTTTAATCTCTGCAGTCGATTTCTTGAATTCCATTGTTTCAGATTCTTTACGCGCCATCGAGTTTTTCTATCTCGTATTATTTTTTTTACTTCTTCTCCCCTGTTAGACATTCTAATTCGTAATCGAAAACCAGCTGCGCAACTCACCAATATAACCGTGCGAGTATTTTACTCCGTCAGTACCCAAAGTCAACAAGCTTGCTCACCGATTTACCCGCCGACCTGCCCACCGTAGTGAAACGTAGGTGGGAGCGCAGCGTAGGCGGGAGTCCCTTCTTTCGGGTCGCAGGTGAGAGGCAGGGTTGACTACGTCCTGCTTCGCAGGACTTCGTCAACCATGGATTCTCCGCTGAAATCGGATATCCGCTAAACGCAGATGCCTGCCCGATGAAGTCCCGATAGTTTTTTATCGGGACGTAATCGGGCGGAGAGGCAGGGATTCGAACCCTGGGTACCCATAAAGGGCACACCGGTTTTCGAGACCGGCTCTTTCAACCACTCAGACACCTCTCCGATTAACCAAGATTCACATCGTGTATAGAAAATATGTGACTCTTTCCGTAAATTCTTTGTGAAAGATACGTAAACAGCGTTAAAATTGCAAAGATTTCAATTTTATTAGGTGCATGGCATACCAAATTCGAGTAGATTCGGGGTCTTGGAACACAGATAACACAGATTGGACAGACTAGCACTGATAAACATCTGTGAATATCTTGTAGGATCAGTGTTCCATCAAAATAAGAGATTTTACATTTTTTTTGGTCCGGTTCCGTAAATTATCGCATCCATCTGCACTTCCACTGCGCTCGCAAAATCCTTGTACGCAGACGGGTACCTCCTATTGATATATAAAAGGAGAAGACCCGCTATAGAATAAGTAATCTGACTTCTTTTAATAACAGCAATATCAGCGGTTACGATTTTCTTGCTAACGCAATAATCCCATTCATCAGCACACAACCTGTCGAGGAAGGTACAAATCAAATCGATCGTCGCTTGTTTACTACCAACGTCATTAATTTTTTCAAGAAAAAACAGATCAAATATCCCTGGATATTGCACAAAGTATTTCACATACGATTTTACGATAGCTTTGATTTTCTCCCTCCCATTCGCGGAATTCCTGGTCTCCCGCCGAACATGCTCTTCACACTCAACCTGAAAGTCCTTAACGCATTCAAATATTAGATCCTTGATATCCTTGAAGTAATTATAAAGTGTGGCATACGAATAACCTGCTCTCTCTGCAATATTCCGAACACTTACGTTTCTTAGCCCTTCCCCGCTTAAAATTTCTTTTGTCGCCTGAATGAAGTATGCCCTCACCCTCTGTTCTTGTATTTCTTTGTTGCTCATGATGAATCCTTATAATAATTAACACTGTTAATATAATAAACAATATTAATAATGTCAAGAGGTTTCGAATGTTTCACCCACTGTTTTGACATCCCCTCCTCCAATTTTCTGTCGGATCTCCCCTATAAATGGTGAACCGTAGAGGCCCAGTTAGCTTAGTTTTAGCATCTCCCCTTTTCGGAGGGGGAGATTATAGAGGGGGTTGTTGATGTGCATCCAAACTAATTCACTTTACGATTAAAAACCTGAAACGCAGAGCCGCAGAAATCGCTGAGATACGCAGAGGCCCAATGAGCTTAGTTTTAGCATCGGGGCTGACCAAAAAGAACCCCATTGTCACTCCCGAACGTTTTTATCGGCCTGCCTGCGTGCCACTCCCGCCTACGCTTCGCTCTGGCGGGTAAATCGGCAGGCAGGGAGTCCAGTGCTCAGATGTCATACCCGCATGCCTCTGGCGGGTATCCAGAGCTTGTACATAGTACTGGATTCCCCGCCTGCACGTTCGTTCCGGCGGGCAGGCCGATAGGAGCATTCGGGAATGACACTGTCCCTTTTTACTTTGTCGATATGACATTAATTTTTAAGTTTTGTATATTGTACTGAGGTTTGCTTAACATCACTTACAGAACCACCGAAGGGGAGCAAATATGAAACGGTGTTCTTACTACCTTATCCTGACCTTATGTCTCGCTGGCATTTCTATACCTCAATCCAAGAATGATCAAAAAAGTGTGCAGAATACAAATGTCAACTGGGCTCAGCGAGCACTGCAGGGATATAATATGCGTGTCTGGATAAGCAATCAAATAAAAATGGGTTTACAGGCATGGGATTGTGGTTCTCAGGATTGTATTCCTGTAGAACCGCATATGGGACTGGAGTATCCGGCTGGATCCGGTGTTGAGCATCTCTATGGCTTAGGAATACGAATTGGAGGAAAGGTAAATGGGGCCATCCATGTGTCAGTGGGATACGATGGATCCGACGCGCGTAGCGAATTCTATCCAAGCTACTATCACCTCCCACGTTGGCGGTTCTGGCAAACCTCTGTAAATTCGATCGGAGAACCTAACAAACGCTACTGTGACGATGACGGCGATGGGAAAGTCGATGAAGATGATCTTGACGGTACTGATAATGACGGTGACTGGAATCCTTCAAACGATGATGTTGGGGCTGACGGCTTAGTCGATCCAGTGGAAATAAGTTGCGATGGAATGCCATACGATCCTAATTGGAATCCCGATCCAGCCGGAGATAACTACGATCCGGGAACACGGGACAAGTGTCATCCAAATAAGGACGGCAGTCAACCATTTAAAAATAATCGTGATCGGTGGTTAGAGAAGAACGGATTACCCGATCACGGCGAACCGCACGTCGATGAGGATTACGCGGCAATTTCTGATAATGATCTGTACTGCTCAGCCACAGATACTTTTTCGAGACCTGTATGGCCCGGTCATGTGCCAATGGGACTTATGTGCATACAAAAATCGTATGCCTGGAGAGGAAGATACCTTGAAGCAGTCCTTCCATTTGAGTATTCGTTTGTAAATATCGGTCAGGACACAATTACAGACATCTATGTAGGTTACTTTGCTGACATGGAGTTAGGTCCAACTAATATTGGTGGTTATTGGCAGCATAATTATTCAGCATATATAGATTCATTGAGGACCGCATTTATTCATAATCCAGTCGACCGTGGCTCAACACCGCTTGGTTTAACCATACTTGGATCTCCCAAGCCTCTCGATTCGCTCAGGTTTATCTATAGATGGCGTGATTATAGTTTGATAGGAGATGAACCATGTAATAGTGATTCATGCCTCTATGCTTGGATGAATGGCGCAGCTTTCCCCGGGCAACCAATCCAACCAAATCAGGAGTATCTGTCTGACACAAGAATTTTCTTTTCATTTGGTCCTTTCGAAGAACTCAAACCCGGAGACACATTAAAAACGTCAATGGCACTTGTTTCAGGATATGGTGTCGATCAGGGTGTTAATAGCCTCACTGAGAACGCTAAAAAAGCAATCATGCTCTACAATAACGGATATATCTCTCCGGTTATGCCGATCTCACCCGAACTCGATGTCGCTATCAAACCAAACAGAGCCGAATTGAAATGGCATCCGAGCAGAAACGCTGTCGGGAATGGGATTGTACCATCCGAAACATGGGACGATTCCAATAAACTCGCAGAGTCCTTCCCCGATGATCACTGGCGCAGAACCAATCCGCCTTGCGGTAATCCGACAGGCGAGTGCACAATTCATAAATGCGATGAGAACGGAAAACTGCCCGGCGGTCGTACCTTCACCGGCTTCCGCCTATACCGCAGTGAAGATGTCGGAAGTGTGCCTCAGGAGGAAAGCTTTGTATTGATGCATGAGTATCTTTTACCAGATACATCAACGGAATGGTCGCTGGCGCAAATGGATACCACATTCATCGATTCAAATCTGGTCTACGGAAAGCGGTATTGGTACGCCGTTACATCGATCGGATTACCGGATATCACAGTAGTGAAAGTACCTATGCCGGACGGATCAACACGATACGATACTCTTTATTCTGAGTATAGTGAATCGAGTCTGCGTGAGAATTGGGTGAAGGTGGATATGTCGTTTTTACCGTCAGAAGAGCCGGGAAAAGTGCTGGTAGTACCGAATCCATACCGTACTGACCAGAAGTACTCGTTTGAAAATGGTGGATGGGAGGGGCATGAATGGTTTTGGGATGAGAACATGCGGCTGGTGAAGTTTATCCATCTGCCGAAAGGTGAATGGACGATCCGGATATTTACGCTCGTAGGTGAAAAGGTAACGGTTATTAAGAACACGATATCGAATGGATATGAGGAAGGCGGGAAATGGATAGAAGGATACCGGGAAGACAGGGGTGAGATCTCTTACAGGCTGGTCAATGAGAGCGGCCGGGCGCTGGCAAGCGGAGTGTATTTATATATTGTTGATTCGGATTTAGGTCAGCAGACGGGGAAGTTCGTGGTGATAAGATAATTTTATCTTTATTTCATGCGAGCAATATGCTTTAGGCCGGTTGACCCCTTGTAGTCCCCCTTGATAAGGTGGACATTTTCCCAACCCTTTTTAAAAATGGGATAAAACACAATAGGGGTAACAGGATATTGCTGGATGATAGTATCTTAATGTATAAAAATCAGGGAGGATTTATGATAAACATTTTTAATCGGTCTTCGATGAAATATCGAAGACAGGTATTCCGGAGGAATATGCCAAAGGCAGAAAATATTTTGTGGTCAAGAATTAGACTGAAACAAATTGGGAGCTACAGATTCCGGAGACAATATAGTGTTGGAACATATGTGTTGGATTTTTATTGTCCTGAATTGAAATTAGCTATTGAGGTAGATGGTGAAAGTCATTTTCATTCTGACGCTGAGGAATATGATAAGGAACGTCAAGAAGAAATTAAAGGATTAGGTATTGATTTTTTAAGATTTCAGAATGATGATGTATATAATAATCTGAATGATGTTCTACAAATAATTTACGAAAAGATAGAATCAATCAAGTGTGTAAACTAACCCCCTGTAGTCCCCCTTGGTAAGGGGGATACCTCCTTTTTTTTATAAATGCGGCTTTAACTTTTCCCCTTGAAAAGGGGAAAATACAAAAGGGGTTAGATTAGCGAAGGGTAAAGGTAAAAGTATGAACCAAGATTTTCATAGATTTTTATCTATGACCTTCAGTCTGATTAGTGTTATCTGTCTGCCCGTCAAAATTTACAAGTACATACCCGTAATGCAGGTGTGTGTTCTCATTAGCTATGTTTAAGAATTGATATATAATTCCTGCCCAACCACGATGCGGGAGCCGCGGATTTTATTCCAGGAACGTAACTGTGATATAGAAACGCCGAATGATATGGCGATCTTTTCGAGCGTATCACCTTTTTTTACAGTGTAGATAATACTTTTACCGTTTTTCACCGAATCCTTCTCCTGTACCGCAACATTGGATGAGGCAGGAGATCCGTTTTCTTCAATATAAATCTCTAAACTCTGACCCGCGTTTATCACCGCTGATTTCAATCCGTTCCACTTCTGTATATCTGCTGCCACAACGTTAAACTGTTTTGCAATCTTTCCGAGGTAATCACCCCGCTTCACTTTGTAAGTCGTCCAGTATGATCCCTTGTGTTCGGTTTTTTTCCGCGTGTTCTCTGCATCCGAAACAGATGCGTGAAGCTTCGTGTGATCTTCCTCCGACATCAGGTTCACATTCGCATATTTAGGAGCTTCATCAGTCGGCACCCAGACAATTAAATTACTCCCTGCCCTGATAGAACTTCCGTATGGTATCCCGTTCCACATACGAAGATCGCTGATCCGCACGCCGAATAGCTCGGAGATTTCACCCAGTGTATCGCCCTTGCGGATATTATACTTAATTTTCGAATTCCCTTTCTGTGCCTGCGCCAATAACTTTGTGCGGGTTGATGCCCGTTTCGAAGCTTTTGGAATATCCTCATCTGAAATCGTCGCAAGGTAGTTCTTTGAGTTCGATGGAACAGGGATGATCAGTTCTTTCCCGGCGGAAATCACCGTGGATGAAAGACGATTGGTCTCCGTTATGATGCCTATCGTGACACCATACCTCTTCGCGATCGTTCCCAAGGTCTCTCTCTTTTTCACCTTATGGACGATCCAATCGCGCTTCTGATCATCAGATACACTGGCGAAATTTGTATTGAACGCCGTAAGCTTCCCTGACGGTACCCTAAAGCTGTATTCCTTCATTCCAGGAGGCGTACACCACCTCAATAGTTCCGGATTCAAGTCTCGCAGTGACTCAACATCTGTCTCCGCACACTTTGCCAAAACTTTCAGATCAACCGAACCGTCAATGGTTACAACGTCGTACCGAAGAGGATCTGCAGGTTCGACTCTAAATCCATAAGTCTCCGGTTCAAGAAACATTGCCGTAACAGCAATGTACTGAGGTACATAATTCCTCGTCTCACGAGGTAAATAAGGTCGAAGTTTCCAGAAATCTGTTGATTTACTCTTACGTATTGCCCGAAAAACGCGTCCGGCGCCTGAATTGTATGCCGCAAGCGCCAGATACCAATCGCCAAATTCACTATGTAAATCTCTGAGATGGCGCGCAGCCGCTTTAGTTGCTTTCTCAAAATCACGCCGCTCGTCGTACCAGAAGTTACTTCCCAGTCCGTACAACTTTCCGGTACCTTTGATGAACTGCCAGATACCGACAGCTTTTGCCCAAGACCGAGCGATAGGATTCAGACCGCTTTCAATGGTCGATAGATAGACCAGCTCTTCCGGTACACCTTCCTCTCGAAAAATCCGCTTCATCATCGGGAAGTATTTCCCCCCGATAGTCAGCCATCGTTCAAAATGCCTTTTCCCCTTTCCCGAGAAGAATTTAATATTCTGCCCGACGTGACCATTGATTACAAGCGGAACGGTCACGCTCTTTATAACCTGAATGGGCGTATCTTCGTCCGGACTTTCGTTCGCTTCATCCACCTGATTCATTTTTTCGCGTAGTGCAAATATCGAGGTATTGGAGCCAAGACTGTCGATATTTGCGATATATCTTTCGTAATCTCCAATCAAACTTTGAGTAAGATCCTCGAAATCCTTATTGCTGTCGATGCTTGGATAATAAGCCAGTTCATTGAGAATTCCGATTGCATGCTCGAATTCCGCTACAGATTGGACTGAATCGCCCTGTGCCTGAGCATTCAGAGCAGTAATGTAATGTTCACGGGCGGCTTCAAGGAGTTGAGCGGTGACTTCATCATAAGTTGAATCAGCGATCAGACTGTCGCCGATCGCAGAGTTCATTTCTTCCCTGGATAATGTGTCAACGTATGTTGAAGGAGCTAAACTGGTGAGACTAGGTCCTGAGGTAGATTTTACCGACTTCTCGGTTGAACAACCGACAATAATTATTAGCAATACTATAAGGCTTCTGTAACGCAATATAATTTCCTGAAATACCCGTTTTCCAACACCTACAATTGTTGAAAATATATAGGATTTAGGGTAGAATGTCAAGCATTATTTCAAAGAAATGTGATAAATCTCAAAAGAATGATGACTGAATGTTATTTTCCCATAATATGAATAAAATTTAATGAATTTATGAATAATGGAATGGAGAAGATTATTGGTACACAGAATCGATAATACCGCCGCCGATAAGGAGATCCTCCAAATACATGACCGCCGATTGACCCGCCGTGATCGCTTTCTTAGGCTCATCAAATATTATCGAGATACTATTCCCCTCCCGTGGATGGACTGTAGCTAACGAAGGTTCGTCCTTGTACCGGATTTGAGCTGAAATCCTCATTTCTTCATTTAATGAATCGATACCTATAAAATTAACGTTTTTAGCTATTAATCCTTTTTTGAAAAGATCCTCTTTCTTACCGATTCTGATTATATTCGCATTAGCATCGATTTTCGTGACGTAGACTTTCCCGCCATGGGCGCCTATTCCGCTCCTCTGACCAATGGTGTAGTACGCAATTCCTTTGTGTTTTCCAACCACTTTCCCGCCGAACACGATATTACCCCCATGAATGTCGATGTTGCGCCTTGAGAATTGCTCAGCAAGGAACCGCCGATAATCGTCATCTGCGATGAAACAAATTTCGAAGCTCTCTTCCTTTTCCGCCGTCTTCAGTCCGAATCTTGAAGCAATATCCCTTACCTGCACTTTTGTGTATTCTCCGAGTGGAAAAATCGTTCTCGAAAGGGCGTCCTGATTTAAACCCCATAGTGCATATGTCTGGTCCTTGGTTGTATCCGCCGCCCGGGTAATGACGTACCTCTTTTTTTCTTCATCGTACCGAACGCGGGCGTAATGACCGGTCGCGACGTACTCTGCACCTACTGCATCTGCTTTCGATAGCAGTTCATTCCATTTGATTTTATGATTACAAAGAACGCACGGATTCGGTGTACGTCCGTTCCGGTACTCCTCTATAAAATTGTCAATGACATCCCTTTGAAACAACCCGCTCTGATCGACGATGTAGTGATGTATACCGAGTGTGAGGGCGACACTGCGGGCATCATTCATCGCTTCTAGTCCGCAGCAGGGTGAATCCCTGTGAAAAGTCCCTCCGACATCATCGGGATTGAACATTTTCATCGTAACACCGAACACTTTATACCCTTGTTCCAACAGGAGTACCGCAGCGACGGATGAATCCACTCCGCCGCTCATAGCGACTACGACCTTCTTTTTCACTGATTTCTGCATGACTGTAAAATACAAAAAACATACTGATGTCCCAAACCGTTATCATTAAAGGAGGATATCGACTTGAACAGATATTCTCGAATCCCGGTTTGATGGAAGTTGATCGTGACCGCTTCCGATTTTCAGAACATCATCGCGCTGAACGACGGAATACTTCCCCGATATTTTTAACCAACTTACCGCGTCATACCCGGCAAGCAAGTAGAATCGATTTCCCTCGCCTGTGAGCATCGTCTGTGTGAGAACACCGTCCAGATCTCTTTCCAATTCGTACGGAACGGTTTCACGGGAAAAGCTCCTGAAATAAGTGATGCGCACACTGAACAACCAATTTTTCGGTGCTTTTACCGTAATATCGTTATAGAACAGGAATCCCCGCTCCCCCTCTACCTCGACTCCGTTAGAGAAAAAGTTCTCTTCCAGACGTGCTCTTAATGAAAGATATGACGATACTTTATGTTCTGCAGTTATTCTAAATTTTTGCCGGCAATTCAACCGGGTTGATCTCATTTGAAGCATCCCGGGATCATTGTGGTACCCAGTATATTCCGACATCTTCCGCCGGTACTGTGCCGTAATACTCAATCTTGAGTAGAGCGGAATTTTCACGTTAATAAGAAAGTCATTTCCCTCAGTGGAAAAATCGCCACCTTTTATTTTTTCAAACTGATCGTAGTAAACAGAAAGAGCGACAGACTTCCACGGTTCGGCGGTAAAACCGCAATAAAATCCGCGTTCCCCGGATCCCCATTCTCCGAACGGAAGTGTGCGAACCGGCAGATACTTGTCGGGATAGAAGCGGTATGACATTACAATATTAATATTTTTATGCGGATGCAGGAATACTCCCACAATTCCTGCCGATCGGTTGTTGGCGTGAGCCAGTTCGCCGCAGAGGGATATTCGCTGCATGCTGCATGAAAAATCGATCGCAGCTCCGTTTGTATTTTGCACATTATCGCTTACCGCGAATCCCCTTGAGTACTTTGTACTGAGGAATGTCAATCCTAATACTCCTTTAAAGGGAAGCCGGTATATAAACCGCCCGCCTATTACTTTTTCATCCGTATTATTAAGCTGTTGCAGTTCCCTCGTGGTGCGGTAATATCCATTCTCATTGAATGAAATAATATCGCCGCTGTCATCGAGGACTGCACTACGGCGTATGGAGGAATAGAATAGTACGGTGGTGATGGATTGCCAGGTAATTTCCGTACCTGCTCCCCGGAAGAAGTGAAATTCATCGGATGAAAGCGCCGATACGATTCCTCTCGGTTTCCGTCGCAGAGGAGTTACTACATCAGCCCCCTTCAGGAATCCCCTTCCGCTCCAGAGAGTCAATCCCTGACCGCTCTCTATGCGGTAGTCGCCTAGAACCAGCTTCTTCACGATAGGACAAACATCCTGAAACGATATATTCATCGTAGTGAAACTGTAGATTTTACTCTCGCCCGCATCTTTTTCCATTAGAAAACCGCCTGCAACATGTTCCCCGATTCTATACAGGCATCTCTCGTACAGCTTATCGGCAGAACCACTGTAATATCCATTCGAATATCCCGCCGCCGGCTGTTCGCGGCGAATGAGCCTCGATCTCAGCGAGACAGTAAAGTCAAAATCTTCGGAATTCTCTGCCGTCGGATCTTCATCAGATTGCTGTTCGATTAAATCCTCTCCGGGATGTACGACGCTATCCGTGCGCTGCTCTACGATTTCCGGGGACTGTGCAAATCCCATAGTAAAAAGAAGAATCATCGATAAGGCGAGAGAGAGGACCTTCACTTTTGGCTTCATGCTTCTCCTCCTCTATAATAAAGTAATCGAAACGATATGCGTCAGGCCGAGGGACCGATGGACC
>CAYGZY010000246.1:0-4907 GCA_964354485.1 uncultured Chlorobiaceae bacterium | reverse complement strand
TGAAAAAATATTTCGTGTGGATCCTCGTTTTCTTTTCTCCCCTTCTGCTTTACGGGCAATCTATTCCTGACTTTTTTTCCCTCGGCGCTCTCCCTTTATTGAAAGACAGCAAACTCATCCAGATCTCGAGCAATGATACTTCCGGGGGGAATGCCGACTTCGTTCCGCTCGCCGTCGGTGAAATAAAAACTCTTGCAGATATCGAAGGCGCAGGAATGATCACCAGGATATGGGTTACTGTCGGTGCCGATGATAAGTACTTCTTACGTCGGCTACTTCTGCGCATGTACTGGGACGGCGAAAAGGAAGCAAGCGTCCGGTGTCCGCTTGGAGATTTTTTTGGAAATGGTTATCAGTACACCCATTGGTTGTCTCTTCCCCTCGGGATGTCGAGTGGCGGATACTATTGCTATTTCCCAATGCCCTTTTCGGACGGCGCTAGAATAGAGGTCGTGAATGAGACCGGAAAGAAAGTCAATTCCTTTTATTATCAGATCGATTATCAGAAGCTCGACAATCTCGGCGATGGAACGATAGGGAGATTCCATGCACAGTGGCGGCGCGAACACCGGACACAACGCGGTCAGAACTACCTCATACTGGATGCCGAGGGTACCGGTCAGTACGTCGGGACAATTCTATCAATGCAGGGTTACCGCGAAAAGGACATATCCTACCTCGAAGGCGACGAGATGGTTTATGTCGACAGGGAAACTGTTCCGTCCATCAGGGGAACAGGAACCGAGGATTACTTCACGAGCGGTTGGTACTTCAACCGCGGAATCTACTCGGCGCCTCTGCACGGATTGATTCAGAAGGATGATACATTACATTCGAGAGTTGTCGCCTACCGCTTTCATTTCGGGGATCAGATTCCGTTCCGCGATAAACTCCGTTTTACAATAGAACATGGTCATGGCAATCAGGAGCTTGTCGATTTCTCGAGTGTTGCTTTCTGGTACCAGCGTGAGCCGCATAAACAGTTCGAACCTATTCCTCCACCGCCGCAAAGAATTCCCCTTCGTGTCGCCGTACCCGAAGAGAGCATCGAAGCTGAGAGTCTGATTCCAACGGCAGCTACCGTTAAAGGAACTCTCAGCGCACAAAAAATGACAGATTACGGTGTTGATTGGTCGGGCGATGAGCAGTTACGATACGCGTCAGCGGAACGAGGCGGCTATTTCACGCTCAATGTCCCCGTCAGGGAGCCCGATATGTACACTGTGGGCGTCTATGTAACAAAAGATACTTCCTTCGGTAAGGCAGAAATCTGGATTGGAGGGAAGAAAGTTGCCGAGTATGATGCGTTCAGCCCCGAAACTGTACCAGGGGGATTGATCACGTGCGATCCTGTGAGAGTGCTGGATACCACTGTGACTGTAACATTCAAGGTTGTTGGGAAAAATCCGGTATCGGCAGGTTATCATCTCGGTATTGATGCTCTGGCGCTTACACCGCACCGGAATTTCGTTCGTAAATGGTACATCCTCGGCCCGTTCCCTAATCCCGGCGACTGGAATGTCAGGAGCGGATTGCGGACAGTCTACACTCCAGAGGAGCGTATTGATTTCAAAAAACCTTATCGTGATAAGGACCAGAAAGAAATTTACTGGATTCCATGGACGTCCTCTAGTGACGGTTTTGTGAATCTCAATGACGCCCTGAAACCGCACGACATGGCTGTTGGGTATGCTCTGACTTACCTTTACGTACCTCAGAACAGGAATGTGAATATGTATCTCGGCACGGACGATGGAGTACGGCTGTGGGTTAATGGTTCGCTCCTCCATGATACAATGATGATAAGAGGAGCTTCGCCGGATCAGGATACGGTTGGGATACATTTGCAGAAAGGATGGAATACCATCCTTCTCAAGGTTGAAAATAATATCGGCGGTTGGGGATTTTACTGTAGAATTCCTGATCCCCGCAGTGAGATGGTTGTCTCGCCAAATAAAAAAAGGTTACAGTAATTCCGGATGGATTTGAAAGGAAATGGCATGAAGAAAATTATCCATGTCTTGTTCTGCTTTGCTATCATACTATCCGCTCAGGAGTGCAGGACACAGAAACTGCAGACAGACCGGTACCCCGCTGTAGCGGGACAATTCTATCCTGCCGCGGCAAACGAACTCGCATCCACGCTCGATGATCTTTTCAAAAAGGCCGCACCTCGGAAGATTCAGGGGGATGTTATCGCACTCATTGTACCGCACGCCGGATATGTCTTTTCAGGGAGTGTCGCGGCTTCAGGTTTCAACCAGCTGGATCCTGTGAAGAAATATGAGAATGTCTTTCTGCTCGGATCGAGCCACCGTATCGCTTTTGAGGGTGCCTCGGTGTACACGAGCGGCGATTTCATCACACCGCTTGGAACTGTGAAGGTTAACAAATCGATTACCGCCGATCTGGTACATAAGTACAATTTCTTTTCGGATCGCCCTGATGCTCACATGCAGGAACACAGTCTTGAGGTACAGCTCCCCTTTCTCCAGAACAAGCTCGGTGCCGGTTTCCAGCTTGTGCCGATTGTCATTGGCACACAATCGCCCGAAGTATGTAAAAAAATCGCCGATGCTCTCAGACCGTACTTGCAGTCGAAAAATCTGTTCGTTATCAGCACAGATTTTTCACACTACCCTCCGTATGATGATGCCGTAAAAGTGGACAAAGCCACAGCCGATGCGATCATATCGAATTCTCCGGAGGAGCTTCTAAGGATCCTCGGTAAAAATGAGGAAAGGAACATCCCGAATCTCGTCACTAGCCTATGCGGCTGGACCTCAGTTCTGACGCTCCTCAACATGACACAGTACGCCTCCGATATATCGATGGATATCATTCGCTACATGAACTCCGGTGATTCGGAGCATGGCGAAAAGTTGCGTGTCGTCGGTTATTATGCGATTGCAGTTTCATCACAACGGGAAAAGAGTATAACGTCCTATGAACTTCGCGCGGAAGATAAGAAGGAATTGCTCGCAATCGCGCGCAAAACAGTCAATATGTATGTACAGGAAAGGAAAATACCCGAGATTGATTCAAACAAGTTGTTAAAATCACTCCGCCGTCATGCGGGCGCATTCGTCACACTCCATAAAGGCGGCGATCTCCGCGGCTGTATCGGACGCTTTGATGCGACAGAGCCGCTCTTTGCGGTGGTGCAGAAGATGGCCGTTGCCGCTTCGACGGAAGATTACCGGTTTCCCCCCGTGACATCAAAGGAGATTAATGATATCGAAATAGAAATCTCCGTCCTTTCACCGATGATGAGAATAACATCCCCCGATGAAATTGAATTGGGTAAACACGGCATATACATCAGGAAGGGAAATCGGTCGGGGACATTTTTACCTCAGGTAGCAACGGAAACAGGGTGGACAAAAGAAGAATTCCTGGGACATTGCGCACAGGATAAAGCCGGCATCGGATGGGACGGCTGGAAGGATGCCGAACTGTATATCTACGAGGCATACGTCTTCGGTGAAAAATGATGCGCTCCACGGTCGGTCGGTAGAATCCCACCATCAAACAATTCTTATTGCCGCGGTTGTCGTCGTTGGCATCGCGTCAATCGTTACACAAATAGTATTTCTTAGAGAATTTCTCACGGTATTCTGCGGCAATGAGCTAATAATCGGGATCGTTATGGCGAACTGGATGGTACTCACCGCCGCCGGTGTTTTCCTCGGTAAGTATGCAGAACGTGTACATGATAGATTCAGTCTTCTCGGACTGCTTATAGCTCTCCTCGGTATTTTACCGCCTGTTACGGTTTTTTTCATCCGGTTCATGCGCAATATTCTTTTCGATACCGGCAGTATGCCCGATATCCTGCAAATAATTTTCGCGAGTTTTTTATTCCTCGCCCCTTTTTGTCTCATCTCAGGTTTTTCTTTCACGGTTACCGCCGTCCTCTTGTCGGAGCTGAAAAAGGAGAACCGCATACCTCATGCATATTCATGGGAAGCTGTGGGGAGTGTAGCAGGCGGACTCGCTTTCAGTATCGGCTATTTTTATTCCATCCAGACCTTCGAGCGGTTGTTTTTCCTCCTCCTTATTACGATGGTTGCCGCGTATTTCATCTCATTGTGCGGTCGAAGCAACGGCTTAAAGATACTCACCATATCCGCTGCTCTCCTTCTCCTTGTCTTTGGGAGAAGTGTCGACTTAGAGAAAATTACGGTTGGATACATAATGAAAGGACAGAATGTACTGTACTACGATGATACACCCTACGGAACTCTGACGGTAACCGAACAAGGGAACCAATATAATTTCTATGAAAATAATATCCTCCTCTTCTCAACGGATGATCCGGCTTCCGGCGAGGAATCAGTTCATTATGCAATGCTTCAGCACCCACGGCCGGAGCATGTCCTACTGGTGTCCGGCGGTATCTCAGGTACGACAGGGGAAATACTGAAGTATAACGTCGCAACGATTGACTACGTCGAGCTTAATCCTGCACTTTTTCAGATCGGACAGAAATTCACAAAAAATCTTAGTAATCCGAGGATCCATGTGATTCCCAGGGATGGAAGGCTGTTCATCCGGTCGACAAATTCTAAGTACGATGTTGTTCTCATCAATCTGCCGGATCCCGTTACAGCACAGATCAACAGGTACTACACAACGGAATTCTACTCGGACGTAAAAAGAATACTGAAACCGGGTGGCGTTATCGGTCTGAGTCTTTCCGCATCAGCCGACTATATGAACGAAGAAGCCAAAGAAGTGAGATCAACTCTATACTCAACGCTCCGTGCCCATTTCTCAGATATACTAATCGTTCCGGGATTGCGGGATGACTTCATCGCAGCGGATTCACCCCTGACCATTCGCATCGCACACAGTGTCATGTCACGCGGATTAAATAACCTCTATGTCAATCCGTACTACATTGA
>CAYGZY010000245.1:0-9404 GCA_964354485.1 uncultured Chlorobiaceae bacterium | reverse complement strand
GTCGTGGAAAATCTTAAAGGTTTGCCGGCAAACCTGATAGAAGCCGAGTATCTGATCAAGCGCGTGCCAAAGTCGATACTCTATATCAATTCACAGACCGTTAAGACGTACCCATGGCTTAAATCGTTTCAGGAGGATAAGATCACCCTTATAGTGCCGCTGATAGCTCACAGCCGCACCGTCGGGATAGCGGGTTTCGCGCCGAATCTTCCGCGAAAAAAACTTACCGATAAGGAGTCTACGTATGTCAGATCACTCGCAAACATTGCGGCAGTTGCTATAGAAAAAGGACTCTTCATCAATGAACTGAACACCGTAAACCGACAGCTCGATAAGAAAATAAGAGAACTGAATACGCTCTTTGATGTCGGAAAAGAATTTAATTCGGTTCTGGAGACGGATCGCGTCATCAAACTCCTTCTTTTTTCGATCATGGGACAGTTCGGAACAAATCGGTATATTCTCTGCCTGAACGACTACGGTGATATGAAGGTCGTCGCCTCGCGCTTTGAACAATCGATCACACCCGCATTGTGCTCCTATTTCAACGGACTTGTGTCCCCTATGCTTGTCGATGATATCAGGGAAAAGGGGAGTCCTCCGTGGAAGAAGGAGATGGCGGAAATCGGTATCCGTGCGCTGATACCGCTGAGAATTAAAAATGAAACGAAAGGCCTGCTTGCTCTGGGTGACAAGATGCACGGCGAATCGTATACCCGCACTGACCTTGAATTTCTTACATCACTCGGTAACCTCGCTACTATCTCTCTCGAGAATGCCCGATTGTTCAAAGAAGCCATTGAAAAACAACGGATGGAAGATGAATTGCTCATCGCCCGCGAAATACAAAAAGATCTCCTCCCGGCAGTTCTCCCGCAGATAGCCGGTTTTGACTGCGCGGCGGTAAACATATCATCGAAAGAAGTAGGGGGTGATTACTACGACGTTATCCCTCTGAGTTCGACACATTTCGTCGTTGCGATCGGCGATGTTTCTGGGAAATCCACACCGGCGGCTCTCTTAATGGCAAGTCTGCAGGCAACAATACGCGCACTTTCACCGCTCGGGCTCTCATTATCAGAACTGACATCGCGTGTGAACAACCTCATTTGCGATAATACGACAGCCGGACGTTTTATTACATTCTTCTGGGGAATACTCCACTCAGACACGCGCAGATTCCAGTGTGTCAACGCCGGACATAATCCTCCATTCCTCGTCCGCTCCGATGGTTCAGTTGAACGCCTCACTGCGGGAGGATTGCTCCTCGGAATTATGAAATCGACGTCAAGTTATGAAGAATCAGATATTATACTCAGATCCGGTGATGTGATGGTTCTCTTCACCGACGGAGTCAGCGAAGCAATGAACGCGAAGGGAGAAGAATATGAGGAAGATTCCATTCTCAGAATCGTTAAGAACTGCCAGCACGAATCATCCGGGACAATACTCCAGTCAATTATCGATGGAGTGAACCAGCACAGCCGCAGCACAATTCAATCGGATGATATCACCCTCGTTGTAGTCAAGGCAACATGAACGGGTTTTATGTGATGCTTAGTTGACTTTTCTTTTGAGCATTATTATTTATTTTATACCATGTACGAATTAAAACCAGATCACGCTCAACTAAAAATGCCGGTATCGATCCAATCCTTAATAGGATGGGGAATGATGCGTCTGGAAAATGACGGGATTGATGAAGCGCGTTTGCAGGCGGAACTGCTCCTCTGCGAAGTTTTAAAATGTACGCGAGCAGATCTCCGAACCGGCTATAACGATAGGATTGACGATAAATCCATAAAACAGTATGAGGAATTCTTAAACCGTCGCAGGAACCACGAACCGCTGCAGTACATCCTCGGGAGTACGGAATTTATGGGACTCCGGTTCATCGTGAACAAGAGTGTTTTCATACCGCGTCCGGAAACGGAAATGCTCGTAGAAATCGCCAGGGAAATCTGCCTTTCACACAAAGGGGAAATTAATCATTTACTCGATGTAGGGACCGGCTCGGGAAATATCGCTGTTAGTATTGCTCGAACCTGTGAGAGCGTAACCATCGATGCCGTTGATTCCGATCGTGAAGCGCTGGTTGTTGCGGATGAAAACATCAAACTACACGACCTCAGGAACCAGATTCGCACTATTAATTGCGACGTGTTTGATGAATGCGGTGAAATAACCCGCAGACGGTATGATATGGTCGTATCCAACCCACCGTACATTCCGCTTTCTGAATTTTTAACACTCGAACCGGAGGTCCGCGATTTTGAGCCTCGTGCCGCATGTACCGACGGCGCCGACGGACTAACGTTCTACGACAGGATGGCAAAGCTCTGTAAGTCGATACTGCGAGATGGGGGATATATCCTTGTCGAAATAGGGTATGATCAAAGTCAGATGGTTTGTGATACATTATCGCACGCCGGATTTCAGAATATCAAAGTATGGAAAGATTACAGCGGTCATGATCGGATCGTAAGGGGAGAACGGTAATCCCAATGAGAGCGCTTATTCAGCGTGTGAAGGAGGCGAGTGTATACATAGACGGCAGTTGCCACAGCGCAATCCATCGGGGTCTGCTTGTTTTTCTTGGTGTGAAGCATGGCGACACTGCTGAGGATGCGAAATATCTTGGCGAGCGATGCTCCCATTTGCGGATTTTCGAAGACGCTGAGGGGAAAATGAATCTTTCGGTGAAAGATGTCAACGGAAGCGTTCTGGTTATCTCGCAATTTACACTCTATGCTGATACGAGCAGAGGGAACCGTCCCGGTTTCAGTTTAGCCGCGCCTCCAGAACTGGCTGAAGCTCTGTATAATGAATTTGTTTTATCACTCAGTCAGCATATGGGCGAAGATCGTGTAAGAACAGGTGTATTCAGGGCTCCGATGGAGGTTCATCTTGTGAATGATGGACCTGTTACCGTTACAGTTGATAGTAAAACAAAAGGGACATAAAATAATGAACCGGATTAGCGTAATAAAAGTGTTTCTGATCGCATTTGCCTTCCTCAACATCTCGATGCAGGTGAATCCGACACGCACAAAATCAACTGCGCATTTTCGCATGCAGTACGAGAGGGGTATTCAGGAAGATGAAATCAGATATACCGGCGCACTCCTTGAGTCGACTTATACACACTACGCGAAAGTGTTCGGCATTTCCTTCAGAAGGACGACCGAGGTTATAGTTTTTAAAACGATCGGTAGATACAGAATGGAATCCCAATCGCTCATATTCGATGATGGTCACTACCGAGCAGGCCGGCTCTACATTATGATTCCCATCGGTGAGGATGAACGGGAAGAGAGAAGGCATTCCATCGCTCGTATTGTTGCACGTGCGATCCTTGAACAGATTCCCTCATGTCCCGAGTGGCTCGCAGTTGGATATTCCCTGATGGCGGGAGGTGATCTCGAACGGTTCGGACCGCCGGTAAGGGTAAACGTTGCTCAATTTTCTGATCTTGGCGAGGACTACAATAGAAGTGTTACCAAAAAAGATTTAAAGGAACTCCATGCAAAGATCGCGGCGACTCTCCAATTTCTTATAGGTAGGTACGGAGAACACGCTGTCGTGCAGATGCTGCAGAAATTTAAAAACGAAGATTCTCTGCAAGAAGTATTTGAAGCATCGTTTAATGAAAAAATGAAAGTAATTGAGGACGCGTGGGTGAAGTATCTTGACTCTGCCGCACAGCGCCGATGAATCAACACCAGAAAATCATTTTTATATTTCTCGACGGGGTTGGAATAGGGAGGAAAGATAAAAGGTATAATCCGTTTTTTGCAGATAACTTCCCTGCGCTTTTTACCCTATTCGGAAATTCAATGCTCCACATCCGTTCAGCATGGAGAGAAGGGCGGGATCTATCCGTCGTTCCGGTCAATACGACGCTCGGCGTTCCCGGTTTACCTCAGAGCGGCACCGGTCAGGCAGCAATGCTGACAGGCGTCAATGCTCCGCGGATCGTAGGCAGGCATTTCGGTCCGTATCTCTATTCTTCGCTTAAACCCCTGGTCAAAGAAAAAAATATATTCCGATCGCTAAGAGATTTGAAGAATAAACCATACTATGCTAACGCATTTCCGCGTCAGTTCTTCGATTATCTCAGTAAGGGCGGAAAAATGAGCGCAATAACGTATGCCTGGCTTTCTGCGGGATACCGTCTGCTCGGAGAAGAAGCCATCATGGATGGAAGAGGTCTATCTGCAGATATGACGAACGAGCGATGGCGCTCGTTAGGGTATCCGGATATGCCGGTGATAACGGCCAGAGAGGGTGGTAAAAGGCTGGTCAACTTATCAGATGATTATCATTTTGTTTTCTATGAATATTTCTTAACGGATCATGCAGGACATACACGATCTATGGAAGAGGGAGTGCGAGTACTGAAAAATGTCGACGAATTCATAGGAGGTGTACTCGATACGTTTGATACGGCGGAGATGCTTTTGGTCCTTTTCAGTGATCATGGGAATCTGGAGGATATGAGTACTAAAAGTCATACGCGTAATCCGGTCCCTCTTGTTGCCTTTGGCAGAGAGCATTCACGGCTCACTGCCCGGGTACGTAAATTAACTGATATTGTACCGGCTCTCCTTGATGGCATGAAGTAAAAAACTATTTCCGGGAGGATTTCTGTTTACTCATCGGCCGGCGGTGAAGCTTGTCTTGCCTTTCACCGTGGGCATAATTATTGGATGGCTTTATCCATTTTATTTTCTGCTTGTTTATAGCGGAGTAACTCTCCTTGTTCTTATTTTCATGATTTGTATTGCGGGAAAGAGGTGGCAGTTAATCCGCGACTTTCTATTAGTCATCCTCTGCACCGGATTCGGGATTCTTAAAATTACTTACGATGCCCGCTATACGGCGGGAAGTAATGTTGCCCGGTTCCGATGGCCCGAAGGAAATGTCATTCTGAAGGGAATCGTCATTGATGAACCATCGCAGTCGGAACATTCTGTGAAGTTTGTCGTTGATGCCGAATCTGTTATTGTTCAGAGCCGGGGCGTGAAGGTGACGGGTCATATTCTCATTTCGTGGCGTCGCACAGAGAGAAATTATCCGGATCTCGATTCATTCCGATGCGGCGTGCGAGTATCGCTTTCCGGACAGATGGCAGGAATGAATCCTATAAGAAATCCCGGTGAATTCGATTACGGATCGTATCTCAAACTGAATAACATTGATGGCAGATTCTATGCCGCGTCGCTGGACTCAACTTGCATAGCCGGGAAGGGAACCAACGGTATATATGCCCGGTTCGTCAATCCCGTACGCCGATCGATTGTAGGGAAGATCGACACTCTCATAGGCGGTGAGGAGGCTCGCTTTCTGAGAGGTCTGCTGATCGGCGAGCGCAGTAATATTCCACTCGAAGTAAAATCAGCGTTTATTAATGCAGGGGTCATGCACGTAGTCGCTGTATCTGGACTCCATGTCGTGATCGTCGCGGCTATGATAGTTATCCTCCTTCAGTTTTTTAGGGTACCAGACCGTTGGCGATCTGCGGTTACGGGCATCCTTCTGGTGTACTATGCGCTTCTGACGGGAGGGACCCCGTCTGTCGTTCGTTCAGTCATAATGGCGGTCATTTACCTCGGTGCTAAATGTATCGAGCGAAGAGTCGATATATACAACGTTCTTGCCGTTTCCGCAATGATTATTCTCTGCATTGATTCGAGACTGCTTTTCCACCCGGGATTCCAGCTTTCGTTCGTATCTGTTCTCTCAATCGTTTATCTTTATCCCCGGATAAACATATTTTCTAAGATCTTTCGTGACAAGAATCGATTATTGAAATTCGTTTCATTCTGCTGGAGTTTGTTTGCCGTCTCACTTTCGGCTGCGATAGGGACGGGACCGTTTGTATCAATGTACTTCGGAAAAATATCGCTCATCGGTATTATTGCGAATATTATTGTTGTTCCGCTCTCTAATGTAGTTCTCGCGGTAGGAATGATCACTATCGGAATTTCCTACCTATCAATGGCTGTTGCGTCGGTCTATGCTGAAGTGACCCGCGTACTGACAACCATCATGCTGGACATAGTCCAAATGTTCGGAAACCTACCCTTTGCCTATATTCAATCTAACATCTCTTACATTTCGTCGATCATTTTCTATGTGCTGGTTGGCTTATGCATTATGGTCGTGCAGAAGAGCACGATGAAAAGAGCGCTAATCCTCTTTCTGGTACTGATCAATATGCTTATCTATTGGAATATCTTTTACCGTCCGGAGGGGAAACTCCGCGTAGCGTTTCTTGATGTCGGACAGGGAGATGCTATAGTTATTGAGTTTCCCGGCGGAAAAACCGTTATTGTAGATGCAGGTTCGCAATCCTTATACTATAACACCGGTGAACGCGTTGTCCTGCCGTACCTCCGCGCGAGGGGAATCGGTTCAATCGATAAGCTCGTCATTACCCATCCGGACGCCGATCATATGGGAGGGTGCGCTGCACTGCTTTGTGGTGTGGATGTCGGGGAAGTACTCGACGGTGGTATTAGACCAACCGGTTTATTGCAATCTAATTTCCACCATCTCGTAGATTCTCTTGAATTGAAAAGAACTATTATCGGGCGCGGCATTAAGTACGGTGAATGTTCTTTATGGCGCATGTACATACTTCATCCTGCGATGAATAAAATGAGCGAAGGTACATACGATAACAAAGGATCGGTAGTGGTCAGGATTGTGTACGGCGGTACATCCCTACTGCTCACCGGAGATATCGATTCGGATAACGAACTGGACCTTATCCGTACTTATGGCTCTTTTCTCGAGAGCGACATACTTAAACTCGCACATCATGGCAGTATATCCAGCACTTCAGCTGAATTCCTCCAAGGTGTCAGACCGGAGATGAGTGTGATATCAGTCGGTAAACGGAACAGGTTCAATCATCCGTCACCGGTAGTCCTCGACCGCCTGAAGGACGCCGGCTGCTCATACCTCAGGACGGATGAGAAGGGCGCTCTTATTTTTGAATCGGACGGAAAAAAATGGAAGAGGTTTCACTGGCGCTGAATTTCTTTAAAATATACTCATGGTCATTCCTGCCTTGCCGGGCAGTAATTTTTGATGGGACAGAGACTGCACAGGGGTTTCCGGGACTGGCATGTGTCGCGCCCATGTTGGATGAGGATATTGCCGAAGTTGATCCAGCGCTTTTTCGGTATTATTTTCATCAGATCGAGTTCAATTTTTTCAGGATCTACGTTCATTGTAAAGCCCAGTCGGGCGGCTATTCTCTTTACATGGGTATCTACGACAATCCCGACGGCTTTTCCGAAGTGGTTTCCAAGAACGACGTTGGCTGTTTTTCGGCCGACACCCGGAAGCTGAACTAGTTCTTCCATCGTCTGAGGGACTATTCCCCGGTGCCGTTCAAGGAGAACTTTGCAACAGGCAATAATGTTCCTTGCCTTTGCATGGTAGAAACCGGTTGATTTAATAATTCGTTCTAGATCGACAAGATTTGTGCTCGCATAATCATTCGCTGTCTTATACTCCCGGAATAGCTCGCCCGTCACGATGTTTACCTGCCGGTCCGTGCACTGTGCCGAAAGGATTGTGGCAACGAGTATGTCGATGGGGGATGAATGACTGAGTGCAGTTGTTGCCGCAGGGTACCGCTTTTGCAGTACATCTATAATTATTCGTACCCTCTTTTTCTCATCGGGAGATTCTTTTATCATCAAACTACTCAACTCTCACGTCACCGAACACCTTTGATATTTTAATTCTCATGCGGCGGGAGGTTGTGTCGTATGCCGGCGTCGTTGTCTGTAAGTTGGATGAAAATCCCCCTTTTTGCTTATCGAACATGCGAAGAGATCCGAACACTGAGTTTGCGGAGATCGTGACGGCCGCGCCCTCAGGAAGAAGAATGAGTGAATCGCCGAAAACACTGTGGATGTGTAATTCATGATCTCCTTCTGCGAAACCTGCCGAACTGAGATCGATATCGCAGTCGCCGAACACCGTCGAGAGCGAACCTCCCGTGAAATTTGAGGAGGTCGTTTTGATGTTAATATCCCCGAAGATATTCGACTGGTGGAGCAGGTCGGACCCGCTCTGACTTGCTTCCCGGAGGTGAATCTCCCGCGGTGTGGAACGCTTTCGCGTTATAAGTGAAAAGCCGATAATAATGAGTATCACCGGCCAGTAGTCGGCGAATATATCACCGACATCCGCGTATCCGAAGTTTTCGAGGAGAAAGAGCAAACCGATGACTACAAGAACGATTCCCCAGAACATTTGTCGCATATTGAATTCCTTTATTTTATTTGTAGGAACTGTTGAATGCCTTCTAGCGGCAATGTATTAAAGACGTCTTTCTTTTCCATCCATCCTTTGCGTGCAATCCCGACGCCGTAAAAGACATCAGAGAGACCTTCGCGGTCGTGTGCATCGGGATTAATGCTCACTTTCATGCTTTTTCCTTTTGCATATTTGCATAACCGCCAGTCGAGGTCGAGTCGCTGGGGATGTGAATTTATTTCAATCATCTTACCGTAATCGGCGGCTGCATCTATGATTTCTATCATATTGATCGGGTATCCTTCCCGTTCCAGGAGAAGCCGTCCGGTGGGATGCCCGATCATTGTCACATACTTATTTTTGAGAGCTTTGATGATCCGCTTCGTTGATTCCTTTTCCGTCATGGTGAACTTGCTATGGAGGGAAATAATGACATAGTCGAACCGTTCAAGGATCTTTGAGCTCCAGTCCAGACTTCCATCCGGCAGGATATCCGATTCGGTCCCTGTAAAGATCCTGAAGTTATTCAGTCGCTTATTCAGTTGTTCGATTTCTTTGAGCTGTTGTTTCACATCCGATTCAGAAAGTCCGCCCGCGTAGGCGGCTGCTTTACTGTGATCTGCAATGCCAAGGTACTCCCATCCCAGGCGCTGAGCAGCTTCTGCCATATCGATTAATGTGTGGATTCCGTCGCTATAGGTAGTGTGACAGTGAAATGTCCCGCGAATATCCGACTCTTCTATCAGTTTTGGCAGATTGTGGCTTTTCGCGGCTTCTATCTCTCCCATGTTCTCACGCATTTCAGGCGGTATATATTGAAGACCGAGAGTCTTGTAAATATCATCCTCATTAATACATTTCGGCGCACGTCCAGACTTACGGTTTTTCGATATGGTGCCGGTATTCGAAAATCCGTATTCGTTCAGACTCCAGCCGAACTGATTCGCCAGGGAGCGCATCTCGATATTGTGTTCTTTACTCCCGGTTAAATAGGCGAGAGCAAACGGAAACTCTTTTTTGCTGACGACCCGGAGATCGCAGTTAATACCAGAAGTGAGCGATACAGTCGACTTTGTTTTGCCGTGTGCGGTTACTTTCTCGACGTCGGGATGTTTTATAAAAAA
>CAYGZY010000244.1:0-5130 GCA_964354485.1 uncultured Chlorobiaceae bacterium | reverse complement strand
TACTGGCGACAGCTACGTCTTACATCCCGAAATTTAAATAACAGGTAAGAGAGGTACCTATGGGAAAATATTCACTTATATTAATACTCGGTTTCAGTATTATTGTTCTCGGATTACTGCCGCTTATCCATGGACGTGCCTCACGTTCCTACGAAAACTACCTTGATTACTATGGGGATAGTCAGGCACACAATATTGCTGCCTCCGGAGCGAACTTCGGTGCAAACATGCTCTTTACAAATCCGTCCGCAGAATTCTCCTATTCAAATCTTGCCATGGGAGAGGGTAAATTTTCTTTCTACACGACAAAACGACCCGACAGCACGATTCTCCTTACTTCGCACGGCAAATACCGCGGAACGGAACAAACTGTACAGGCCATGTTTGGATGGAGTAGCTTTGCAAAGTTCGGCGTTTACCTTGCCACGATGAACAATATTTATTGGACCACAGACGATACGGTTCGTGGCCCGTGCCATATCGAAAACGTCATGAACCTTAGCGGTACCCCTGTCTTTTTTGGTAAGGTCACAACACTCGCCGGAACATATCCTTCTTCCCTCCCGTCCGGCTCCACCAATCCTAAATTTTATGGAGGGTACCAATCGGGGATCAGTGTACCTCTTCCGCCAAATCTGAACAGTCTGCAGAGTGCGGCAGCGTCGGGCGGTAAAATATTCACGCCAACTCCCACACCTACAGGTACATATGAAGTGCGCATGAAGTTCAACAACAACGGTACGATCAAGTACAGCGAGTATAAGGGCACGAGTATGCTCTCCGACACGACAGTCAGTATCAATCTATTAGCGCCCAACGGCGTTGTCCTCGTAAACGGAGGAAATATCCGCACAGAGGGGACCGTCAACGGTAGAGTGACTATATGCGCTACGAGCGGCGGTCTGACGGGGACAGGCAATGCATACATCAGCGGCAATATCCGATATAATGAGGACCCGGCTCAGCACCCTGAAAGCGACGACTACCTGGGTATTGTTACTGAGAGAGATGTGACCATACCGCTTCCACCGGGTTTTCCCGCAAATCCTTGCCCTAACAACATCATGATCCAGGCGTGCGTCTTTTCAAGAACGGGTAAGTTCAGCGCCGAACTTGATTACCATATGGGTAAGTTAGGAAATGTTAATTTCTATGGATCAATGAGTTCATACACGATCGGGGCTTTCTCAGCATCAGGTAGTGGTACCTTGTACGGTTACTCCAATAATTTCCAATTTGATCAGCGGTTACTTCTGGAAACGCCGCCTCACTACCCAAAAACGAATATTCTGGAAATTCTCTCATGGAAGGAATAAGAGCAATTAATACATAATAAAGGGAACAGACTTCACAAAATTAGAATTAATTTTTTATTCCTTTTGATTCTGCGTAATTAGAAGAAGATTTAATTAGTGTGAGAAATATCATAGAGTAGTAGATTAAATTCCAACATTTAGGTAATATAGTTACAGTGTAAACAGTTTGTCTTAACCAGGGACATGAAAACATATGAACACAGGGCAAACGTTCATAACATTAGGTGCATTGGCGTTATTAGTGACAATGCTCCTTACTATGCATAAGAATTTCGGGATGAATAATGAGGTCGTCATCCAGTCCAAGCTGGGAGTAACGGCAGTATCTTTGGCAGAATCCCTCGTAGAAGAAGCCTCGGGCAAAGCATTCGATCGGGCAACTGATGACAATGCGGTATCGGCGACATCATCTCTGACAGCGGCATCCAGTTTGGGTTTAGAGACAGGAGAATTCTTCCCTGATTCCGTAAACGACTTCGACGATTATAATAATTACAGTCAGACCGTTTCATTCGACAGAGGCGGCACATTTAACATTAATTGCAAAGTCAATTACGTTAACCCGACAAATCCTGAGGTTGCCCAGTCAACCCCCACATGGCATAAAAGACTCTCAATCACGGTAACGAGCAACGATATGCTCGACACGATCCGCGCGGCATATATCTTTAGTTACTTCTATTATCGTTAAGGAGATATCCGATGGGACAAAGTACAATATTTGATGTGATATCATCGATCGTCATCGGTGGTTTTCTCCTCATAATCATCACACAGATGTACGCAAATGTTTCAGAAAACACATACAATAATACAAACGATCTGACTGTGCAGGAGAACCTCGTAGCCCTTGTGCGAATTATCGAAACTGATTTCAGAAAAATTGGTTATTGTGCTGATCCATCGAAAATTCCGGACCCTTCAAAATCGATTCTCTCCGCAGATGAACACAGTATATCATTCAAGACCGATGTCGATAATGATGGCATTGTCGACATTCTTCGATATTCGACCGGTCTGCCGTCCGGTTTAACCACCACGCCGAATCCCCGGGACAGACTGATTTATCGGACAGTTAATGCCACAGCATCAAATGGAATAAGCCTCGGTGTGGTGATTTTCGATTTTATGTATTTTAATGCTATCGGAGATTCGCTGAGTTTTCCGATAACAAATTCAAACGAAATATACGCAATGAGACTTTCAGTATTGCTTGAAAGTCCGTTTGCATACGATACAACATACACGTATGCATACTGGCGTCAATTACGATTAGCGGCTCGAAATCTAAAAAACAGGTAAGGAGAACTATTTATATGGGAAAAGCATCGCTTCTTATGGTTCTCGGTTTTTCACTGGTATTTGCCATTGTGTCACCGAGTCTCAATCGCACGGCAAACCGTTCGACTGAGAATTACCTCCACTATGTGAAAATCACGCAGGCACATGATATCGCGACGAGCGCCGCGAATATTGCAGCAAATCAAGTTTTTCTGGATCCGAAATGGCGATCGGGTTATACTGATGTTCCCTTTTCCGGCGGAAAATTCGACGTCAGCGCGCAGAATTACGGTACTAATCAGATTAAAATTATCGCGACAGGTGAATTCGAATCGTACCAGCAGAACGTTACCGTAATATTGCAGCCAAGTTCATTCGCAAAATTCGCCTATTACTCAAAAGTAGAAGGAAGCATCAACTGGATAACGGGTGATACAATCTGGGGACCGTTTCATACTCAAGCCAAGATGAACATTCCTTGGCCAAACTCTCCTGTTTTTTACGGCAAAGTGTCAACGCTGTTAGGCACGAATCCCAAAAAGAATTTAGCGAAATTTTACGGCGGATATCAGTCCGGTGTGAACCTCGACCTTCCCGGCGATATAAGCGGCACCGTCAATGCCGCGAAGAGCAGCGGTCGTGTATTTGCCACCGGTAACCTCTGGTTAACGTTCAACCTTAATAATGTCACGTGGAAAACATCGGCGACCGGTACAGAAACAACTGAACCGCTTTCAACGTTTGCATCCAACGGTGTGATCCTCGCAGAAAGAGGGAGCATCCATGTGCAGGGAACGATGCGAGGGAAAGCAACAGTTTGCGCGACCGGGAGCGCTAGTCTTGGATACGGCAATATTTATATAGACGATGATGTACGCTATGAAACGGATCCGAGGATCGCGGAATCAAATGATATGCTCGGTTTGGTCGCACAGAATAACGCTATCGTAACGGATAATACGGCAAACCGTTCCGATTGCCGTATCGACGCGTCTATCTTTTGCCTGAACGGCGGATTGACGGCAGAAAATTACAGCACAAGACCGTTAAGCGGAACACTCACCCTTCTGGGCGGTATAACGCAATATCAGAGGGGAGCCGTGGGTACATTCAGCGGTACAACATTGAACCATGGATTTCATAAGAATTACAGATACGATGATCGGCTGATGATGATGTCTCCGCCGGCGTTCCCGCTCACCGGATCATATGAAATAATTTCATGGCTGGAAGAGTGACCCGGCGGTAAAAAAAGAGGCCAAGCTACCCCATGTCACACGGGCTTTTCTTCCTACCGTTGCTTCCTTCCGGACCTGGCGGGGTTTGGAAGCGTCCCGTTGCATAGGACTTGACCTCTGAGAAAAGTACAAACAATTATAAGAAGATACAATTGCTCCCTGCGGTGATGCTAACTGCAGGGATTTTTATTGACTCACAGCACGCGTAATCGCCCGCACGAGTTCATTGTAGTCGTATGGTTTGGTCAGGTAGTCGATCGCTCCCATTTTAACCGCTTCAAGCGCAACCGTAAGATCATCGACTGCCGTCAGCATAATTATGCGGGTAGTCATGCCTTTAATTTTCATATGCTTGAGCACTTCCATGCCGTTCATCCTGGGCATGCGGATATCAAGCAGTACGACATCGTAAGATTTTCTATCAAGTTTTTCTACCGCTGTATCCCCGTCATCGGCGGTCTCGACCGCAAATCCCTCTGCCGTTAACTGCTGTTGGACAAGGGTCCGCAGGTTATCTTCATCGTCAACATAAAGAACTCGTATAGTGTTCTGCATGATTTTTCCCATCACATTATATGAATAAAATCGTTACCTGTTTAAGAGGCATTACCGCGGTCCTCCCCCATACCCCGACGCGGCGGGGAAATGATGTTTTGTTTTTTCCCATTTTAATTCTTTCTTCTGCAGAGTGGATTTCATAAACATCAGAAGAGCACGCCCGGTTGCGCTGAAATTTATGATATTGGAAACGGGTAACCGCACAATACTGAGAAGAGCGGCAGATACACCGTACACACGCTTCACAGTAATGTACCGGTGAAGAATACGCCATATCATAAAAGCACTATCAATAACGACAAGATACCAGAGGAGCGTTCCCGTTACGACGATCGGCGGCAGGTCGCGGTATGCTACAAATCCGAAGCGTATCAATTCATACAACATCAGATAGAGAATTACGATGTACGCAAAAAAATTGATGATGTTTGTGATGACCGCTTTCCGGTCACGGTAAAGGATAAATTTAAACTTTGCATCGCCGCGCCATCCTATCGTCTGCCATGATTGCAGACAAATGCCGGTAATCCAGCGACTCTTCTGGCGTATTGCAGTTTGCATCGTGTGCGGAAAATATCCGCGGGTTGCACAGTTAATACCAAATGGTTTATACACGAAGAGCATTTTTGCTTTACCAAGTGCAAGCCGCAATGCAAGATCGTAATCTTCGGTCAGAGATTTAGTTCGGAATATGTTTTTTGCATAGGAAGAACCGATAAATTCGACTATCCAACGAT
>CAYGZY010000243.1:0-3438 GCA_964354485.1 uncultured Chlorobiaceae bacterium | reverse complement strand
CGAACGTACAGCGTGTTTACGCGCTTAACGATGAAGCAGGACTTCTTCTCTGTTCCTGGCCGCGCGGAAATCGGCCTGCTCTCACATTCGTTTACAGTGATGAAGTATGGACAGGCATCGAATATCAGGTCGCTGCATCGCTGATATATAATAGCTGGATCGATGAGGGCTTAAATATCGTAAAAGCTGTCAGAGACCGCTACAACGGCGAACATAGGAATCCGTGGGACGAGGAAGAATGCGGCCATCACTATGCACGCGCGATGGCAAGCTGGGCAGTGCTCCTCAGTCTTTCGGGATATTATTACGACGGCGTTGATCAGGAAATGACATTCAATCCCCGCATCTCCAAAAACGATTTTCTTACGTTCTGGTCATGCGGTAGCGGCTGGGGGACCTTCGGTCAGCAGAAGGGGGACAAAAAATATCAGTCACGGTTGGAGTTAACATATGGTTCCCTGCAATTGAAGACCCTGAATATAGAATCTGCCGTACGTTCGGGGAGAAAAGCTGAAGCGCACCTTAATGGTAAGCCGGTTGGTATCAGTATCTCTGAGAGCCGGGATGGAGTGAGAGTTAATTTCCGACCGGGACTCAAGTTGAAGAAAAATGATATTCTTGAAATCGATTTATAAATCTTAAGCAGAAGGTAATGGAATGAAAACTATCTACCTCATAGCAAGCGGCGATCTTCGCTTAGCTGCAAACCAGAACTGTTGGCAGGCACAAGCTGAGACGGAAAGGAAAATAGTTGATACGGTTGAACGACTTGGTCGGAAAGTGAAACGTGCAAATCCCTATGATGAAGAAAAGAAGCATGGTTTCATCGACAGCCAGAAGTACGGGATCGAGGTTTTTAAATCGATACCACCGGATGCTCCCCTGATTGTTGCCGAAGCCGTGTGGCAGTATACACATCACGTACTTCCGGGTTTGATGACGCATCGCGGACCAATATTAACAATTGCAAACTGGAGCGGGCAGTGGCCAGGTCTTGTCGGTATGCTGAATCTTAACGCTTCTATGACAAAAGCGGGTATAAAGTACAGCACCCTGTGGAGCGAGGATTTTACCGACGAATTTTTTATGAAAAACTTCAGGAAGTGGCTGGATAAAGGGAAAATCACGCATGATTATTCTCATGCCGTTCCATATGAAAAGGTAAAAATTCCTGTAAAGAATAAAAAGCTTGGAAAGAAATTTGCGGATTCGTTCCGAAAGAATAAAGCGATCCTCGGTATATTCGACGAAGGTTGTATGGGAATGTACAATGCCATTATTCCTGATGAATTATTGCATCCCATCGGTATTTTCAAAGAGAGACTCAGTCAATCTACTCTCTATGCAAAGATGCTGACCGTCCGGGATGACGAAGCAAGGAAGACTTACCGTTGGTTAATCGATAGAGGGATGAAGTTTTCACTTGGAACTGATGAAGCAAATGAGTTAACGGAGAACCAAATACTCCTGCAATGTAAAATGTATATTGCCGCCGTGAGGCTTGCCGATGAATTCGGTTGTGCGGCAATCGGCATTCAGTATCAGCAGGGATTAAAAGACCTGACGCCCGCATCGGACCTTGCCGAAGGATTATTGAATAATGTCGAACGTCCGCCCGTGTATAATGCGGTAACAGACAGGGAACTGTATAAGGGAGATGCGTTGCCTCACTTCAATGAAGTGGATGAATGCGCAGGAGTCGATGGACTGGTCACGTATCATTTATGGAAGGAGCTTGGATTCCCTCCGGAAAATACATTACATGACATTCGGTGGGGGAGGCATTTCAAAGGAAACGGGATTAATGATTTTGTATGGACACTTGAAATTTCCGGAGCGGTTCCACCTGCGCATCTCACAGGCGGCTACAGAGGCGCCGTGAGCGAACGACAGCCGCCTATGTACTTTCGTCTCGGCGGCGGTACGATCAAGGGCGTAAGTAGACCCGGATTCATTGTGTGGAGTCGTGTCTTTGTTGCGGACAACAAACTTCATTGTGATCTCGGCATAGGAGAAGTTGTGAAACTCCCTGATACGGAGTTGAATGAACGTTCCGAGTTGACAACGTCTCAGTGGCCCATTATGAACGTTGTGCTGGAAGGTGTTACCCGCGATCAGCTGATGGCGCGGCACAAATCGAATCATATTCACGTGGTCTATGTGCCCGATAAAAAAAGCGCAATTTTTGGGATGTTCACCAAGGCGGCAGTGATGCAGGAATTGGGGATGCGAGTTCACTTATGCGGAGTTCAGGGTATACGATGACTCGCGTAAAAATCATTAATGCATTTGTTCACTCCACAGTACTCAGAGCTCTTTTTTCACTCCTCCTCGTATTCGTACTGGGATTGATTTTTAATGCCGACGGTGCGTTTTTAAAATGGGATACTCACCGCGACATGCTGCGGCAGGTTTCGGTATTTGGAATCCTGGCCTGCGGCATGACGTTCGTTATCATCTCGGGAGGCATTGATTTATCTGTGGGAAGCATCCTCGGTTTTGCGGCAGTCCTATTTTCTCTCTTCTCGATTCATTGGGGGTGGTCACCATTAGTGGCAATTGGATTAACGCTCGTTCTAGGGATGATTGCAGGAAGTATTTCAGGAATATTTATATCGAAATTAAAAATCCAATCGTTCATAGCAACACTTGCGATGATGGTATTCGCACGCGGCATGGCGAAGCTGGTTTCCGGCGGGCAGAAAATATCGACTGCGGTTCAGCTGCCGGATGGTAATTACCAGTACGTGGATATTCCCCAAATTTATGACCTCCTGAGTGCAAAGGTATTAAATGAAAATGTCGCAGTCGTGACGCTCGTAATGCTTGCCTGTATTATTTTTTGTTGGATCGTTCTGGCCAAGATGCGGTGGGGTCGACATGTGTATGCTCTCGGTGGAAATGAGGAAGCCGCTCGTTTTGCCGGAATTCCGGTAAATGCAACGTTGATACTCGTTTATGCCCTCAGCGGATTGTTTTGCGCAATCGCCGGAATTTGTCAGGCGGCGCAGGAACTCCAGGGAGATCCCGAAGCCGGCAGTACGTACGAGTTGAGCGCCATTGCTATTGTTGTTATCGGCGGTACTAGTCTCAAAGGCGGCTCGGGAAGTATCTGGTTGACATTATTGGGAATCTTAATTATTGGATACCTAGAAAAAATATTAAGTATTAATGCTGTTGGCGAGGAAACACGGTTGATGCTTACAGGCGCGATAATTATTTCAGCCGTACTTTTTCAGATAAAAAAGTTCTAAAGGTAACAGGAGAATACCATGATCATCCGACATATCGTTTTACTGGTATGCATTTTATCTTTCTCTGCATATTCACAAACTCCGAAGTGGACCGTCGGGATGAGCCAGTGCAATCTTGGAGAACCGTGGCGTGTACAGATGAATGCCGATGTGAAGAAGGCCGCTGAAGCGCATCCCGAGATTA
>CAYGZY010000242.1:0-1658 GCA_964354485.1 uncultured Chlorobiaceae bacterium | reverse complement strand
CGTCGCTTTCGCGTTTTCCATCATCTTCGTTTGGTTAATCTCGATGAGCCAGAAGCAGTTGTCAGATAAACGTTGTGAAAACGGGCGGACGATGTTTCCGTAGTAATTTTTCGCGGTCTGATACTGGAGATTGACGGTCAGCGTATAGAGAGAATCAGCGACGAGCAGATAACCCTGGTAGGTCTGTTTGATATTATCAAGTATCGGGCCCGCATCGGGCAGTCCTCTCTTTTCGTTCGCTCGATCAAACATCTGATAAAAATCATCCTTTGCACTCCGGAATTCTTCCCTGCCGAACCCTACATCGCCGTTAAGCATCATGATGAGAGCACGGTCATGCTTCTCTACCAGATGAGTCATCTGTTGGAGCGCGACCACATCCGGATAGCTCTCCATGAGTATATCATTGAACGTGGACGTGATTTCACCAAAATTATAAACTGCCCATAGTGTCAAAGCGATGTTGATCAGGACAACGACGATGTAACCAAATCCGATTTTAAATCGCAGGCTATTTAAGAATGGTATACGCATGGGTTATTCGTAATATATTGAGAATAGGGTCAATTTTCAATATTTCACTTAGTTGACTTTGATGAATTTTCTTATTAACATTACCCCTACTTTTTTGTGAAATAAAGCAATAATTCAATCAATTTATGGAACTTTCCATAAGTCGACCCCGTGTTTTGGGTTGGCTTCGAAGCGCTGCAATCCTCGATGGTGATTGGGGAACCAGTGTAGCGTACGTTCTCGGTATAGCTTTTTTCCACGCCGGTTACTACAGCGGCATGCATCTGCTGATGATGCTCGCTTTTACTGCCCTCATTGCATTTAACTATATAACGATTTGTAAGCTTTATCCCAACGGAGGCGGGGTCTATAGTTCCGTCAGTCACCGTTCACGTAACCTCGCGGTCATAGGCGCACTCATGCTGAGCGCCGATTACGTCATAACAATTTCACTCTCCGTCCTCGACGGTTGTCACTACCTCGCACTACCCATGCCTGAATACTGGGCGATCGGTCTGATTTTATTGACCGGTGTCCTCAACTGGTTCGGACCGCGGCATGCCGGCAGTGTGGCTATCGTCATATCAACAATGACCGTTATCGCACTGGGGATCCTCGTTGCGGTTGTATCCCCGCACGCGATTGATAACTTAACCCTTCAACCTGCACCGGGTGGATTCTTTACGAACTGGAGCTTTTTCGCAGCAATCATTCTTTCTATATCCGGGATTGAATCAATCTCCAATCTCACCGGTGTAATGAAAGATCCGGGAAAAAGTTCCCGTAAAGCAATTTTAACGATACTTGCGAAAATATCGGTTGTTACTATCGTATTGGGGTTCGCGATGAATGCGATTCCCAACCTCAGTCAGACAGAGCATAAAGAAGATATGATCCGTTACGTAGGAGAATTCTACATCGGCTCATGGTTTGGTCCCGTCATCGGTATTGTGCTGGGTTTTCTGCTGATTTCTGCCGGCAACACTGCCATCAATGCTCTGACTTCCATTCAGTTCCTCATGGCGGTCGACGGCGAACTTCCAAGTCAACTTCGGAAATTGAACAAACACGGCGTTCCCGTGATTCCGCTTGTAGTCGCAACGGCAATCCCAATCATCGTCCTCCTCATAATTCAGGATGTTATC
>CAYGZY010000241.1:0-2196 GCA_964354485.1 uncultured Chlorobiaceae bacterium | reverse complement strand
CCTCGTAGATCTTGTCTACCTTTGTGATCTTGAAAGTATATTTACCTTCCGGCACCATAGGGCCGAATAGCGCCTGACCGGCGAGCGAAGGCGATGGTGCAACCTTCGGGGGTTTCATGCGCATTACCCACTTCACACGATTCAATCCCTTGTAGGTGCCTCCGGGCATCTTCGTAAGCAGCTTCCCATCAGTGCCGAATACTTCTACATTCAAATCGCCGAATACATGTCGCTTTTTCATGTAGTAAGTGATCGTCGCCGCAGATGTGGGATTACTGCCGACGTATTCCCCTCCGCCGGGAAATGTCTGTTCGCCGCGCGGTATTTTGATTTCAAGAGGTCTTGACGGAAAAATATGGAGATCGGCGTTCAGAGCTTCCGGAGTAATCGCGCGGAGCGGAGAAATATCATCGATGATCATAATACCGCGACCATGTGTACCGACGATTACGTCACCCTCCCGTGGATGGATGGCTATGTCGTACACGGGCACATTCGGCAAATTACCTGTGAATTGCGCCCAGTGTTTCCCGCCGTTGATCGTTATAAACAGTCCGAATTCAGTACCAAGGAAGAGGAGGTTGGGATTAACGAGGTCTTGCCTGATGACGCGTGCAAATCCTCTCACGCCGTTGTCGGCGATGGAACGCCACGTCTGGCCGTAGTCAGTCGTCGTATACACATAGTGATTCGTATCGCCCGTCTGGTACCCGCTAAAAGCAGTGTAAGCAGTACCTGCGGAAAAATTTCCGGTACTGATGCACATGCACCAGGTTTCGGGAGGAAGGCCCGGGATATTCTTTACGACATTCTTCCACGTCTTTCCGCCGTCCTTAGTTACCTGAAGGTTTCCGTCATCGGTACCGGCCCAGATAACTTTCTCATCGAGTGGCGACTCCGAGATGGAGTAGATTGTACAATGATTTTCGGCTGTCGAGTTATCGAGTGTCAGACCGCCCGTTTCATTTTGTTTCTGTTTCGCGGGATTGTTTGTCGTGAGGTCCGGCGAGATTCTCTTCCACGATTCGCCTTTATCTGTCGACTTCAGGACGCATTGAGAGCCGATGAGGAGAGCTTTACTTTTGGCTCCCACAACGAATGGCGTGTTCCAGTTCCAGCGAAAATCCGGTTCGCCTTTCTGCGGAAACGCCTTGATCATCTTGGATTGGGAAAGCGATTTGTGGAAGCGGACGATATTTCCGCCCTGCCATTGAGAGTATACAATATCCCTGTCGACTGGATCGGGAAACGCATAGAAGCCGTCGCCGAAGCCGACGTTCTTCCAGTCTTTATTTTCAATTCCACCCGGACTCTGGGACGGGCCCATCCAGGAACCATTATCCTGCAAGCCGCCGTACACATTGTACGGTCGCTCCATGTCGTAACTTACATGATAGAATTGCGATAGGGGCAGGTTTAAAAAGAAATTCCATGTTCCACCCCGATCCTGCGATGCATACACTCCTCCATCAGTTCCGAGGAGGATATACGTCGGCTCCTCCGGATCGATCCATATTGCATGGAAGTCTGAGTGAACTCCATCACCCATAGCACTCCAGGCTTTTCCACTGTCTTCACTGTAAGCAAGAGCAAACCCCGGCCTGTAGACCCGGTTATGATCCTGGGGGTCAACAGCAAGTAGAGAAAAGTAAAATGGTCTCTGGATGATGACCGGATTCGCACTCATGAGAGTCCAATTCTTGCCGTAATCGGACGAACGGTATATTCCTCCTTTTTCGGCTTCTACTGTTGCATAAACGATATTGGGCTTTGATGGCGCTACTGCGATCGCAATTCTCCCCAGTTCCCCCTCAGGGAAACCATTGGTAATTTTTTTCCAATTCTTTCCGCCATCTTCAGATTTATAGAGACTGCTGCCGGGTCCCCCCGATTTGAAAAAATAAGGAAGGCGGCGGAATTCCCACATAGCGGCGTAGAGAATTTTCGGATTCTGCGGATCGATCGACAAATCCGCACAACCAGTTTTCGCATTCACATAGAGTATTTTACTCCATGTCTTTCCGCCATCTGATGTCATGTAGACGCCTCTTTCATCGCTGTCGGACCAGAGTTTGCCCAGAACTCCGACAAAGACGATATTCGGGTCAGACGGATTAATGACGATCTTACTGATCCGTTCCGAGTTCGGTAATCCAACAAAGTCCCAGTTCTCGCCACCATCCGTTGTCTTGTAGA
>CAYGZY010000240.1:0-2026 GCA_964354485.1 uncultured Chlorobiaceae bacterium | reverse complement strand
GTAGAAAGGTTCTCCGCTTCGCTTCTTATTTTCAACTTCACCGACCCATACTTTCCCGGATGAGATGGTGTTCCACATTTTCTCCCAGAATACTTTTGATTGTTTCTGACTGCCGAATACATTAGGATTTTTTCCGCGGAGTTCCTCTTTCGTGTAGCCGCTGGCGCGTTCAAATGCCGGATTGACATAAATGATCTCACCGTTAGGATCCGTGATCTCGATGGGATTCACGCTGAAGTGAGCAAGATTTGTGAAACGAAGAAGGTCGAGTTCCTGCTTCTTCTTGTCGGAAATGTCGCGTACAATAAGGAGACAGCTCCTGCTGGAGTCTGTGCTGTTGGTTATTATCGGCCGCAGGAAAAGTTCGACACTCATGATAAGGTCTATTCTGACGCGAAGCTCGGCTTCGACCATTACCGGCGTATGGTTACTGATGCAGTTCTTCACGTTATCCAGAAATAATTCCTGATATTCTTTCAGCAGGAATCCGTGGAATGCATACGCACGGGACACATTTTTCTTTAATAGCATTTCGTGTCCCTTGGTATTTGCCTCCAGGATCGTTGCATCCTCCGCAATAATAAAGCACATGTCGGGGAAGGCATTCATCATCTCCTGCCTTACAAAATCAGCTACTCCTTCGCCTTGCGGTTTCGCAGGTTGAGAATCGGTTTTCGTTTTTTTAGGATATTTCATGAGATTATACGAGTCAGCATTCGTGTTAAATATACTCCTCCTATATGAAAATTCAAATTATTGCGTGAGTGCGGAGCGCCCGCACTCTGGTACGGAATGTTGAACGTGAAATCCGGATGTTTGACTTTCACTCATTTTCGTTGTATTTTTTTACACAATTGAACTTATGGAAACCGGTGTACACATAATTATACGCGGTGTCGTTCAGGGGGTCGGATTCCGTTACTATGTCATAACCCATGCGACAAAACTTGGTGTCGGTGGGTATGTCCGGAACCTCCCTGACGGCGATGTTGAAATTGAAGCATCCGGTGAAAGATCACTCATAGAAGAATTTATTTCTATAATAAAAATTGGTCCGCTTTCCGCTCATGTGACCGATGTCGCGATCGAATGGAAAAAGCCCGATAATCAGTACGAATATTTTGAGATATGGTGAAATGAACATACGCATCGGATATGGCTATGATATTCACCGCCTTGTCGTCAACCGGAAATTGATCCTCGGCGGTGTGGAAATTCCGTTTATAAAAGGACTCATTGGTCATTCCGATGCTGATGTGCTTTGTCATGCGATTGTGGATTCTCTGCTCGGTGCCGCCGCGCTCGGCGACATAGGTAAACATTTCCCCGATTCTGATCCGCGATTCAAGGATATTTCGAGCCTCGTTATTCTGCAGCACGTCGGCGGACTGCTTCGTTCGAATAATTTTACGATAATTAATGTCGATTCGACTGTTGTTCTGCAGCAACCAAAGCTAAGTTCTTACGTGAAGAGAATGCGGGAGAATATTTCTCGTGCTCTCGGTATAGAACTTCATCAGGTTTCCGTCAAAGCAACAACGAACGAAGAATTGGGATCAATCGGAAGTGGAGAGGGTACTGCATCGTATGCCGTGGCTTCGATCCGACCGACAATCTGAAATTTGCCAGATTAACACTCTTCCTCAGTGAACGAATTTATTAATACACTCTCGCAGCTGGATCCGGTGTGGATATACCTGACGATATGCATCGTTGCGTATATTGAAAATCTCTTCCCACCTGCGCCAAGCGATGTTCTCGTCGTTTTCGGCGGCGCTCTCTCTGCGATCGGCAAGGGACATTTCCTCCTGGCAATTTTAGCAGGTACCGTGGGAGGTACACTCGGTTTTATGACGATGTTTGGCATCGGAAAATGGTTCGGACGGAGAATACTCGAGGAAGGTAAAATTAAATTTATTAAACTTGATAAACTTCATTTTGTGGAACAATGGTTCAAGCGATATGGATTCTGGCTGATCGTTGGCAATCGTTTTCTTACCGGAACAAGAGCAGTTGTGTCATTTTT
>CAYGZY010000239.1:0-6760 GCA_964354485.1 uncultured Chlorobiaceae bacterium | reverse complement strand
CTCATACGTTCGGGCTTCCGGAAATTGGTAGAGCGACCTGAGGCACTCTCCGAGCAATTCCGAGGTATTATAATTGAGGATAACGATTGATATATCCATGGATACTACCTCAACTTCCACACCGTAAGACCGAGGAGGAGTGATTTCAGAGAGAATTGCGCCATCTCACGGATTTTTTCATTGCCGGAAAACAGCCGGCGGCTGAACCAATAAATAACGCGTGGCGTGAATCCGATGACCATCAGAAGCTTGAAAAACAGCACCGTTACGGCTCCGCAGTGTTTCCGCACATAGTAAAAAAAGTTAGCATACAATTCATCGAATAACTCAAACCTGACATTGTGTTTGCGTGTTGTCTCGCCGAGATGATGCACGACCTGCGCCTCAGGGTAAAACACGGTCTTCCATCCGTGTTCCTTCATACGGTGAGAGAAATCAATATCGTTGTAATGAATGGACATCCTCGCATCGAAAAGTCCGATATTCCTGACGACTTCGGGACGGATGACGATTGCCGCCGCCATGATATGGTCGACTTCCCTCTGTGTTTGATGATCAAAGTACGTCATCACGCTCGAAGCAAATATCCGGGAACGGGGAAATATTCTATCGAGGATGAGCATATCGCAAAAATGCGTCCATAGCGTGATGAAGCCGCGGCAGGATGATTGTATGGTTCCGTCCGGATTGAGGAGCTGTGGACCGCAGACTCCAACGTCGGGATTCTGATCCATGAACTTTACTAACCGTTCCAGCGCGTTATTACACACCCGGGCATCGCTGTTGAGAAGAAAATAGTAGCGTCCGCCGGCTATTCCGACTGCATCGTTATTCGGCTTCGCAAATCCCTCATTGTTTTCATTCACGATGAGGCGCACCGCCGGAAATTCCTTCCTGATCATTTCAGCGCTTCCGTCAGTGGAAGCGTTATCAACGACGATCACCTCCAACGTTACAGCGCTCTCGTACACGGAATGGAGCGCCGCTCTGAGCAGTTCTCTCGTATTCCGGTTTACGATTATGACGGAAACATCAACCATTGCCGACTACTTTCAAGTCCATCACTTTCATCATGCCGATCTCAAGGAGTATGCATCTACGTTGATTCTGTACGTACTGAAGGGAATATCTTTTCCCTGATTTTTTTTATGAACTCTGAAAAGAATTGTTTATCCTCGCTTGTGAAATAATCCAGCTTCCAGAGGAGAATACTGTAAATAATCAGTGATAATAAAAGCGCTGATGCGGTTCCAAATAACAGATTGCCGACCTGGGCCGACACGAAAAGACCTGCAAGTCCGCCCGCAACAATACTCACGAGCGGGATGAGGAAGTACCTGAAATACGTCTTCCACCGGATATTCAGGACTTTGTGTATCATCACAAGAAAGAGTAAAGATGAACCGGTCAGAGCGATCACAGTTCCTGTTACGACACCGAAATAACCGAATATCCGTAAGAAAATGTAGCTGAGAATCAGATTGGATACAAGTCCCACAACAGAAGTATACATTGAATATTGCGGTTTGCCGATTCCCAGCGTTACAAAATATCCCGGCGCCGTGAGGAGGTTAAGAAAATTCGAAACAACAAAAATCTGCAGTGTTATGATTGCGAGACCGTTTCCTTCTCCCAGCCAGAGACGTATGAGTGAATCTGCAAAGAGACCGATTATGCCGAAGAGCGGGACAAGGAATGCGATAAGGTATTTGGATGAGATGCAGTAGTATTTCACGATTCCCTCGCGGTCGTTTCTTGCTTCCATCTCGGAGGTTGCCGGCAGAAGAGGATTGAAGATCAGAATCGGTATCTGTCGCATCTGCTGAATTACTCTGGAAGCGACTTCATAGGATGCAACCGGAGCAAGTCCGAGGAACGAGCTGAGGAGCAATTTATCATAATGGATATAGACGCTATTCGCGATGGCTCCGATGAAAATGTGTTTACCGTACCGGAAGAGTTTTGCGATCTCCGAGATCCGAACAAGCGGTTCCCGTCGTCCGGCATGTCCGATGAGACGAAAGTACATAAAGAAATTAATGACCTGAGTGACGACCGTAGCAATGATATTTGCATAGACGAGTCCTCTCAGGCCGTAACCGGTCACCAGGGCAACGTACATCAATGACCCGTTCAACACCCAGTACAGAGATGTTACGCCGTTGGTAATATCCATTCTCTGCATTCCGTTGAAGGCAGAAGTAATTACCGAAAAAAGCAGATTGATACTCAAAACCGAGAGGGAACCGAAGAGTACGATATCCAGATCATCCCGGAATCCGCCTATGCCTGTGAAAAATGCTGAGATGATCAGATCCTTGAGAAGGAAAAATGCCAGCCACAGGAGTACCGTAATTAAGAGATACATGAGAAAGGCCGATCTGAGGAGCAGGATAACCTGACGTCGGTCGGTGTCTAAACGTTTTTCCGCGACAAATTTTGTAATTGCGTTCGTCAATCCCAGGTCGCTGAGCGATGCGTAGTTCATAAGCACACGTACGACAGCCCAGATGCCAAAACCGACGGGACCGAGGTACGTGAGCATCACCGGTACGAGGAGAAATGTGACAAGCGCAGTAATTACAAATGAGGAAAGATTAAAAAATGAGTTCCGGGCTACTATAAATGAAGACAAGTGTTCATTCCTCAAAGGTGGATACACGTGGCATGCATCATCATCAGACTGTATCTTACTCTGAGACAGGGTCGGGGGGATTGACTTTTCTTACTTTTACTTGTCGTATCCGGCGCTGAGATTTTTTAATAATCGTAATGTGCAGGTTGTTGTACGAAATTTCTTCGTGCATCTCCGGTATATGGCCTGTTAACTTCAACAGAAATCCGTTGATGGTATCGTACTCAGGATCTTCCGGTATTTCTGCCGAATACTTTTCGTTGAAGTCCTTGATATTCATTCTCGCATTGACGAGAGCCGATCCGTCGGTTGCGTGTTCGATATCCTTAAGAACTTCGTCGTACTCGTCGTGTATCTCGCCGACGATTTCTTCAAGAATATCTTCCATTGTCACGATGCCTTCCGTCCCGCCGAATTCATCTATGACGATCGCCATATGTATCTTCTGCAGCTGGAGTTCCTTCATGAGCTGACTGATTTTTTTCGCATCGGGAACGAAATAGGCCGGGCGGATTATATCATGAAGGACTATCAGATCACGGTGCTCAAGCAGGCTGATGAGGTCCTTTGTATATATACATCCGATGATATTATCGATCGAGTCCTTATAAACAGGCATCCGCGAGTATCCCTCTTCAGTTACGATCTGAATCAACCGTTCCCTCGAAGTATCCATGTTTATCGCGATGACTTCCGTGCGGGGAACCATGATTTCTTTTGCGGTCGTATTGGAGAACTCGAAAATACTCGATATCAGCTCCTGCTCGGTCTTGGTCAGAACTCCGGTACGTGCGCCTTCGTAGACCATCATTTCCAGCTCTTCGGCCGAATGGACCAATTCAGCCGGTCTGACCGGATTTATGCCGATAGTCCGCAGAACGAAATTCGCGCATACGTTAAGTATCCATATTACCGGTCCAAATACGCGGTAAAAGAGCTGTAGGGGAAACGCCACGATCATCATTGCCGTTTCGGCTTTTTGTATGGCAAGCATTTTCGGCGCCTGTTCGCCCAGGACAATGTGGAGGAAGGTCAGTATACCGAAGCTCACTGCGAACGAGAAGACATGCAGCACCTGTTCATTCACCATACCGATCGAATGGAACGGCTCCCGGAGCATTTCGGCAAGGAGAGGTTCGCCAACCCATCCCAGACCCAGACTTGTAAAAGTAATTCCGAGCTGACAGGCAGAGAGGTATGAATCGAGATGTTCCAGAATGTGCTGCGCGAGCGGAGCAAACCGGCGGCCCCGTTTCAGTTGTTCATTTATCTGGGTAATACGTACTTTGACAAGCGCGAACTCTGCCACTACGAAAAAACCATTCGCGAAAACGATGAGGAAAATAAAAATGATATTTCCGATTACCTGTGCCAGCATGCAGTGAAATATTGCGCCTAAATTGTCAAAAGACGATGAATTCCTTGTTCAAATGTACAAGAAAGATGTGTGTAAATCAAACAGATGTATTTGCTTAAAATAATCTAAAAACAGCCTATTTGAAAAAGAAAGGGTGATTTTCAGGGTAATTTCGTTTTAAACGCTTTATATTTTTCCGAAAATATGTTCGCCTCGTTTGCCGTTGGATTACCCATCGTTGTCAGAATTTTATTGACATGAGCGATCCTATCTGCATCAAGCGGATGTGTTGAAAGCATCCTCTCCAGCGCACCGCCGCTCCGTCCGCCTCGATTTGCCTGCATTTTGCTGAAAAATTGAGTGATTGCCCCCGGATAATATTCAGTACTTGTCAGATATTTTATTGAGTATTCATCGGCTTCTGTCTCATCCGATCTGCTGTTTGCCAGAAACGCAAGCCCTGTAAAAAGGTTGGCTGTGATCTCAACTACCTGTGACGGCTTTTCACCGAGTATCAAACCCAGAAGAATCTGCACACCGTACGCTTTTGTCATACGCGTAGTCGCGTGCCGCCGCTCGGCATGCGCTATTTCATGAGCCACGATCCCGGCAAGTGTTGCTTCATTATCTATAAACTTTAACAATCCTGTATACACATAAATATATCCACCCGGCGTTGCGAAGGCATTGACCACAGAGTCATTGTTTACAATTTCAAACGAATAGGCATATATGCCCCTTTTGTTGATGCTCGGCGCCATGAGTATTTTATTCCCGATGGAGGTCAGATAATCTTTTACATCCGGACGATTTTGAAGAATCGGATACTCCTTGGTATTTTTCCGGATTTCGCCATCAAGTTGTTTGCCTAACTTGATATCCTCAGATTCAGGAAAGATATTTAATGCGCACTGCAGACCGAAAACGGCAAGCAACATGATTGCCGAAAGAACAATGCGGGATTTTTTAAATTGTTTCATGAGTCTTCCCTTCATAAATATAAATCAATAAATTACCCTTTCGAGAGTAAGCCCTTTCGCCGGAGCAGATACACCGGCATCGCAGCGGTTCTTCCTTCCGAGTATATCAACAAAATCATCATAAGAGATATAACCACGCGCAACATCCACCATTGTCCCGACGATAGCGCGGACCATCCCGCGCAGGAAACGATTTGCGCCGATCGTATACCGCAGGCAGGATGCATCACCATCCCATCGCGATTCCGTCACCGTACAGGAATAGCTATCAACGTCTGAGCCTGATTTGCAAAAAGACTGAAAATCGTGTTTACCTGCCACTACGTCTGTCGTCCGCCGAAGAAGATTTATGTCAAGCGGATATTTCACAATCCATGAATAATTCCGTAATAATGCGGTCGGTATTTGCGATATGAGATATGAATACTGACGTTCCCGTGCAGAATACCGGGCATGAAAATCCAGACCCACCTCGTCTACTTCCAGTACAACGATATCGGCGGGAAGTAAACCATTCAGCCCTCCCTTGATCTCCATCGCCGAGAGCTGTGAGTTTGTGAGCACGTGAGCCGTCTGACCGCGCGCATGAACACCCGCGTCCGTTCTCCCGGCGCCGATAACGTCAACACTTTCCTGCAGTATTTCTCCGAGCACGCTTTCAATTTCACCCTGAATGCTCGGACCGTTTTCCTGTCTCTGCCAGCCAACGTAACGGGTCCCGTCATACTCCAGGAGCAATTTATATTTCCGCATGCCGGATCAGTGTGACCGTACGATCTTCAAAATGATTTCGAAACGGAAATCATAATTCCGTGCGGGTGACCGATGCCGCCCATCACTCCCGCCCTGATTTCCAAAGAACTTGCGTGATCGGCACGTGCGTTGTACGACATCGCGACGCGTGCCGCGTTGATGGCGCTGATAATGTGGTTAACTGCGATCGCCGCAGCGACAAAGTTTACGCTGTTGAACATATTGTCGCTCTTGATTCGGAGGTCCCGGTAGTATTCACGGTTTGCCCGTGCATCCCACACCCACGCGAAAGCGGAATTTTCACCGTAAAGTTTATACGGATTCCTGTCTCTCAGCATCTTTTCGTTATAGTCGTAAACGGTGTTGTAGTTTCCCACATCAACGAAGTACCGGTCATTTTTGCCGGCGAGGCTTATACCAGCATGCTGTACCGCGAAAGTGCGCGCATCATCCTGAAGCCATGTCCCGTAACGATCAAGGCCGATTAGCGTAACCCAGAGCATCCCTTCCGCTGCGGTCAGATACTTGCCGGTTCTGTAGTCGTCGACATAGAGCTCCCCCATTCCCGGCAGGAGTAAGGAGTAAAGGACAGCGAGCGGAACGCTCTTTTTCCCTTCGACTTCCATAAGCGGGGAGGTGAAATCCGCGTTGTTGATCGACAAGGTTTTAGGCGCTCCATTTTTCTCGAGCGGTTCGATGAGCGACGGCTGTGCAACAGCAACCTGAACAGCCATGAATATGAGGAAAATGTTTATTCGCATAGATACAATCTCCATGGTTTTTAATCGATCGGTCACGAGACACAAACCTCGGGCGCATTCTGTGTCATATTCACACTTTCTTTGATAAATCCTGCGCACGTTTCATCGTGAACTTCTGTAATAGTTACACATCGTAGCTGATTGATCAGAGATGCATCTCCTTCCGCAGATATGCGAATGTAATTTGAACTTAATCCAGATACAAAACCGTCGTTCTGGGAATTCTCGAACAGGACGGTGAGTGATTTTCCGATGAATCTTTTAATAAATTCTG
>CAYGZY010000238.1:0-5313 GCA_964354485.1 uncultured Chlorobiaceae bacterium | reverse complement strand
ACTTTAACCGGGTAGAGCAGGACATCCAGGCAGGGGAATCTGCGTGTAAGAATATTGATAATATCATGTATGGCCGCTCCGGTGGGTGATGTCACGATGCCAATACGCCGGGGATACTTTGGAAGCTGCTTTTTGTGCTGTGGATCGAACAATCCCTCCACATCCAGTTTCTGTTTGAGTCTTTCGAATGCGAGGTGTAATTCACCAATACCTCGGGGTGAAAGCTCAACTATGTCGATTTGATACTGCCCGCGCACCTCGTACACGGTAACATTTCCGCGCGCGATGACGTTCATCCCGTCCTGTGGAGTGAAAAAGAGTGATGCGGCTCTGCTCCTCCACATGACAGCCTGTATCTGGGTAATTTCGTCCTTGAGAGTAAAGTACAAATGACCCGACGAATGACGCTTGAAGTTTGAAATTTCACCCTGAACGGAAACGCGTGTAAAGGATGTCTCAATGACACTCTTGATTCTTCTCGTTAATTCCGTAACTGAAAATATTTTTGCGTCGTTCATTGGCAACTCAATATATCTAAACGGTCATTGATAATCAATTACATTGGTTTTTAGGATTCTGTTTGGTATATTTAAAAGATAAATAAGTAACAAAAATATTTAAAGATTAAAATTTTAACACTGTTATGAAGCTTGATATTCTGGCGATAGGCGCTCATCCGGACGATGTAGAACTGGCATGCGGCGGAACTGTTGCGAAGTCGGTAAGGGCCGGTTACAAAGTAGGACTGGTAGATCTCACGGAAGGAGAACTCGGGACACGGGGGAACCAAAAAATCCGTGCGAAAGAAGCCAGCGAAGCCGCGAAAATTCTCGGGGTCGCGGTTCGGGAAAATCTCCGCATCCCCGACGGAAAAATTGAAGTCACTACAGCGAATATGCACAAAGTGATTACCCTCTACCGGAAATACAGGCCGGAGATCATTCTTATACCCCACTGGCAGGAACGGCATCCTGATCATGTACATGCGCACCATCTCTGCAGAGAGGCACAATTTTATTCGGGTCTGAGAAAAATATCCGTCAGAACCTACGGTAAAAAACTACAACCCTGGCGGCCGCACAAGTATTTCCACTACATGCAGAAACATGAATTCATTCCGTCGTTCATCGTCGATATTTCCGACGTATATGATATCCGCGTTGCCGCAATCAAGGCGCACAGATCGCAATTCTATGATCCGGGCTCAACGGAACCCGAGACTTTCCTGAGTCAGAAATCGTTTCTCGATTTCATGGAAACCCGCATGAAATATTTCGGTCAGCAGATCGGCGTACGGTACGGCGAACCTTTTTATTCCGTCGAGCCGATCGGAATTCAAGACCTGTTTGCCCTGCAAATTTTTAAAGGATAGCCGGGGATAAAGGGATTTTACGAATACCATTCACCATGATAGCCCTCGTCGGATTGGAGCTTCATCTACGGATAATAAAGGAACAAAAATTTATTTCTTGCTTTCAAATTAAACCCGAGATATATTAATATAGTCAAAAAGAAAAGATAACACGGTTATACAACGACATAAAAGGATGATACGCATGAAAAAAGCCATTGTAATCACTACACTGATCCTCATGATCGGACTCAACGCTTCCGCTATCGCGCAAAACCAGACGCGCGTGGAACATCGCCTCGAGCAGTTGAAGACATTTCTCTCCCTCACTGATGAGCAGTCAGTTAAAGTGAAAGACATTCTTTCAAAAGCAGAAGATCAGGCGGTCAAAGAACGTGAATCAAAACCAATGAATAAACGTAAATCGCTGAAAAATTCCCAGGTCCGCATGCAGGAAATGGATAAGGAAATCGAACCGCTTCTTACTCCGGAACAGCTTAAGAAATATGAATCGTACAAGCTGGAGCGGAAGAGTGAAATGAAAGGAAGACGAAAAGGCACGAAATTCTACCGTGACTAGGGAGATTTGTCAATAGTCATTTGTCATTAGTCAGTTGTACTTGGTACTTTGTATGAACAGCGTCATTTGTCAATAGTCATTGGTCGTTTGTGAATTGAGAGCGAACAAGCTTGGCACCAATGACATGATATTTACAAAGTATTAAGCATAAAGAACCAACAACGTCTCCCAATGACAAATGACCATTGACGAATGACAATTTTTCACTGCTCTATGCTCATCGCTCATAATAAGATCGTATCAAGATCTCTGGGAGGTCTGATCTCCATATTTTTTATTTCCGGTATTTAGAGATGAAACTCTCCACCTCCGGAACGCCGCCCTGAAATATGAGATACCCGTTGCTCGGTTCGCGTTCGGTAATCTCCCCGGCTATTGGAGTCAGCATGATTTGATTTATTTTGGACAGATCGTTCGACTGCCCGAGCGCCCAGCCCAACTTTACATAAGCCACTTCAGGGAGCATGTTAGCCGTCGGAACGACACCGAGTTCCATCATATCGCGTCCCGTGTCGTAAACATACATCTGTACATATCCCCAGAGAGTCTGAACGGTCATATAGACGGCAATATTTTTATCATTGGCGCGTTTAAGCGACGGGTAGAGAGGTTTATTGACATGACCAAGCCCCGTACCTGCTATGACTATCCCTTTATAATCGTTGTCTATGAGAGAGTCGATAATATCGGGCTTCATGTTCGGGTAGTAGTAAACGATGCTGACCTTCTCTTCAAACGCAGTGTTAATAACCACGGATTTGTCATTGCGTCTCTGTTTGTAGTCGTGCCGCAGAGGCGTAATTTTATCCCGGCTTACCATTGCCAGTGGAATATCTCCGATTGTTCTGAACGTTGACCGGTAGCTCGAATGCATCTTTCTCACTCTTGTTCCCCTGTGAAGCAAGCCATAGACGTCAGATGTCGGACCAAACATACACACCATAATTTCGGCAATATCACTTTCAGCGGCGGTTTTGACACTGTGCATTAAATTGAGCGCCGCATCTGAAGATGGGCGGTCGCTCGAGCGTTGAGACCCCACCATAACGATCGGCACCGGAGAATTTTGCACCATGAAGGAGAGAATTGCTGCGGTGTGGTGCATCGTGTCGGTACCATGTCCGATTACAATCCCATGCACCCCCCTTTCTATCTCCCTTCCTATTGCCTGTGCAGTTCCGATCCATTGCTCAGGTCCCATGTTCTCACTGAAAACACCGTACAATTTTTCGGTTTCGAGGTTGCAGATATCGGCGAGTTCCGGAACAGAGCCGTACAACTCACCGGGTGAAAACGCAGGAATGACGGCGCCTGTGCGGTAATCAAGCCGACTTGCAATGGTTCCGCCGGTTCCAAGGAGTTTGACGAGCGGCTTTTTGGGATCCTTTGGGAATTCCTTTTCGGGTATTTTATAATGAGCTTCTTTCCGACCTGCGATAGTTATAGCCCTGACCTTACCAGAGGCAATACCTATGTTATACCCCGAACGAAGTTTCAGCACAATGTGGTAAGGATCGGCGGTTTCCGATCTCGGCAGTATTATTCCACTGTACTTTCCTGTCGTGGTTGTGATTTCCACATCACTCCATACAAGCGCTTGAAAATTTTTCAGCGTCGAGAGCGCTTCCCCGCGGTAACCTTTGTAGGAATCGTCTTTCATCGCAAACCTTCCTTCCGGATACGGGCTGCAACGATACTGCCGTTCACGCGCCCGCAAACCGAACTCATAATCAATCCCATGATAATCTGATCCTTTTTCTCCGTATTGCGAATCTCCATTCCTTTCAATTTCTGTGCTGAGGTGCGCATAATGGTTGATAATTCTTCGTCGGAGCATGGGGATGGAACTTCGAATTTTCCGTTCTTCATTGATTGCTTCATCATTTCCAGAATACCTTCTCGCGACAGCTTCCCGTCCTTATAGAGAGAAAATATTTCCCTCATCGACTGCTTGCTCACCGGATTCATTTTCGGAAATAATTTCTTCACGCGTTTCGCAAACTGAATCAGTGCAACCGATGCAAGCGTTGGATCTATTTTCCAGTCTTCAACAAGGATCCTAAACAGAGGCGCATAGGGTGAAATGGAAAGCGGTTTGATGACATCCGACGGAATGCCCAGTTCCCGGTACCAGATCTCATTAGTCCAGAACTTTGAAGGGAGATTTGCTTTGATTCTGCTCAGTCGTTCTTCGCTGATCCTCTTCGGCGGGAGATCGGTATCGGGATACATGCGATCGGGTCCGGGTAAAATTCGTTCAAAACCGTTGGTCCCGTCTCTCAATGCCTGGCGAGTTTCCGACGGGATGCCGATGGCCGCTTCTTTCGCTCGGATGACGATTTCCTGGGCGCCCATTTTAGCATCCTGTTCGTTCCCCCAGACAATGACGATAGCATCATCGCCCGATGCACCAATGTGCTTCTGTATCGCCTGCCATTCCGATGCAGCTATCGATTCGCTAGTGCTGTCGGAATGGATGATATTTGGCAGTGTCGTTAAACATGCAACAACCCGTACCCTGTCTGATATCTCACGGGAAAAGAACGTGCCTGTCTGTGTCTGCCATCTCAGAAGCCCTTTGTATCCGCGCAGAAGAACACAATTCACGACCACCCCCCGATCAATCGCATTCTGGATCGGCTGATATTGCGTTTTTCGTAAAAGTCTGGTTATGTCTTCAACTTTTGACTGGAAGGTATCCGCTGTGATGCCCCGCTTGTGTAATTCTTCCCTCAATTGTAGCAAATTCCACTGACGCATTGCTTCGCTGTATGTAAGAAGAGGTATGTTGGGAATTCGTGAGACTCCTTTAATTTCTATGCGAGTCCCGCCGGTCACGCTCACGTTCACATCCTCGCGGGCGGCGCCAATACCTGTCCGCACCTTCCAGGTACTTCTCACGAGCCATCGGCAAATATTTGCCACATCCGCGACTTCCTGCGGCGTACGCATGTCGGGACCGGTAACCGTTTCAATCAGCGGCATTCCTAGCCGGTCGGTGATATATGTCCTGACATGACCGACATCGCTCACTTCGCGGCACGCATCCTCTTCTATTGAGAGTTGGATTATTTTGATTTTCCGGTCCTTGTATGGGATGCTTCCATCGACACCGACAATCGCTGTCCTTTGGAAACCGGTCGGTATGCTTCCATCGAGATACTGCTTCCTTGCGATGTGGACCTCATCGACCATCACGCACTCGTACAGAATTCCTATCCCCAGGGCTATATCGAGCGCTTCCTCGTTCATTTCAAACGGCGGAGTATCGTCCATTTCGTATGTACATACCGTATCGCGGTGGATCTGGTAGATGATCTCTTTTTTTGTCTTGAATTCCATCAGAGCGGTACCGTCGTACTCTCCGAGTTCAGAAAGTGTG
>CAYGZY010000237.1:0-17133 GCA_964354485.1 uncultured Chlorobiaceae bacterium | reverse complement strand
CTGGAGCGCTATTAGTAGTGACTTAACGGGTGATGGGACAGGCTCGATCGGATCGGTTATTTCGGCATTAGCAATTGCACCAGGTTCATCGAATACAATATATGTGGGAACAAGTGGATTTGGGGCAAATCGTTCGCGTATACTCGTAACTATAAATGGCGGATCTACATGGATAAACCAAACAAGATCTCCGCTTCCGAACCGATATGTTAAAGCGATTGCTGTTCATCCGAAAGATTCAGCACGGGCATATGTTTGTTTTTCCGGTTATGATACGGTCCATGTATTTTTGACGACGAATCGTGGAAACACTTGGAGTAGCATAAGCGGTGATCTTCCCGATATACCGGTAAACGCGATACTTATTGACTCACTTTCGACGACGCATCTTGTTGCGGGTACTGATATTGGTATTTTTGAAACCACGAATGGTGGTACAAACTGGATACAACAGAATGGAGGCATGGCTAACGTGTCGGTTGCGGATCTTGATATTAATCAGGCGGGCTACATGTTTGCTGCTACGCATGGGAGAGGTATGTTCAAATCGGATATTACGCTTGGAGTCGGGAAGACGGGTACAGACATACTTGGTGATTTTGTTCTTGATCAGAATTATCCCAATCCTTTCAATCCCACGACGATGATAGGATTTTCAATACCACGAAAGTCACACGTAGAGCTGGCGGTATACGATGTTCTTGGCCGTCGGGTAGCGCTTCTCGAACAGGGTGAGTTATCAGCTGGTTTTCATGAAAGGAATTTTGATGCGAGTCATTTAGCGTCCGGGGTGTACTTTTACGTTCTCACGATAGGGGATGGATTTCAGAAGGTCCGTTCGGAGGCGAAAAAGATGATTTTCACGAAATGAGTAAGCTGATTCCGGGAGAGTGGCGGGGTATATTTTTCAACCTGCTTTTTAGTCACAGAAATAAGGTAGGGAATATATTTAGTGTTATTTCTGAGAGATAAATATTTTGGATTACACATACTGATTTTTCTTGTACTTGCCTTTTTCATTCGGATTCCGGGAATGATGGTTCTGGGTCAGGAAGTCGATGATTTCATTTCTATGATCAATGAGGAATGGCGGTGGGTCCAATTTACAACAGAATCTGGTTTACCGTCGAATGATATTGAGTACATTGAAGAAGCGCGTGATGGGACAATGTGGGTAGGGACGAAAGCGGGGTTAGCATGGTACGATTCTTATAGATGGAATCCAATAAATAATCAAGTAAAACTATCAAAATCACGTCCTCCGGCAATGACCTTTTTGGATAATAACAACCTCGTAATAGTAGCCGAAGATGATTCATTATATATAGGTACATATTATGGTTATAATAAAATTGACATACCTTTAAAGCGTGTTGGTACTGCTATCGCATTTAACGACAACGCCATATTAATTCATTCGGACTCTACCTTGGGAATTTTCAAAAATGGTATATACTCTGAATTCTCACCTAAACCTTCGGGAATACGTCCAAGTAATGAAACACGGGACTTATGGTTGACAAAAAAAAGAAGTACATGGATAAACACATTTTCGGGATTATATCGTTGGGATAATTTAAAATGGGTTATAAAATTGCCCTCTAATAATGAACGAATGAAAATCAATTGTTTAGTAGAGGTTGAGAATTCTTATAGCATTGTTTCGATCGGATCTCCTTTCAACAAAAGGGGGATGTGGGAGTGTCATGGAGAAAATCCCATGATTCGAACAAATCTACCAGGTGGAGACTGGATCGAGGCAATGGATGTAGATAAAAAAGGATTGGCTGTATTATTTAATAAATCTGGAGATTTTTTTGTTAAAGATGGTAATAATTGGGTCCGGATCGATGTTAAAAATCAAGGGCTACAAAATGTTACAGTCTGCAAATTTCAGTCAAATGGCGCACTATGGATTGGGACCCAACGTGGCCTGTTTCTTTTTAGACGGAGTTCACCTCTCTGGGATTATATGAAAAGTCCCATTCAGACAAAAAAAAGAATTCATGATATACTTATCGCAAGCGATGGAAAAGTTTGGTTGGGTACTGCAGATGGCATCGAGTCACATGACGGAAATGGTGTCTGTCTTTTAAAAAATAAAATATTTAACCGTGAGTTATACGAAATAACAGGTATAGCAGAAGATTCGGATAAAAGAATCTGGATCACAAGTGGTTCAGGTTTTAATGGGACATACTGTTGGGACGGAATAAAATGGCATTATTTTTCAATTGATAAAAATGTACCGTGGCTCAGAATACATAAAATAAAGAAAGATAGAAAGGATAGATTATGGTTTCTAGGACTATCAAAAGAAGGTATTTTCGCTAAGAATAAACCCTGTGTATATATATTGGAGAAGGATCAATTTATTCATTGGAATGCAAACGAAGGTTTACCAGCTGGGAGTGTCTATTCTTTTGTTGAATCTTTGGATAGTGCATACTGGTTTGGAACTATAGGTGGTTTAAGTAAGTATAAAAATGGTAAATGGGTACATTGGAAAGAACAGGTCAATATTGAATTTGGCAAGATATTTTGTTTAGCAGTTGATAAAAAAAATAATATATGGTTCTCAGATAGAGAAAAGGGTCTTGGTCTTTTAGATAAAAGTGAAAAGATTAAATATTTCACAACTAGAGATGGATTACCAGACAATAGAGTTTGGGATATATCCTGTGATGAAAAAAATCGCATATGGGTAACTACCGAGGCCGGATTATGTTCGTACGACCACGGTAAATGGAAAGTGTTCGATGCTAAAACAGGTCTGATGACACCTGATCTCTGGCCCGTACTCCCTGTGGGAGACTCTGTCTATGTCGGAACAAGAGGCGGAGGATTAGCAATTCTAAATTTACGTAATAGTTACCAAAAAACGCCTAAAATATTTATCGACAATGCAATCGTCGAAGGGAATAAGGCTGCTGTTCGGGTACGACCCTACGCTTACTGGGGTGACCCGCAACCACACGATATACCCATTAGGTATTCTATCGATAATCAAAAGTGGACCACATGGAGCAATAACCATGAAGTCGTACTGACAGATCAGACTCCGGGCGATCACGCCATTCACGTTGAGGCACAAAATATCTTTGGTGAATTCGAACTCCGTGGTAAATTAATGTACTTCTCTGTCCCACCTCCCATGCAACAGATGCCGCAGTTCTATCTGCCAATAGGAGGATTATCATTTGTACTCTTGTTCGTTCTGACTGAATACTTCGTCAGAAAAAAATACTACACGCGGGAATTGCAAAAAAGCGAAACAAAATTCCGAAAACTTACGGAATCGATCTTCGAAGGAATAGTTATTCATGAACTTGATGTCATCCGAGACGCAAATAATAACATGACAAGGATGTTCGGCTATACGATAGATGAGTTGCAACGTAAGTCACTTTATGACCTTTTCGATAATGATTATATTGATGTAGTTAAGAGCATGGTTGAATATCCGTCGTCAAAATCAGTGGAGGCGATGGGAATACGGAGCAACGGTTCACGCTTGTGGACTGAAATTGTAACAACGGCGTCAGTTCATCCAGAATATACTTATACCGTAACGGCGTTCCGCGATATCTCTGATAGGAAGAACGCTGAACATAAATTGGTGACATACAAGAACCAGTTGCGCTCGCTCGCGTCAGAGCTTACTACGACTGAAGAACGTGAACGCCGTAGAATAGCTGCGTTTCTACATGATACTATCAGCCAAACACTCGCATTCTGTAAGATTAAGCTCAGATCAATTGACCTGTCACGTCAGTCTGAGAGCGTCGAAAAATCATTGATTCACGTCAGATCTTTGATCGATGAGATGATACAAAGTACCCGTTCCCTGACGTTCGAGCTGAGCCCGCCGATTCTCTATGAAGTTGGATTCGAAGCTGCTGTTCATTCACTCATTGAACAGCTACAGCAACAACATAATCTTTCATTCGTCCTTATTGATGATCACATCTCAAAACCACTTGATAACGAATCCCGTATTATCCTTTATCAGGCTGTCCGGGAACTTATTGCCAACGTTATTAAACATGCTCATGCCAATACTGTAAAAATTACATTTAAAAAAGAGAACAATATGTTCCGGGTCACTGTCGAGGATGATGGCGTCGGCATGAAAACCTCGACCAATTCCGATGAAAGTACCCATCAAGGTGGTTTTGGGCTATTCAACATTCGTGAAAGATTGCAGAATAGAGGCGGATCTTTGGAAATTATAACGGAAATAAAGCGCGGTACTAAGATCAGCATCGTTGTACCGCTTTGGAACCATGAGAAGTGATTTTTTTGAGGAATGAATGAGCATCCGAATTATCCTCGTTGATGATCATCGTATCGTCCGTGAAGGAATAAGCGGCATCCTGCGTGCTTGCCCGGAATTTGATGTCGTTGCAGAAGCCGGAGATGGAAAAAGCGCCATCGAATTCACAAGAGAATTATCGCCCGATGTCGTTATCATGGATATTTCTTTGCCGGATATGACCGGAATAGAAGCAGCACGCGAAATCCTCGGATCAAATCCGAAAATAAAGATTATTGCGCTCTCAATGCACACGGACACTCGTTTCGTACGTGATATGCTCGATTCCGGCGCGTCGGGATACCTTCTGAAAGATTGCGCTTCTGACGAATTAGTGCGCGCTGTATTATTGGTGAGCACAAACCAGATTTATGTAAGTCCGCAAATCGCAAATACGGTCATAAAAGATTACCGCGATAGGAATGGCCACCACCCGGAACACCAGGAAAAATTGTCCGCAAGAGAACTTACAATACTGCGCCTAATCTCGGAAGGAAAGAGCATAAAAGAAGCTGCCTCAAAACTTAACCTTAGTCCGAAAACTGTCGAAACACTGCGGATGCGTATTATGAATAAACTTGATGTTCATAGTACTGCCCAATTGATTAAATATGCCCTCCGCATCGGACTCACCTCGCTTGAGGAATGAAATCCGCTAAATTTTAAGTGATTTTAAAGTTTTTATTCCGGCTCTAAGGAAATTCCCTACATATGTAAGGAAAAACGAAGTAAAAAATTAGGATTTTCCTTATTGATTATTGTTTGCCGGCTGTTTAAATTCAATTGAGGGTTTTTCAATTAAATTCGCTTTTTGCGGATTAAATGCGGGAGACGACAAGGGGAAAATATAATAATCTCCCTTGAAGGGTCAAAAGCTCCAGTACAAAATACCGGGGCTTTTTTTTATCTATTTTTTTCTTCGGGAATCTGTGCTTCAGTCATTAAGAAAAGCGTCTGGACATCGCTCAGGGATGCTTTTATATGTGCAGGCATCGACTTATGGGATTGTTCCATGGTCATAAGCTGTATGCCAATCTTTCTACTAGAGTTTTAAGTAGGGTTTTAACAACGTCACAAGCTCATCAACAGTCATACCGATCCGCTTACCACTTATGGATATGGTTATATCGGCTTGCGAATAAAACTGTTCCCGTGCGGTGATTAGTGATTTGATGGATTGCCGGAGCTGGTCCGCCTCGGTTATGCTCCGGTCCGCAGTGCGGAGTAGAGGCCGGTCGTTTTTCCGGCTCAATCGCTTAAAGAGTTGCTCTTCATCCGTTCGTAAGTAAATAAGCGTGCCTGTTGTCCGTATTAATGTCATATTGCGTTCAAAGGTAACGGAGCCTCCGCCTAAAGCAATCACAGTTTGAACCCGTGTGCTTACCTCCCGCAAGAGAGTGTGTTCAATGTCTCGAAAGTATTGCTCGCCAAAATCGGAAAAAATATCGGTAATGGGTCTACCAACTATTCTAATGATTTCTTTGTCGACATCGACGAAAGAAAATCCGAGAGTATTGGCAAGGATCGGACCAAGAGTACTCTTCCCACTGCCCATGAACCCGGTGAGGTAAATAAGATTTCTCGAAATTTTATCCATCAGAAATGGTATACAATACCGACGGAAAACATCATTCCGTCAACCGATATCAGTGATTTGATTTTATCCTGACTCAGAACGATCACCTGATCCTGAAGGACGATACTGGTTTCTGTGAATCCTTCTGAACTCCAAAATTGCACTTCGCGGAATTTTACTTCGGTGCGGATACCAAACATCTCACTCAGAGAAAATTCAACACCGGTTACGACGTGAATGCCAATGCCGATCTTACGCTCGAGTGGTTTAGGGTATACTGATGCATATGAGTACTCACGACTGCCCCAGTAGAATCCAATACCCGTACCAACAGAAATTTTCCACCTCGGTAGAGGAACTGGTATAAGGAAATAACCCGTGATTTCGATAGGAATGGCGCTGAAACCGTCAGTTACAGATATCGATGTAGAGGGAGAAATGACGTAACTAATATTTTCGTGTGTTTCGAGATACTCTGCACTTATTCCTACCTGCAACCGCAGATCGTGGAACTCACGGCGGATATCAATACCGATTCCGAATATGTCTGACAGTGAAAAAAATTGATCGCGGCGTGCCGGATCGATTTCGTCATAACTGTGGTAAATCTTCGATGATGTGGTATATGAACCGGAGAGTGAAACACTGTACCGATGGTTCTGCGCCTCAATGCCTTCAATTAAGATGAGGAGCAATAGAGTTGTATGGAGAAGATGCAGGCGCACCGCTCTGTGGTAACCTCCTCGTTGTCTCCGTCTTAACGGTAGAACTGTTCCCTGTTATCAACGATGTCGGCTTCCTTTTTGATGGCATCCGACCATTCTGTGAAATAGCGGTTCCGCCTTTCGGTCAGGAGTTGCGACCGCAACGTTATTGCCTGCGCCTTATAGGCGAGTGTGTCGAACGGCGTTTTATTGAGGAGTTTCACTATATATACGCCTCGTTGTGATTCAATTAGGTTCGATAATTCTCCCGGTTGTAAGGGGGCAATTCCGCCTAACAGACTTAAATCTCGGCCGATACCGGGAATGTAACCTGAGAATGTATATGCTGTGGCACTTTGAACCGTAACTTTCGGATTTTTTACCTTCAAGACTTGAAGACTGTCCTTAGGTGTTAATGTCGCCTTTAACTGCTGAGCTATGTTCTTTACTTTTGCAATTTTCTTCTCCCGCCTCACTCTGCTCTCTATTGTAATTTTCACGTCTTCAAGAGGCCGAATACCGGCATCCTTGATCTCTGAAACCATGAAGACCCCGATCGCGTCAGTCAGAGAAAAAACATCACTTACCGATCCTAATTTATTCGAAAAGGCAAATTTGTTTACTGTATTATTAATGCCGACTCCGGTAATGCTTGCGCCCTTCTGAAAAGGCTGCGTCTCCAGGATTTCATATTTGCTCAGCTCAGCCTCTTTTTCGAATTTACCTTCTTTTGCTAGGTAAGCAAAATCCTGCGCCCGCTGTGCGATGTCATTTCGCGATTTGGTGCCGAGGCGAACCTGCATGTGGATATCCTTGAATTGTACTTCACTTTTATCCTTCCCGTGTACCTGGATGATGTGATAACCGAATGTCGTCAGAACCGGTCCTACAATCTCTCCGGGCTTCGCTTTGAATGCGGCATCCTCAAAGGGTTTGGCCATTCTTCCTTTTCTGATCCAGCCGAGATCCCCGCCGTCTACAGCAGAAGCGGCATCCCCAGAATGTTTTTTGGCCAATTCTGAAAAATTTCCACTCCTTCTGGCAACAGAAATTATCTGTTCCGCCTGTTTGAGCGCACTGTCGCGATTTGCGGGATTTATCTTGATGAGTATATGACTTACATGGACGGCCTCTTCCGTTCCGGGTCGGAAATCAACAATTCTTATAAGGTGATAACCGTCTGTCAGGAGAACGGGTCCCACCAGATCGCCTTTTTTACCGCTGCTGAAGAGTGCACGTTCCTTATCGGCGGGAAGTTCTCCGTGTTTGAAATAAGAATCAGTGGACGGAGTTTCAGAAAATGTCGTTGATAGTTCGTTAAAATCGGACCCGGCGTCAATCCTTTTCTTGACATCCAGCAGGGTGCTGTATACCTCCTCTGAATCGGCTTTTGACGGTTTTTCATCAAAACGAACGTACTTGAGCCGGCGGGTGGCATCGACTTTGTACTCATCGGAATGATCGTTATAATAATCAAGTAATTCATTATCTGCGATAGAAATTTCGTCGTCAGCGATCAGAACGTTGGGATCGAAAAATGCTACATCCAGATCAAACATTATATTCTGATCGATGTACCGCTGTCTGATTTCAGATTCATCGACCTGTACGACGGCTGTCACGACGCTTTGAAGTTTTTCCCTCAGGCGCTGCATCCGCAGGGCTTCTTCCACACGAGCCATGATCGCTTTATTCTTGGGATCCATGATCGTGGCATCGTAAAGCTGTCTGTTGAAGGTCCCTGTCGAATCGGTGAATTGTTGCCGTAGAAAATCCGGCGGATTGTCGCCGCGGACCCAATCGATTAACTCCTGATCGGTTACCTTAATGCCCAGCTCTCTGATTTTTTCATCGTAGAGAATATTGTCAACGAGTTGATTCCATACCTGGTCGCGAATCATTCTAACCTGATTTTCGTCGGGATCGTTTCCTGTCTGTGCCTTTTGGTTATCCAAAGTTCGCTGTGCATAATCAGAAAAATCCTTCCAAAGTATCGGTTGGCCATTAACTTTTCCGACCTCTTGCGATTCGCTCATCCTGCTTGCTTGCTTCCGTCCCGTTATGTCCATACCCCAGTCGAGGACGATATAGACGACAAAAATGCCGGCAAATACGGAGAAGAAGGTCGCAAGATTTTCACGGATTTTGGTCATTAGTGGCATTGTATCTCGGGTCCTTTTGGAAAAATTGTGTTAAAATCGAATGATATGTAAAAATATACGAGAAATTTAATTGATAAGCAAAGGATGGAGGATAAAACAAAAAAGCCGCTACTGTACGCCCCTGTAGCGGCTAAATCCTCATCCTCTACCTAATCCACCGAATCGCGCTATCACCCAACAACCTTCGCAGGAGGAAAGGATTCATCTACTACAACCGTACACCAGTCTGAAAAGTTCCACGGAAAAAAAATAATTGATTCGTTGGTAAAACGACCTAGAACCAGCGCCAGATCCAGTATTTTTCGAGTACAACCTTTCCCCAGTGAAATGTTACGTTCGGTTCGTTGAGTGTAAGTGGAGGTACTTTACCGGTGTAGAAGTTGCCGTGAAGATTTGCCGCCCGCCCTGTCCCAGTTTCTATGAAAAAGAATCCATATCCTGAAAATTGTTTTCTCTCATTGCTCCGGTTGATGCTTTGAACAATGTTGTATGCAACCACTTCGGCCTGATTATTTGCAAATACACCGGCTTTTAAAAGAGGCTTACCGTCATCGAGAAGAATCGAGGTCGCATCACCTATTGCGAATATGTATTCATACTGTGTCTGCAATGTGTATTTATCGACGGAAATCCATCCATCATCATTCAACAGCGAATTCTCTGCGGGAAGAGGAACCGGCCGGTATCGCGGAATGGAAATAAGCAGATCATATTTTACTGCTTGCGCATTTCTGCAAACGATGATACGGTTAGTTGGATCAACAGACTCCAGGATCGACTGTGTATGGCAGTGGATGTGGTGCTGCTTGAGCAGATCCTGTATGTGACTGCTGATCTCATCACCCGCAAATTCGAGCGGCATTCGTTCGGGAGTAAAAACATGGATGTCAATATCATGCATCTCACGTTTTGCATAGAACGACGTAAGAAGAAATGCGGTATCATACGGCGCAGGCGGATATTTATACTTATCATTGGGGACGACAATCGCTATCGCTCCGCCGGGAAACCGCGGTATAATTTTACTCAGCTCGATTGCGCCTTCGAATGTAAAGAATGTGTGTGATGCCGAATGAAGACCTGGAACTGATTCTAAATCGTTATCAGCACCGATGGCGATAACAAGGTAATCAAAAGATAACGTCCCACGGTCTGTTACTACTTTCCGTTCCTCAGGCAGGATCGCACGCACTTCACCCTGGTGGAACTCGATGCCGTATTTTTCCAGGGGTGTGAAAGGTTTCGTAATTGCCGCCGGCGTTCTCCAACCGATTACCATCCAGAAATACGAGGGTTGGAACGTATGAAATGCATTTTTATCGACGAGGATAATTCTGTGCTGATTTCCAAGGTGCTTGCGGAGATCACGAGCGGTGACAATCCCGCCGATACCGCCGCCAAGAATAACAATTCTTTTACTCTTCACAGGCATAAGAGAATCTACGAAAATCTATACATAAAATCGAATATTATTAAACCGATCAGCACCTGTATTCCGCCATGCAAGGGAGGGAATATCCGACACCGGACCATTTCGGAGACATGAATGTGAAATCGAATGCTCCCGGAATAGTTGATTTTTACGCCAGACTTTTGTATGATTGAGCAAACCATTGGTAGATTGCTAACCACTAAAGGGTCAATATGAAAATTAAAGAAAAGATGGAAGGGGACATCGCGGTTCTCAAGCTAAAGGGAGATCTCATAGGCGAACCGGATACTACAAATATTCGCGATAAGATACACAGTCTGGTGAGCGACGAGGTTAAAAAAGTGATCATAGACATGGGTGATGTCAATTTCGTTAACAGTTCCGGCCTGGGCACACTAATATCAGCGCTGACGACTCTGAAAAATGCGGACGGCGATCTGCGCCTCGCACAGGTGGGCAAGAGAACACAAAATCTGCTGATCATCACACACCTGGTAAAAGTATTTGATATATATGATACGGTCGAACGCGCCGTCGCGAGTTTTAAGTCGAAAAAGAAATAGAGGGTGATCAATTAAGAAGGATTCGAGAATGAGGCTCTCATCCAAGGCGTTTGATGACGGTAAACTGATCCCGACAAAGTATGCACACCAGGGTGTTGCGGGCGGTAAAAATATTTCTCTGCCGTTGGTTTGGAGCAATGCTCCTGAGGATATCAAATCGTTCGCACTCTCAATGGTTGATCCTCATCCTGTCGCCCGAGACTGGGTTCACTGGCTCGTGATAAATATACCCCATGGTGAGTCGTCTATTGCTGAAGGTACCTCGGGTAAAAAAATGCCTCCGGGTGTGAAAGAACTTTACAATTCTTACGGTGAGTTGGGCTACGGAGGACCACAACCCCCGAAAGGCTCAGGCCCTCACCCCTATATCATCACACTCTATGCGCTCAATATTGAAAAGCTGGATTTAGGTGCAAACACAAGCCTCACTGCCTTCATAAAGGTTCTCGAAGGGAAGACCCTCGCCACCGCGGAAATCACGGGAATCTACGAGCGGTAATAAGGTTATTCAGGTCCGGTATTCCTCCCAACGTACAGTATGCCAATATGTGCATGCGGATTCGGGGTGCGCTTGATATTTTAATCTCATCAGACTGGGAAGAGCTCTCTGCCACTTGTAACTCGGACTTCAGGATGTCTCAGACCGGTATCGGCAATAGTGCTCCATTGATCGGATAGAATTCTCTTAAGTATAGCTGAAGGAAATGAGTAAAGAAGAAAAAACAAAACGACGAATATTGTTCTTGTGCGTCGCTAATTCATGCCGCAGTCAGATGGCTGAAGGTCTGATACGCCATTTCGCCGGAGATCGGTTTATGGTAGAATCGGCCGGTTACATGGCTACATACGTTCATCCTGATGCGATCTATGTAATGAATGAGATAGGGATCGATATAAGTAACCAGAGGTCAAAGGCAGTGTCAGAACTGTACGGCCGGGACTTCGATCTGGTGATTACTGTCTGTTCTGACGGCGATGCACTATGCCCTGTCTGGTATGGCCCCGGCGAGCGAGTGACAATAGCTTTCCCTGATCCTGTCATGACGAAAGGTAATCGGGATGCTGTTTTAAAGGAGTTTCGTGCTGTGCGTGATTCAATGAAGGAAAAAATTCTAGGTTATCTTACCGGAACTTCCCATAAATAAGTATTCCATCCAGGGTAACTGCTAAAGGTGTATCCAGTAAGCAATCTTTAGAAGGAACGCATCCTCACGATTCGGTGCGTTCATCATGTCCCGGAAATCCCGATGAAGCCTGAAAATTCCCGGATTCCCTTCCCCGGTACCGTTCCGTGTCCAGACGAGGTACGCTGTGGAACCCGGAAGGAATTCCCACCGGAGAACCGCATTGATTCTCAATGACTTTTCATTAAAATCGGGATTGGTGAATTGAATGTTCCTTTCTCCGGTTCCGTCCGGATCTACGGTGTACGTTTCTGCTTCAGCATCGTAATCAATTTTCGAAACATTTTCACCGTAGGTATTGAAATTAAATGTTTTCGCTGCTGCCAGTTCTTTAAAGCCGTAGTAGTGTCCGACGGATATGAGAGGCTGCATATACAACTGCAGACTGAGCTTCGGAGTGAATGTCCAATTGAGTCTGATCCCGGCTGAAACTTCTGTCTGATTCAACATACTAAACAGATACCTCACACCGTATGTGGCTGTCATTGTCGAGTCGGCGAATAAGTTACCTGTTGGTACCCACTGGGTGGCAGAATGATTTTTTTCAAAAGCCGGAGAGATTGTTAAAGTGACGCCGGGCGATGGTTTCCATTCAATATCTGTGCCTACCTCAAAAGTATAAGATCCTGATTCAACGCGGGATGCATCTATGCCGAGTTCAAGAGCGAGAGGTTTACGGGAATCCGTCTCGATTCCGAGGGATAGGGAGTAAGAAGGGAGTATCTTCCTTAACGGACCGCCTCGTGTTGATGTGTTATCGATTCTATCCCGACTATGGTAGAATTGACCGTTTATTTCCCAGTAGTTCATGAACTGCATATTCCACAAGAAAAAGTAACCATCATCGATTTTATTTCCGTCGTAATCGAAATTTCTGAAGGTTGCAACCTCGAAACTTTTCGATCGGAATGTGCCATCAGGTTCATACCAGCGGTATCCAAGTACAAGATGTCCGTTAATGATATTCGTCCGATACATGAATCCGAGATCATTTACATCAAATTCCGGAGATATGAATCCCACCGCTGTATTAAAAACAAAATTTCCTCTTTCTTTGTTAACGGCGAATCTTCCGGCATATCCCGTTATCGAAGTCGCCTGTGAATCGATATCAACCGCTCCTGCGTCGGGGCGTTGAAAGTAATGAAGCGACGATCGCTGTACCTTTACCATGCGATCCTGATTTCCAGTAATATGGGATACTGATAGCCAACCCGTCAGTACATAATCACGGCCTGTATTCAGCGGTATCCAACCATCGATTCCCAGAGCATATGCTCCGCTGTTAAAATACTTACCGAGAAAAGGATCGCCGCGATCCCGCAAACAGGATCAGGAGAAAAAGATGTCGCAGGTGACGGTCCTTTGTGGTAAAAAAGTGAAAACAACTTTTCTATACGAAAAATGGGCGGGATTGTTACATATTTCTGCTGATAGATGGTAGTGAGCGGGAGGATGAAAACTACTTTGGGTATTTGCATTTTTGCAAAAAAATATTCATATTTTCAAACCAACAACTAGAAAATTACAACTTTTCTCAATAATCGTCGTCTAAATGCGATGTCAATAATAGTAACTGATTTAGCAAAATTCTACGGTGATTCTAAAGCCGTAGATTATATATCTTTTGAGGTACATTCGGGGGAAATTTTGGGATTCCTTGGCCCGAACGGCGCAGGCAAAACGACGACAATGCGCATTATCACCTGCTATCTTTCTCCAAACCGCGGTACAGTTAGTGTCGAAGGCCACGACGTTCAGAGAGATTCCCTCTCCGTGAGGAAGCTCATCGGTTACCTGCCCGAGCAAAATCCTCTCTACACCGATATGAACGTCCTTGAATATCTCGATTACACCGCCAAACTCCAGGGAGTAGTGAATCCGCTTATCCCCCGGCGTATGAAGGACATGGTTGAGGCGTGCGGACTTGGAGAGATGAAGCATAAAGATATCGGCCAGCTCTCAAAGGGATACCGACAGAGAGTGGGCCTTGCTGCCGCAATGATCCATGATCCGAAGATACTTATACTTGACGAACCGACGAGCGGACTCGATCCAAACCAGATCGTTGAGATACGAAGTCTCATAAAGGAACTCGGCAAACAGAAAACCGTTATTCTCTCGACACACATTCTCTCCGAGGTTCAGGCAGCTTGCAACAGGGTAATCATTATCAACCGCGGGAAAATCGTGGCAGACGGACCTATCGAAGAACTTCAGAGGAGTCTCCATGGCGGTGAAAAGATACTCCTGGAAGTGGAAATTCCGACCGTTCAGTCATTTGATATGGTATCGCTGCAGGTAAAAGCCATACCGGCAGTCGAAACGGTTTCATTGATTGATGAACGTAATGGAACAAAAAAGTTAAGCGTTGAAACCTCAAGCACCGTCGATGTCCGCAGAGATCTTTTCACCCTGTGTCTGAATAAAGGGTGGACGCTTCTTGAGATGCACCGGGTACAGACAAGTCTCGAAGACATTTTCCGACAACTAACATCCGATTCAGCAAAATGAAGTTCACCAACATTCGAAACGTATTTACGAAAGAGCTTCGCTCTTTCTTCAATTCACCCGTCGCGTACATCGTAATCGTGGTGTACCTTGTAATTTTGGGTTGGTTTTTCGTCAGTAATCTCTTCATAAACAACATCTCAACATTGAGGACTGTCTTTGAGATGACGCCGTTTCTGCTTCTCTTTTTCGCGCCGGCAATGACAATGAGACTTATTTCCGAGGAAAAGAAAGCTGGCACGCTGGAATTGCTGATGACAAAACCGATAAGGGAGAGTGAAATCGTGACTGCGAAGTTTCTCGCGTCCCTGGCGCTCTATTTTTTCACTCTTCTTCCGACAATCTGCTATTACCTTACGGTCGTCCTCATCGGAGAGCTCGATACAGGTGCGGTAATTGGCGGGTACATCGGCCTCCTTTTCGTCGGGGGCGTTTTCCTCGCGATCAGTGTGTTCGGTTCAGCCCTCACCGAGAATCAGGTCGTTGCATTTATCGTAAGTCTTTTCATTGTCTTTGCGTTATTCATGCTCGACAAAATTCTTTTCTACCTCCCGACATCAGTCGCGGGTATACTCGAGTACATCAGTATCGACTATCACTTTGGAAATATTGCACGGGGAGTCATCGACACCCGTGACATCATCTACTATTTTTCAATGATTGGTTTCTCTCTGCTTCTGGCGACCAATGTTCTCCAACGTCGTCGCTGGGCATGATGGAGCGAATGGCCATATGAACAAACAACCTATTTTTATCAAGACATTGCTAATTCTGAGTATTCTGGTTCTCGTCAATATTCTCGGACAGCGTTTTTTCTACAGATTTGACCTGACGGGAAACAGAATGTTCACACTCTCCGAAGCGAGTAAAAATCTCGTTAAATCTCTGGATGATAAATTTACCGTCAAGGCGTATTTCACATCAGACTTACCGCCGGAGTATGCAAATAATCGTCGTGAACTGAGGGATTTGCTCGACGAGTACCGTGCCTATGCGGGGGGTAATTTCCAGTACGAATTTATTGATCCGGGAAAGAAGGAGGAACTCGAACAGGAGGCACAGAAATATGGAATTCCTCCGGTACAGGTACAGGTTCTGAAAGAAGACAAGCTCCAGATCGAAAAGGCATATATGGGAATGGTATTTCTCTTCGGTGATAAGCAGGAGCGGGTACCGGTCATCCAGTCAACATCCAATCTCGAATATGAAATCAGTTCCGCTGTGAAAAAATTGACGTCAGCCGAGCTGAAAAAAATTGGTTTTCTCACAGGGCACGGCGAGCCGCCGCTCGAGCAGTTGAGTCGATTGCAGGAAATCCTATCGAAGCAGTACCAGGTCACCACTGTCGATTTTGCCAACGGTAATCCGGTCCCTTCAGACATCGCAGTTCTGATGATTACCGCTCCAGTTCAACCGTTTAAGGGCTGGGAAAAATACCTTATAGATCAGTTCCTCATGAAGGGCGGAAAGGTCGCATTTCTTATTAATAAAGTGAATGCAAACCTGCAAAATCAGTTCGGACAACCTGTGAATGTTGAAATCGATGATCTGCTTGAGTCTTATGGAATCAGAATTAATACCGATCTTGTTCGTGACGTAAGTTGTGCGTACGTTATGGTCGATCAGCAGGCAGGTTTCATGGTTCTTCGAAATCAGATCCCGTTTTACTATTTACCGAGGGCAGCCGAGTTTATGCAGACCAGCCCGATCGTCAAGGATCTGAGCTCCGTTGTCTTTTACTTCGCAAGTTCGATTGATACGAGTCTTGCACGACCGAAGGGTTTAAATGCAAACGTCCTGGTGAGGTCATCTGCGCGCAGCGGACGGCAGGAAAACGTCTTCGTGATCAGTCCGACGATGCAGGTAACCAAAGAAATGTTCGCGGAATCCGGGATCCCGCTGGTAGTTTCGGTCGAAGGAGCCTTCCCGAGTGCGTTCGGAAACAAACCGATCTATGTCGATACGTCGTTCAAGGGGACATTGGATTCCGCCAACCGTCAGGTGATCGGCAAAGTTTCAAAGATCATTGTCGTGGGCGATGGTGATTTTATTCAGGATCAATATTCCGGCGGGAACCGTGATAACTTTTTCCTCGCGAGCAATTTTATAGATTGGCTGGCTGATGATATCGGATTGGCGGAGATTCGCAGCCGGGAAAGCGGGAACAAACCGTTGGAGGAAGTTAGCGAGGGAACGAAAACATGGGCAAAAGTTGTGAATCTCGGTTTTCCTCCGCTGATAGTGATCATCATTGGAATTATCCGGTGGCGCATCCGCATCGCACTCCGTAAACGCATAGAAACAAGAGGATACTAGACAGGAGGGGAGTAAACTATGAATAGAAACTTAAAACTCCTTATACCATTTATTGCTATTGTAGCAGTTATCGTCTACATAATATTATCGCCGGAAGACGAGCGTCAGGCGAGTGACGAATCTCCAATGCCGGAACTTTCCATTGATTCTGGCTCTGTCGTGAAAATAGAAATACGGCAACCAGGTAAGTCTGTTATTCTCGAAAACGTCGGTGGGACGTGGAGTCTTACCTATCCTATTCTCTTCCAGGCGGATCCTATGGCTGTCGCTCAACTCCTTCACGGATTTTCTAAATTCAAAGTTGGCAGTCTCATATCAACAAATCCTGAAAAACAACCGATGTTTCAGGTTGATTCAAGCGGTACAGGGA
>CAYGZY010000236.1:0-7951 GCA_964354485.1 uncultured Chlorobiaceae bacterium | reverse complement strand
AGTCGGGATCTGCGAATAGGAATGCGTCAAAACAACAACTGTGGGAATGAGAAATAATAACGTGAATCGAACTCGAGCAAGCGCCATGATGGTGATAAAAATTTTCCAAAATATAGATAAAAGCGGGGAGAGAAGCAAGGAGGGGAGAGGGAAAAATCGTCATTGGTCATTTGTCATTGGTCGTTTGACCTTGAAGGTACTATTGACAAATGACGATTGACAAATGACATTTTTACTAAGTACTAAGTACTAAGTACAAACAACCAAGTACCAATTACATTGGTGGTGTGATAAAGACTTTGTGTTTTTTGCTGAATGATTCGGCTGCTGTAAAAGCGGTTGCCTGATCGGTGAAAAATCCATAAAATGCTGAACCGCTGCCTGACATCTGGGCAAATTTGGCCCCAGCCGCGTAAAGGGAAATTTTACAGAATCTCATCGTTTCATTCTGGTGCAGAACCACGGGCTCAAAATCGTTAAATATAAATTTAGCGAGTTCCTGCGGGTCATGCATATGAGCGAGAACCGCATCCCTTAGCGATACAGATGGATCAAGCGGTCCGTGTTGATGATTCTCCCGTAATTGGCTGTATGCCCAGGTGGTTGAAATATGAATGTTCGGATACACTACGATTATCCAGTATGGAAGAGGGAGGTGAAAGTACTCAAGTATTTCTCCCCGTCCACGCGCATGCGCAGTGCCCTCTTTTAAAAAATACGGAACATCCGATCCAAGTTGAAGTGCGAGTGTGTGGAGAGTTGCTTCATTGATGTTCAGTTCCCAGAGCTTTGTCAGTCCGAGTAATGTTGCTGCGGCATCCGAACTTCCGCCACCTAGACCGGCGCCGATCGGTATGTTTTTTTTCAGGGTGATTGCGGCGCCCCGATTTTCGATAGTGTATTTTTTAAGAAGTTGAGTGGCCCGGACGCAGAGATTACGATCATCAGTCGGAAGTGTTGGATCGGTGCACGTAAGTGTTACCGAAGCAGATGGCTCAATAATTATTTCATCGTAGGGATTGACCCTGTGAAAAACTGTTTCGATGTCGTGATAGCCGTCGCTGCGCTTCCCGATGATGCGAAGCCCTATGTTGATTTTGGCATGTGCTTTGAGACTTACCATCGTTTAGAAAAGTACATGAAAGGAGGGAGAGATGCAACAATGGGACCCCCCGCCAAAATGATGGCGGGCAAGCTGATAACCGCTGATAACGCTGATGAATATGATAAATAAAGAATTAATGTTAGAAGCCATCATAACCATCATTTTATCATTCTTATCAGCGGTTATGACAATGGGGCCGCTATACGCCCACCGATTGCCTCTCACCCGATTTTTTTGTACTTTTTACCACATGAAAAATTATAATATCGAATGAGAATGGTAAAAGCAGGTGATTTTACGGTTGGAGGCGGGAATCCGCTGGTTCTCATCGCAGGACCGTGCGTCGTTGAGGGCCGTGAAATAACGCTCCGTACGGCCGGGTATCTTGCGAAGATCACGAAGAAACACAATGTGCCCTTCATCTTCAAATCATCCTATAAGAAAGCCAACAGAACGAGCGGGAGGTCATTCTCCGGCATCGGGATTGAATCAGCCCTCCGGATTTTGTCTGAGGTCCATAATGAATACGGTGTACCAATCCTGACCGATATTCACACCGAATCAGAAGCAGCCATCGCAGCGGAGGTTGTTCATATACTGCAGATACCAGCGTTTCTTTGCCGGCAGACCGATCTCCTCCATGCCGCGGGGAAGACTGGGAAGGTAGTCAATATCAAGAAGGGACAGTTCATGGCGCCGGAGGACATGCGGCTTCAGGCTCAGAAAGTGGCAGCGACCGGAAATAAAAAGATTATGTTGACGGAGCGCGGCGCGTCGTTCGGGTATCACAATCTTATTGTCGATATGCGCTCGCTGGTCATCATGAGGAAATCTGGATTTCCCGTGGTCCTCGATGCAACGCATTCGGTACAGTTGCCCGGAGCCGGAAAGAAAATGACGGGAGGTCAGCCGGAATTTATTTTCCCTATTGCCCGTGCAGGCGTCGCGGTTGGTATCGACGCGCTATTCATAGAAACACATCCCGATCCCAAGCGGGCGCTGAGTGATGCGGCGAGTCAGCTTCCTCTGAATCGTATTGAACAGCTCCTGAAGGAAATTATCCCGATCGATAACATGGTGAAAGAGAACTTTGAGCAGAGGACGTAAACTCTCTCCCGCACTGGTCCGTAAGCTCAGGCGGATCCGCATCATTATCCTGGACGTAGACGGCGTCCTCACGGATGGTTCAATCATCTACGGTGCGGATGGTATGGAATACAAAAGGTTTCATGTTCACGATGGGTACGGTATTTTCCGCGGTCGTGAAAAAGGACTTAAATTTGCCATCATTTCAGGACGTACATCCAAAGTTACAGCATTCCGGGCACGACGGCTGAAAATCACGGATGTCCACCAGGGTTCTGAGGATAAAGTAGCGGCGTTCAGGAAGATCATAAAGAAATACCGGCTTACCCCTGATGAAGTCTGTTTCGTCGGAGATGATGAATTTGATCTATCCCTGCTTCGACTGGTGGGAGTCAGCGCCGCTCCTGCAGATGCAATGGGCGGGGTAAAGAGAGAAGTCGATTGTATTCTCAGTAAACGGGGTGGACGGGGAGCAGTGCGTGAAATCATTGATATGATCCTTACCGCAAAAAAGCTTCTCTAGAGAGGAATATGGTATGAAAAATACAGCATCCATAATCGAAACAGGGAAAAATGTTGTCAGGATCGAAGCTGCCTCGGTCGCTTTGCTGGAAGAACGTATTAACGAGAATTTTGCCCGCGCCGTGAACACCGTATATGAGTCACACGGACGCGTTGTGATCACCGGTATGGGGAAATCGGGCATCATCGCCCGAAAAATCGGGGCTACCTTGAATTCGACCGGGACACCGACAATGTTTCTCCATCCGTCAGATGCTGTGCACGGCGATTTCGGCATGGTCAGAAAAGAGGATGTCGTCATCTGTGTTTCAAAGAGCGGGAATACACGCGAACTCAACCAGCTTATCCCTCTATTTAAAAGAATCGGTGTCCCGATTATCGCAATGGTCGCCAACCTGAATTCACCGCTCGCGCGGGAAGCAGATATCGTACTCGATATCAGTGTAAAGGAAGAAGCATGCCCGCACGATTTAGCTCCGACATCCTCCACTACCGCAACGCTGGTAATGGGTGATGCTTTCGCCATGGCGCTGCTTGACCAACGAAATTTTACCATCGAAGACTTTGCTCTCTACCACCCCGGGGGAAATCTCGGCAAGCGACTCCTTCTCAAAATTGAAGAGATGATGGTCAGCGGCGATAATGTCCCTAAAGTCAGATATGATGTTCCCCTCCGTGATACAATCCTCGAGATCACATCCAAACGCCTAGGTGCGACCTGTGTCGTTGATGAAAGCGGTATCCTCGTCGGGATGGTTACCGATGGCGATTTACGGCGGCTCCTTCAGAAGACGACCGATTTGACGCACCAAACTGCTGAAATGGCAATGACCCGCCGACCGAAGACAATATCGAAGGATGTGCTTGCGGCAGTGGCTCTCCAGGAAATGGAAGCATTTAAAATAACCCAACTCATTGTCGTTGACGATAAACACCGACCAATTGGGATGATCCATCTGCACGAATTGGTCGAAGCAGGTTTGGGAAAAGAGAATCAATAAACACAGCGGTCGTGAAAATAAAAAAGTCATCCATTCATAGATACTCTCCATCGGCTCGTGGTTCCATCCTCTACCCGGGAATACTTCTCGTGATCCTCGGAATCGTGTTATTTACTCTCAACGGATGTGAGGGGAAAGTCAAACCTCCGGTCACAAGTCTTGAAGTCGGACAGGATGTGCCTTCACAGGAAAGCTGGAATGCTACGATCACGTTCACTGATTCCGGCAGGGTAACGGGTATCCTCCGGGCAGGTCACATTCTCGTCTATGCGACAAAGAAAATAACCCTCCTCGATTCTATGATCACGGTCGATTTCTACGATGATAATATGCAGCACACCTCCGTCCTCACAGCCCGCAGAGGTATGGTGAACGATGCAACACAGGACCTTGAGGCGCGTGAAAGTGTAGTTGTCATCTCCGACAGTGGTTCAACTCTCCGAACCGAATCTCTCTTCTGGACGAACAGGACGCAGAAGATTCACACCCCGGAATATGTTGAGATTACGACTCCTAAAGAACAGATCCAGGGACACGGATTCGAATCGGATCGGAGTCTGAAGAATCGGACTATCTATAAAGTAACCGGACAGGCAAAACCGGATGGGAAGTAACGACAGGATGTATAGGAAGACATATCTGAGAGCGGCTGTACTCACTCTGTTATTTCTTCGCGCAGTATCCGTGTATTCGCAGGATGATGAAAATGTCGTCATACTTGATCATGCCGACAGCCTCGTAACAACGGAGATGAACGGTGAGGAAGTGCGGCGTCTCATCGGTGATGTCCGTATGCATCAGGGGAAGACGCTTATCACCTGTGCACGCGCAACTCATTACCTTACGAGCAATACTGTAGATATGGACGGAGTCGTGGAGATCCGGGACGACACGATGCGGCTAGTCGGGATGCGAGGCAAGTATTACGTGAACGAAAAAATTGCAGAGGCATTTGATCGTGTCATGCTGCAGGATCCGCAGACGTCCCTAAATGCGTCGTACGGGAAATATTTCGTTCGCGAGAAGCGGGCTTACTTTAAGGGAAATGTATACATTGAGGATAGTACCTCAATTGTGACCGCCGATGAGGTTCAGTATTACCGCGAGGAAGGAAAATCCATTGCCGACGGAAATGTAAAGATCGTCAATCAGAGGAACCGGATGACTATCTTCGGAAATCATTTTGAGAATTATCGGAATGAAAAGTACAGCAAAGTAACTTCGGATCCGATGGTCATACAGGTCGATGTGAATTCCCATGGCGGGTACGATACGTTGTTTGTGACAGCACGTATGCTTGAATCGTATAGAGATTCAGTTGAACGGTTAATAGCAACAGACAGCGTAAAAATATTCCGAAGCGGACTTGTTGCAGAAGCGGGTTTGTGCGTTTATTATACTGACCTCGATAGTCTTGACCTCAGGAATGCACCATACGTATGGTACCAAACAGGCCCGTTTCAGGATAATCAGGTATCCGGCGAAACGATATTCATCGCATTGGAGGAACGGCGCCTGAAAACTGTGTACGTCCGCGAGAAAGCGGTCGCAATATCAAGGGCAGACACACTGCTGACGAAGAGATTCAACCAGATGACGGGTAAGTCTATTTTACTCCATTTTACCGAGGATAAGATCGATCAGGTTAATGTGATTACCACAGCCACGATCCTCTATTATCTCTTCGATAAGGAAGTGCCGAATGGAATGAATATCACAACAGGCGATGAGATTATTATAACGTTCCGTGAGGGAACAATCGAGAGAATCAAAGGAATATCCGGAATTGAAGGCAAATATTTTCCCGAAAGGTTGGTCGCTGGCAAGGAATCGGAGCATAATTTACGGGAATTTAATTGGAGGGAACAGAAGCCCCGCCGTCCCTTTGATCCTCGCATCGATTAGAGAGTGGAAGCGATAATTCATATATTGTGCCCATGACAGAAGAACAAAAAATATCGGTAACTGTTTCCGAATCGTCCGGTGTTTCCGATGTCAGCGTGCTGAGGTCTAAGTCGCTTTTCAAGAAATACAGGAAGCGTTTCGTCGTGAATGATGTCAGCATCGAGGTGAAACAGGGAGAAGTGGTTGGCCTCCTCGGACCGAATGGAGCGGGGAAAACGACCACCTTTTATGTGATCGTCGGCATGATCAAGCCGACAGAGGGGGAGGTCTTCTTAAATGACTCGGAAATTACGAAAGAACCGATGTACAAGCGCGCCCGCATGGGAATCGGATATCTCTCACAGGAAGCTTCCGTTTTCCGGAGGCTGACGGTGCACGATAACATTACCGCAGTCCTTGAGCTGATGGGACTTTCGAAATCGGCACGCGAGGAACGATGTCAGCAGCTTATGGAGGATTTTGGAATATCAAACGTGGCGAAAAGTAAAGGTTACATGCTGTCGGGTGGTGAACGGAGGCGAACGGAAATCGCTCGTACTCTTGCCACCCAACCTAAGTTCATCCTTCTCGATGAACCGTTTGCCGGTATCGATCCGATTGCCGTAGAGGATATCATGCGGATCGTAAAGAATCTGAAAAACCGGGGTATCGGTGTCCTCGTCACCGACCATAATGTCCATGAGACTTTATCGATCACGGATCGGTCGTACCTGCTTTTCGAAGGTAAGATCATTAAATCAGGGTCGGCGCAGTACCTCGCAAATGATCCTGAAGCGCGCCGGCTCTACTTAGGCGAAAAATTCAAACTCGACCGCTACGACTGAACCCGCATAAATTCCTTTGCAGAGCTACCTGCTCTCTTAATATAATTCCATACCGATTCGATGCCGGGGAAGTGTATGTTGACAGAAAGATTGAAATAGACAATCGGTCTGGAATTCATGCCAACCGTTTTTTCCCGTTATTAATCTTCTACTTTTCTAGACGGGCTAAGCAGTTCAAATGCCTTATCGATTTCTGCATGAGTTCCTATGAGTACTAAAATGTCTCCGGCTTCGATTCGAAAGTCGTGAGGCGGATTCGTCGTTGATATATTATCGCGCACGATGGCAATTATGGTGCTTCCCGAGAGGAAGCGGAGGTTTAATTCCTTTAATGTCTTCCCGCATGCGGGAGAATCCTGCAGTACTAGGAATGTATCAGTAGTACCAGCCGCCAAAATTGAGGCAATCTGATCCACGGTAGCATCGGGGAGTTTGAGCCCGCGCAGCATTCCGTATCCCTCGCGTCGTATGAGATCAACCTGCGTCGTTATGATGTTCCGCGGGAGATGGTACTGTCTCAGCACTCGTGTAAAAATTTCAATGGACGTTTCAAAATCCTCAGATACGACTTGATCCGCACCCAGTTTATAAAGGTCTTCGATTTCCGACGTGTAACGTGTACGAACGATGATGTGTACCTCGGGATTCATCATACGTGCGCCGTACAGACACCTTCTTGTTGAAGCGGGATCCGAAAGGGCAATGACGAAAACCCGTGCCTGTTCAATGCGGAGCGCCGTGAGTATATCGTCCCGTGTGACATCGCCGTATATTATATTCATGCCCCCCTGACGCGCTTCCCGTACTGTATCACCGTTCAGGTCTACAATAACATGCTGTATACCGGTTTCCTTTAGGACCGTTACGAGATTTTTACCGCAGAGACCGTACCCCGCTATCACAACATGATTCCGAAGTCCGCTGACCTTCGGCTCAACGGGGATTTCTCGTGCGATCAATTTTATCCTGAATTTTGATGCGAACCGTTCTGGGAGTATGCTCTGTACCTTGTCGGCTGTTTTTGCCGAAAATTCAATCAGGAACGGGCTCACCAGCATGGTAAGTATCGAAGAACCAAGGAACAACTGATATGTGGTTTCGTCGATCAGAGACGAAGACATTCCAGTTACAGCGAGAAGAAATGAAAATTCACCGATTTGAGCCAGTGAAAGTCCGACGATGACGGAGGTACGAACCGGGAAGGAGAGATTGAGAACGAGCAGAAAATTTATGAAGAATTTCAGTGCAATAATGACAGCAGTTAATCCGACCACGAGGAGGGACGATTGGAGCACGAATCCGATATTGAGAAGCATGCCTATCGATATGAAAAAAAGACTGCTCAAGGCGTCCCGGAACGGAAGTGCTGCCCCTACAATTTCATAGGAGTACTCTGATTCAGAAAGGACCAGCCCGGCAATGAATGCCCCAAGTGCCAGTGAAAGTCCGAAATACGATGTTATCATCGCCGTCCCCAGACATGAGAACACTATTCCCAGAACGAACAA
>CAYGZY010000235.1:0-11754 GCA_964354485.1 uncultured Chlorobiaceae bacterium | reverse complement strand
ACATGAAGCGCTGGAACCGGAAGAATGAAATTCTTGCTACAGCCGCAGAGGCCTCCGCTGTCATCGGCGAGTGGCTGGGTGGCTTACCATACCCGAAAGAAAAACTGCAGGAGGCGTGGCGCCTCGTTCTTGGCGGACAGTTTCATGATATCCTGCCGGGGACGTGCATACCGAGAGCTTATGAATTTTCGTGGAATGATGAAGTGCTGGCGCTGAATCAGTTCGGAGGTGCCCTGTCAGATGCCGTCGGTGCATCTGCATCTGCCATGGATACTCGTACCGTGGGAGTACCGCTTCTTCTTTTCAATCCCCTTGCGGATGAAAGGGAAGAGGTGGTAAAAGCGACGGTCGCATACGAACAGTCGTGCCCGAAATTCGTTCGCGTATTCGGACCCGATGGGAAAGAAATCCTGTCACAGATACTGGATAATGACGGGACTTCGATTACACTGCTCATTCTGGTTAAGGTTCCGTCGGTCGGTTTTACAGTCTTCGATGTCCGCCCGTCACAAGAACCGTCATCGCTTGCAACCGATCTGTTCGTCACGGAAAGCAGTCTGGAGAATGCACGATATAAAATTCTCCTGAATCCTGATGGTGATCCCCGTAGTATTTACGACAAAGTTAATCAGCGTGAGATTCTTACAGAGCCAGCACGCCTCGCGTTTCAGCATGAAAGACCGCTCGAGTGGCCTGCATGGAACATGGATTGGGATGACAGGAAACAACCCCCGCGCGGATATGTTGAAGGACCTGTAAAAATCCGTATTATTGAAAGAGGGCCTGTCCGAGTGGCACTCGAAATCGAAAGAGAATCGCGCGGATCGCGGATTGTCCAGTGTATTCAACTCTCGGCGAATGGTCAACGTATCGATTTTGATACGAAGATCGACTGGTTTACACATGAATCTTCGCTGAAAGCAACATTTCCGTTGACAGTTGCGAATCCGATTGCAACGTACAACGGCGGCATCGGAACCGTTGAACGGGGAAACAATGATCCGAAAAAATTTGAGGTTCCTTCCCACCAGTGGATTGATCTTACAGAACGAGACGGAAGCTACGGTGTTTCAATTCTTGAAGACTGCAAATACGGTTCGGATAAACCGGCCGATAATGTTCTGCGGCTTACACTGCTCTACACGCCGGGCGTACGCAGCGGTTACAAAGATCAGGCGACACAGGATTTTGGGAAACATGAAATGCTCTATTCAGTCTATGCTCATGCAAGTGACTGGCGTGCGGGGAATTCCGACTGGGAAGCAGCGCGGATTAATCATCCCGTCCGCGTATTTCAGACCGTTCCGCACGAGGGCTTTCTCGGTAAATCATATTCATTCCTCAGACTGAACAACAGGTCGGTTGCTCTGATGGCGCTGAAAAAAGCAGAATCAAGTGAAGATGTTATTCTGCGATTTCGGGAAATTCACGGCGCACGACACTCGATGGTGCAGGCAATCCTTCCCGCTGTCCCGACAGACGTGCGCGAAGTTAATGGTCAGGAACAAACACAAGGAGAGATGAGGTCCGGAGAAAAAAATCTGACATTTGACATTGGATCGTATGAGATTAAATCATTCGCTCTCCGCCTTCCTTCTCCGGAACAACGTATGATTCATCCGTCGTCCCAACCTTTGCAACTGCCTTACGATGTGTGTGCATTTACTTCGGATAAAGATAAATCAGCAGGTAAATTTGACCAGAGTGGTGCCAGTTATCCGGCCGAGCTATTACCCGTATCTATAAATTCAGGCGGGATTCACTTCTCACTTGGTCATGCCGGCAATAACTCGGTGAATGCAGTGGCGTGCAACGGACAGACAGTAAAAATACCTAAAGGGGATTACAATCGTCTCTATTTCCTTGCCGCATCATCAGAAAAGGATACGGAGGTGACATTTATCATTGATGGAAAATCCAGACCCCTGACGATTGCGGAGTGGTCGGGATTCATAGGGCAGTGGGATAATAGAATTTGGGATCGCTATACACCACGCACACAGGATTTTGTGTGGGATAGCATATACTATCGCGGCTTAACGCCGGGTTTCATCAAGCCGCATAATGTTGCAGCGTTTACCACACACCGTCATCATGCGAACGGAGAGAACGAGCCATATATCTACGGATATATATTCCGCTATCATCTTGATCTTCCCGAAGGCGCTGAGGAAATTCGACTGCCGGTCAATGATAAAATACGAATCTTTGCCATGATTGCCGCCCGGGATAATATCGCAAATACAATTCCCGCTTACCCTCTTTATGATAAAATGGATCGAAAGAAAGAGGATTATGAGAGATTTCAGCTTACGACGACACCAAACATCTTTTCTCCTTCATATATAATAGAAGAGGATAGTTTGGTGGAAGTCAGGATAACATCAGATGACGTTGGCGCTGAAATTCATTATACACTTGACGGATCCGAACCAACCAAAACTTCACCAAAGTATACTTCGCCATTTACCCTCGACTCAAATACAATGGTGAAGGCGATTGCGGCTCATCCGGATAAACAACCAAGTTATGTCGATTCTACACGGTACTACCGAGCTTATGCAGTACAAAGCATTCGCCATGTTATTCAACCCTCGCCTAAGTACTCCGGACGGGGCGAGCAGACATTAATAAATTCAGTCCGAGCAACATCGTCATTTGGTGATAAAGAGTGGCAGGGCTATGAAGCGTCGGACGTGGATGTTGTCCTTGATCTTGGGCGGATGAGGACTGTCAGACGGGTAACTGTGGGATGTCTGAGTGATAATGCAAGCTGGATATTTTTACCGTTGAAGATAGAAATGCGTACCTCCGGGGATGGTATTGAATATTCACCTATCAAGGCTCGCGCCTACGAAATCCCATCCACAAACGAAGGAGTTTTCATCAAAGACCTTGCTGTGGATATTCATCCTGTTGAGGCACAGTATGTTGCCGTTACGGTGAAAAATATCGGTGCCTGTCCGTCCTGGCACTCTGGCGCGGGCGGGAAAGCGTGGCTGTTTGTAGATGAAATATTTGTTGAATAGAATTCCGGAGAATACCTCGATGAAAAAGATCGGGCTACTCTTGCTCATTGGTTTCTTCCTGAGCGTAAATAATTTGGTTCAGGCTCAGTCCAATAATCCTTGCGCGGATCCAGGGGCAATCGTACAATCGGGTAACACACGGTTCACATTCCTCACTCCCGAACTCGTCAGATTGGAATGGAGCAAGGAAGGGATTTTCGAAGACAGCCCGTCCCTCGTTTTCATTAATCGCTTCTTGCCGGTACCCGCCTATTCAGTTGATACCGTGGCAGGATGGCTGACCATCACAACGGAGAAACTCACGGTTCGTTATAAAAATGGTTCAGGAATATTCACACCAGAAAATCTTTCCATCGGATTAAAACTCAACGGACAGGACATCATATGGTACCCGGGCTTGGAAGATTCTCTGAATCTCAAGGGAACTACAAGAACTCTCGACGGTACTAACGGTGAAAAAGATGTTAAACTTGAACAGGGCATCATCTCCCGAGCCGGGTGGTCGCTCGTTGACGATTCTCAGACACTGCTTTTCGATAGCTCGAATTGGAATTGGGTGATCGCTAGACCTCCCGGAGAGCGGATCGATTGGTATTTCTTTGGATATGGGCACCAGTATAAAAAAGCTCTCTATGATTTTACCCGTATCGCCGGAAATATTCCAATGCCCCCGCAATTTGCCTTCGGTTACTGGTGGTCACGCTACTGGACGTATTCCGACGATGAATTAAGACGGCTTGTAAACGAAATGAGGAGCTATGATGTTCCCATTGATGTTCTTGTCATCGACATGGACTGGCATGAGACATACGGATTAAGCTCATGGAACACCCGTCGTGATCCGTTCGGACAATCGGTCGGATGGACCGGTTACACGTGGAACCGCTCTCTGTTCCCTGATCCTGAAAAATTTATTAAGTGGACGGATACTCAAAACCTGAAAACAGCTCTCAACCTCCATCCCGCCTCTGGAATTGCACCGATGGAAGAACGATATACTGAGTTTGCGCGCGCATATGGATTTGACACAACAGGGAAACCGTACATTCCTTTCGCAATAGAAGAGAAAAAGTGGGCGGAGACGTATTTCAATGTCCTGCTCCGACCCTTTGAAAAGCAGGGAATCGATTTCTGGTGGCTCGACTGGCAGGCGTGGCTCGAAAATAAGAATATGAAAGGTCTCAGTAACACATGGTGGCTCAATTATGCATTCTTCACAAATATGGAGCGCCAGGGCGAGAAACGACCTCTTCTTTTCCACCGGTGGGGAGGATTGGGCAATCATCGGTACCAGATCGGATTTTCGGGTGATACTTATATTACATGGGAATCGCTCTCATACCAGCCATATTTCACGGCAACTGCAAGCAATGTTGGGTATGGATACTGGAGCCATGACATAGGCGGACATATGGGCGGGGAGCCTATATCTGAATTATTCCTTAGATGGCTGCAATATGGTGTTTTCAGCCCTATCCTGCGTACCCATGCGACAAAATCCGCGGAAATTGAGAGACGCATCTGGAAACACGGAAACTACTTTGAGCTCATGAGGGATGCAATCCATCTCCGGTATGCGCTCATACCCTACATCTACACTGCTTCCCGCAAGGCTTATGAAACCGGTATTTCGCTGTGCAGGCCGATGTACTATGACTATCCTGAAAATGAGGATGCATATCTTTTTAAGGATCAGTACATGTACGGTGATGATATGCTCGTTGCTCCGGTTACGGAGAAGGTATCGGAAATAACCGGCCTTGCTACAAAAAGGATCTGGCTCCCGACCGGTGATTGGTATGAGTACTTCAGCGGTTCATTGACTAAGGGCGGTAAGGTCATCGAGCGGAAATTTTCCCTTCAGGAAATCCCGGTCTATGTAAAGGGAGGCTCCATCGTACCAATGTATCCCAAGAGAACGAATCTCCAGCAGCAGATAGACACCCTCCTTTTGACGGTCATGCCGGGCGGAGACGGTGAAACCGAAATCTATGAAGATGACGGCACGACGTCAGAATACAAGGGAAATCAATTTGCAAAAACAAAAGTGACAAAAAAGGCAAATGAACAAGGAGAAGTGAAAGTTGTAATTCATCCACGCAGCGGAAAATATCGAGCCATGCCAGAGAGCAGGGCATACGAGGTGTGTTTTCCGTCGAGTTATCCTCCGATAGCAGTGAAGGTGAACGACAAAGAATACCGGTTCAGCAAGGAACCGAAGTACGACAATTGGTGGTACGAGGGTAATCGTCTGACCACACACGTTCTGATACCCCGACAACCGTGCGGGATGTCCGTTGAACTCGCGATCCATTGGTCTGAGGAACAGATGCAATCTGCAGACCTTCTCAATGGCAAGATCGGATTTTTTAACCGACTGCCGAAAATCATGGAGATGATTAAAGATGAAAATAACAGGCGTGATCCGATTGCCAACGCGCCGTCTCTTGCCCTCAGCGCCGGGAGTCTCCCGGCAAGAATTTCATATGTACCGGAGAAGACACTGGAATATCTGAAAGAGTTCGACCTCTCCTATATGGAAATGCTCAGCCAGGTCATGGACATACCGCGCGGAGATATTACAGTCCTTGAAAACATCCTTCACCAGATGCCCGAAATTTCCAGGATTCTTCCGGCGCCGGTAATCACGCTTGAAAAACCAGCCGCGGATCATACCGTACGGGTGCAAATTACATCCCCTGATCCGTCTGCCACGGTATATTACACACTTGACGGTTCTTCTCCGACTGAACAATCGATACAGTATAACGGGCCGTTCGATGTCGCACGGACCGTTCAGATATCAGCTCGTGCGTTCAGACCGGGATATCTGCAGAGTTTCAAATCGATGGAGTTCTTCCAGTTTGTCTATGCCGATACGGTGGAATTCACATACCCTTATAGCGACCGGTACACCGGCGGCGGTAACCTCGCACTTGTCAACGGAAGGTTCGGTGTGCCTGAGGACTACCGTTCGGATTGGGTGGGTTTCCAGCAGGCGGATATGGTTGCGAGTGTACGGCTGGTTAAGCCCAGATCACTCTCGTCAATCACCGCACGGTTCCTTCAGTCACAGGATGTATGGATTTTCCTGCCTACCCGTGTTCAATTTGAAGTTTCATCCGGCAATGGCGAATTCCACTCAGTATTTGAGCTGGATATGAAGGCGGAGGCAGAATCTCAATCCGGCGAGAGTAAAGTAAAATCGGTTACCGGATCTTTCAATGCCGATAATGTTACCCATATCCGGATCACGGCCAGAAACATCGGAACCTGCCCGCCATGGCACAGAGGTGCCGGAGGAAAAGCATGGATTTTTTCTGATGAAATAATAATAGAGTGAAATGGATTCCACAACGCACGGCATTAAAATGAAGTCAATTATTCTGATTTGTTTTTCGCTTCTGATCTATCCTTTCTGCAGTTTAAGTCAGATAACGTTTACCGCCGATACATGGAGTATCTCGTTTGAAAAAAATGGCCGGATTTCATCGCTCTACGATCGTCTCCATGATCGCGAATTCTTTGAACAGAGTCAGCCTGCACCATTTGTGAGACTTAAAATTGGAGGCGGGATACAATATCCGGACATGCTTTCCTACCAGCCGGACTCGGGCACTATCGATCTCTGGTACGATGAGGATAGCATCAACGTCAAAATCGAAGTGAAAAAGAAGAATACCCATTTTTCCTTTGAAGTAATTGATGTGCGACCAATCGATAAAGTGGACATACTTATCTGGGGACCGTTCCCATCGAAGATTGGTGAGATTGTAGGAGAAATTATTGGTGTTGTCCGAGACGATAAGTTCGCATTCGGGATACAAGCTCTAAACGTAGGAACAATTGGTGGATATCCGCTGAGTGAAGACGGATATGACGGAAGCAGGGGGCGCGCAGCCGAACGGACGGAATGGGGAAGTGTTCTGCAGGCATACAGTATTAATAGAAATAAGCTCCGTACCGTCGACGTGTGGGATGGGCAATTCCCCGACATGCCGGTACCTCCGATGGAAACATCGACGGTCATCGGTTCGAAGATTGCCCTCTTCGGTTGTGAGGAAAAAAATGTTCTCAAGACAATCGGAGAAATTGAGCTTGCAGAAAGTTTGCCGCATCCAATGATCGATGGGATCTGGGCAAAGGTTTCGCCCGAACGAGGCCGATCATACCTGATAGCCGATTATTCAGAGAATGATATTGATGAACTTCTTGAATATACGAAACGTGCAAACCTTATGACTCTTTACCATATGGAACCCTTCGAGAGCTGGGGCCACTATGAAGTTAGCCGCAAGTTCTTCCCGAGCGGCATGGTCGGATTGCGGAAATGTGTTGAGAAGGCAAAAGCGTTAGGTCTCCGACTCGGTGCGCATACACTCACAAATTTTATCCAAACGCATGATCCATATATTACGCCGGTTCCGGACAAACGGCTTGCAGCAACAGGGAGCAGTTATCTGAATGAAGAAATCAGTGAAACACTCAGAACTATCCCGGTCGCTTCACCTGAATATTTCACCAACGAGAAAGCAAATTGGCTCCATACAGTTATGATCGATGAGGAACTGATTCGGTACAAAAGTGTTACAGCAACGCCCCCGTGGAAACTGCTTGAATGCGAGCGTGGCGCTTTTGGTACTCGTATCTCCCGTCACGTCAAGAATAGTGCCGTTAAAAAACTGCTCGACCATCCTTATGGTGTTTTTTTCCCCAATATCGACATGCAGAGAGAAATTGCTGGAAATATGGCTGAATTCTTCAATAAAAGTGGTGTGAGTCAGATGGACTTCGACGGACATGAAGGGTGTGCGGCGTCGGGAGAGGGTGATTACGGTATAGAGCTGTTTGCAAAGAATTTTTATGATAAAGTGAATCATACGGTAATAAACGGTACAAGCAACTCCAAGCATTTCTACTGGCATATCAACACTTACTGCAATTGGGGAGAACCGTGGTACGAGGGTTTTCGTGAGAGTATGCAGGAGTATCGAATAAAAAATCAGGAACTCTTCGACAGAAATTATTTACCTAATATGTTAGGGTGGTATCTCCTGAAAACGACAACGACACTTACGGATATTGAATGGATGCTCGCCAGAGGGGCCGGTTATAATGCCGGATTTGCACTTGCGACGAATCTCGAAGCGCTTCGGGAAAATCCACAGACAGGAGTTATTCTTGACGCCATTCGTGAATGGGAATCGGCTCGCAGGTCTGGATCTTTCTCAGAAGAACAGAAAAAACGTATGAAATATCCAAAGACCGAGTATCACCTCGAAAAGGTAGATGGTGGTGAGTGGAACCTGTTTCCGTTCCATAAATCAGAAGAATTCAGCTGGAGGACTATTAACGAAAGCGTCGCAACGTGGGAATTTATTAATCCGGACAAAGAACAACCACTACAATTCATATTGCGGGTTCTGGGCGACAGCGGCATTGTTAAAAATCCGAAATTTACTATCGATAAATTAACTTCGTTTGTTTTTCCGACCGAACTTAAAGCGAATGAGTCCTTACTCTGCGAGGGATACCCTGAAACACGCGTGTATGATCGGAAAGGATTACAGATTAAAACCGTACAATGCTCGCGAAGTATTCCTGATATAAAAGGCGGAACACATCGGATTGAATTTTCTTGTGAATATTCGGGTGACGTCCCTTCTTCCGTTATTGTTCAATTCAAAACCATCGGCACACCCGAAAGGATAGAAAAATGATGCGCATCATTTTGATGATTTGTTTTTTATTTCTATATGTTGCTACGTTATTTTCTCAGACACCTAACCACACGTTCGCGATTGCTGATAATGAATTTCTGCTTGACGGGAAAGCGATCCGCATCATCAGCGGAGAGATACATTTTGCGCGTATTCCTAAAGAATATTGGCGGCATCGGCTTCAGATGGCGCGTGCGATGGGATTGAATACGATCGCGACATACGTTTTCTGGAATTATCATGAAGTACAACCGGGTGTGTGGGATTTTAGGTCAGATAGTAGAGATATAGCTCAATTTATTAAGATTGCTCAGGAAGAAGGTCTGTGGGTGATTATCCGTCCGGGTCCGTATGCGTGCGCCGAATGGGAGTTTGGAGGTTATCCATGGTTCCTGCAAAAACAGGAAGGATTAGTGGTTCGCAGTTTTAATCCGGCATTCTTGAATTCTACAAGAGAATATATTAATGCCCTTGCAGGACAACTTAAGGATTTGCAAATAACGCATGGCGGACCGATTATCATGGTTCAGATCGAAAATGAATACGGTTCTTATGGTAACGATATGCAGTATAAGCTCGCACTAAAACAACAGCTGCAGGATGCGGGTTTCGATGTCCCGTTCTTTACCTCCGACGGTGACTGGCTGTTTGAAGGCGGTCATGTCCCGGGTGTTCTACCAACGGCAAACGGTGAAGACGATGTTGATACGCTTCGCGCGCGGATCAACCGCTACAACGGTGGAAAGGGTCCGTATATGGTCGCCGAATTTTATCCTGGCTGGCTGGATCACTGGGCGGAATCGTTCGAAAAAGTCGCTAAGGAAGATGTGGTTCAGCAAATGGAAAAATATCTGAAGGGCGGCGTTTCGTTTAATTTTTACATGTTTCACGGCGGGACAAATTTTGGGTACACGTCCGGCGCAAATTATAACGGAGAACACGATATCCAACCAGACATCACCTCCTACGATTATAATGCACCTCTGAGCGAGGCAGGATGGGCAACGCCGAAGTTTATGCTTATTCGTGAGACGATTAAGCGGTACGTTTCGTATGAGATTCCCGCAGTACCCGAGCGTATCCCGGTTATTGAAATACCGGATATCAGATTAACCAAAGCAGTAAACCTTTCCGATATTCAGAAAGATATTGAACCTGCTGAGGCCGATCGCCCGCTGACATTTGAAGAACTTAACCAGGGATACGGTTTTGTAATGTACAGCCGGCGTTTTGAGGATACTGTTATCGGTGAATTAAAAATTGACGGACTCCGTGATTACGCGCTTGTCTTTGTAAACGGTAAAAAAATTGGCGCTCTGAACCGTTACTATAAAAAATATTTCTGCAGTGTTAATATCCCCGAAAATGGTCTGCTGGAAATATTTGTGGAAAACATGGGTCGGATTAACTACGGAGCAGAAATTGTCCGCAATACAAAAGGAATTATCAGTCCTGTAACAATAAACGGTAAGGAAATATCAGACAACTGGAAAATGTATCGCATGCCTTTCGAAAAACAGCCGGATCTTGATAAATACAAAGATAAATATTCTGAAGGCTCGCCGGTTTTTTATAAGGGTATATTTACGCTTGATAAAACTGGCGATACTTTTCTCGATATGCGTGAATGGGGAAAAGGAATTGTGTTCGTTAATGGTCATCACCTGGGAAGATACTGGAATGTTGGTCCGCAGCAAACTCTGTATCTTCCGGGCTGCCGGCTGAAGAAGGGGGAAAATGAGATCATCATTTTCGAGATGCAGAACGATGTTAAGCAGGATCAGATAAAGTCATTGAAGGAACCAATCCTCGATCAACTTAACACAAAGGTTGTAAATATTAAGGCGAAATATGATCCTGATAAGAAAGCTTGCGCAGTCGATATGTTTTGCGATGACCCTTTCCCAACTGAGATTTATTATTATCTCGGCGGCATAGAATCGACGAGATTCAACAAACGGTTTACTCAAACACTCTTCATCGATAAAATCACTCACATTTCTGCCCGTGGTTTTCAAAGAGGTTCATGGGGTGAAATTTCTTCGTCTCTCAGCATTATGCCCACAAAATCTTTTGGAAAAGATGTTATCATAAAAAATCCATGTAGTCCAAAGTATGAGGCAGGTGGAAAATATGCACTGGTTGATGGAATCATGGGGAGTACAAATCACCGTGATGGCTGCTGGCAGGGGTATGAAGGAGCTGACCTGGAAGCGGTTATTGACATGGAATCCGAGATTACAGTAAAAAGCATCGGAACCAATTTCCTTCAAAATATCGGCTCCTGGATTTTTCTTCCGAAGGAGATTCAGTACTTCCTGTCGATGGATGGTACGGATTATAAATCCCTTCCCGAGATAACTCACAATACTGAAATGGCTGACAGGAAAAATATTATCGTTAAAAACTTTACAGTTGAATGTCCGGAAACAACCGCCCGATTCATAAAGATCATTGCAAAGAACATCGGTATATGCCCCGACTGGCATCCAGGCGCAGGCGGGAAGGCATGGCTGTTTGTAGATGAGATCGCTGTCCACTAATAAGGAAATATTCAAATGAAGAAGATCGTATTATTATTCGCAGTAATTTTAATAATATGCTTTCCGGCAATCGCTCAGGAGCACGGTGGAAAATATGTTCCGGAGACAGATCCGCTCGTTCTTCAAAAACTTAACGAGTGGCAGGATCTGAAATTCGGACTTCTCATGCACTGGGGACCCTACAGTCAGTGGGGTGTAGTCGAATCCTGGTCGATCTGCTCCGAAGACGAAGGGTGGTGCGTCCGTCGGATCGATGATTATGAAAAATATAAAAAGGAATATGAGGGACTTAAAAATACTTTCAATCCCACTAAATTTGATCCTGCGAAATGGTCAAAAGCTGCAAAAGATGCGGGGATGAAATATGTCGTATTTACTACAAAGCATCACGACGGCTTCTGCATGTTCAATACAGCTCTCACGGATTACAGAGTAACTGATAAGGAATGTCTGTTCAATACC
>CAYGZY010000234.1:0-10169 GCA_964354485.1 uncultured Chlorobiaceae bacterium | reverse complement strand
TGATGGGCAACTCGCTTTACCGGGCTTAGGTATTGGACAGCATCAGGGGGCCTACTCCTGTGCCTGAGTCCAAACCTGTCCCATTTGCTATGAATTTAGCAGTTATTAATAAATCCTTTTTTTATCTTGGACAGCAGTGATATCAAATATTAATTCCATACGAGTATTTATATGATTGATTTTGAATTTTCTGATGAACAGAAAATGCTTCGACAGATGGTACGTGAATTCACTACGAACGAAATTAAACCTCGTGCTTCAAAAATAGATGAAGATGAGAAAATACCTCCTGATATCATTTCAAAGATCAAGGAGCTTGGTCTGCTCGGGACTGTCTTTCCCATAGAGTACGGTGGAGGAGGATTCGGAGAAGTAGGTTACTGCATAGCGCAGGAGGAGATTGCACGCGGCTGCCTCTCAACCGCGACATTCATCGGGGCACACCAGTCGATCGGCGCAAACGCGATTTATATTGGTGGAAGCGAAGAACTCAAAAAGAAATACCTTGTACCGCTGGCTGAAGGAAAAATGATCGGCGCGTTCGCTTTAACGGAGACGATGGCAGGATCCGATTCCTTCAACCTGAAAACCCGGGCATACCGAGATGGCAACGACTGGGTAATTAGCGGTGAAAAAATATGGATCACAAATGGTCCCATAGCCGACGTGGTTTCTCTTTTCGCCCGGACTGATCGCGGCATCACCGGATTTGCTGTCGAAACAAAATCACCCGGTTTCAAGGCAGGTGCCTACGAGAAGAAGATGGGACTAAGGGGAAGTTTAACATCCACATTGGTACTCGATAATGTCCGTGTACCGAAGGAAAATATGATCGGTGATGACGGCAGGGGTTTTCTTGTAGCGATGAAAACCCTCGATGCCGGCCGGCTCGGACTCGGTGCATGCTGCGTCGGTTTGTCAAAGGAACTGATGGAAGCATCGGCAAAGTTTGCCAAAGAACGAAAGCAGTTTGACGTGCCGATAGCGCAGTTCCAGGCAATCCAGTTTATGCTTGCCGAGATGGCAACGTTAATCTATGCGATGGATTCAATCGTCTACCGGACTGCAGCCGCCTACGATAAGGGGGAATCGGTTTCCCGGTTCTCAGCCGTGGTGAAGCTTTTCTGCTCTGAATCACTGGATAAAATTGTGGACATGGCTGTGCAGGTGCATGGCGGCATGGGATACTCCCGTGAATTACCGATAGAAAGAAATTACCGGGATTCCCGAATTAACCGTATCTTTGAAGGGACGAGCGAAATTCAGCGGTTAATTATCTCCCGTGAAGTTTTGAAAAGGAACGGGTCGTTCTGACATTCGTTGATTTTTCCTGACGAGTTTCATATATTTATCATCGGCGGATTGGAGTCACGCATCGACTTCTCAATTCCCATTCATATCTAATCAGAAGCAGTGATGAGCGAAAGGGTAAGACCATGACATCCAAAATGAAAAAGAAAACCGCGGCGAAGCAACCCGTGAAGAAAATCGAACCAAAGGGATTTTCCATTGTCGAACTGGCACGGGAACTGAACTCCTTCAACGTGGACAATTATTGGGACCTGGGCAAGTTCCTGGTCGACAAAGTCCTGTCCACTGCCCGCAAGCAGGGCATGTTTGAAGATCAGGTGCTGAAACTGATCTCCTCACAACCGGGCATCAAGTTTCCATTTTCGGTATTGAAACAATGCCAGCAGTATTATTCCTACTATCCTGATGTAAAGAAGAGGACCCTCCCCGAAGTATTTTACTTTGATCTGGCGACGAAGGTCGATGAATCCAGACGCAGGGATCAGTATGAAAAAATGGCGGTTGACTACAAATGGACAATTTCAGACCTGCGGAAAAAGATACATGATGATGACACGGCGCGCAGAATCGATGAGAGAACGAAGTACGGATTTGACCTCCGTGAGCGTAATGTCTGGGCATTCGATACACCCGATCCCCGCTTTGGTAAATCCAATTTCAAAGGGAGGCTGCCGGGTCAGATTCTCGCAAATGCCCTTCACTATTATACAAAACCTAATGATTACATCATCGATCCCTTTGCAGGGAGTGGAACTCTTGGTGATATCATCGAAACAGTCCCGCACTTCCGCGACAGAAAATACAAGCTCTACGATTCCAATCCTATCGACGAACGCATATCACGCAACAATGTCCTCCTTACAGGCATTCCTGAGCAGTCGGGGAACGTCGATTACCTCTTTCTTGATCCGCCGCCGGAATTTTCTCAGAGGGACAGCAGTTCCGATTTCGAAGTGAGTGTCGAAGCTTCAAGAGCTGATTTCATCCTGAAGTTCAAGGGAATCATCAGAGAATGCGCCCGCGTACTGAAGCCGGGCGGACGGGTTTCCATCATCATGGAAGCGGCATTTGCAGGGAAGGAGTTCATCGATTTCCCGAGCGAGGTAACGGCCCTCTTCAAAGAAATCGGATTTCATCATGTAGGAAAAGTCTACCTACCCAAACGGACGAGCGAGTCTACGATGAAAATCGCTCAGGGAATTCAGGAGATCAAAGGCATCCGCGCCCTTTCATCTGATTGCAAAGAACTGCTGACGTTCCAGAAAAAATAAAAACCGCTTATTGCTCGGGAGGTATTGAGACTGTTCGATTGATGTCTTTGTGAAATCCGAATCTATTTCCGGACGGAACAATCTCGAAAATAAATAATTGAAAGCTTATAACCACCACGAAAAGTGATGTGGGAATCATCTTAATAAATCCAGGCCCTCCCATTATTCATATTCCTGCTCTTTCAACAAAGTGTTATACCTTTATCATTGGGAAATAATATTTACTTGATATCAGTTTTTCTTCTTATAACAAAAATACTATATACTATTCCACCTTAATAACATTAATGATTAACTCAGTTTGAGGATGCAGTCCATGAAACACCTGTAGTCCCCCTTGAGAAGGGGGACAAAAAAATCGTTTAGGCTAAGAATGCGAAGTAAATGCTTTTCCCCTTATTAAGGGGAAAACACAAAAGGGGTTAGTCAAGAATGAGAGAAGGAATGTTATTCCCGCTATCAAGGGATAAATGCCTGTCTGCGGCAGGCAGGCAATAGGGATTAATAAACTAAAATTGTACTATCCGGAATAAATGAACTTCCCGCAAGTTAAAAGGGATATAATAAAGCGAACATTCCTATGATTCGCGAGTTAACCTCCGGGAGGAATAATGAGGCTGAGAAGCTCCTTCTCATACTTGATCTTTCCGGTAAACGGAAGAAGCCGTTTTTTCTTCACAGTGATCGCGTAATGTTCCTGCAATTTTTCAAGGTCGTACCCAAAAGGGGATAGAAGCGTTTCAACCGCTTTCAGTACGAACTCGCTGTACTTACCAATATCATACCCGTCCCACTCCTGGTATGTAAGTAAACTTTTCGCCTTCTGCGGATCGCGCTTCCCGGTCTGGTCGACTATGATGTACTCAATGATTTCTCCGGCCGGAATGGTGATGCCGAATTGCTGCAACTCTTTCGTGACGAGGGCGTTGAGGTTATTGTTGGCGTAGTCACCGACGTCCCGCTGAATCCGCCGACGGATGACGAGCTCCCGCGGATCGACGCGGCCACTTCGCAGTTCGTTCAGGTAAAATCCTCCTTCACGTAGTATATCGGGGGTGAGACGCCGCAGTGCCTCAATATTACCGGCTTCACCCATCAGTTCAAGCAGGCGGGCTTGCACTGTCTTCACGTAACGCGGCATGTCTCTCCTCCGTGCTTCGATCCCGCGCATCTTCAGCTCGCCGTGGTCGTACCATCCGACGTACTTCTGCGCGGCGGGAATTCCCGGGTCCACCTTAGAACTGGGGAAAAGAATCCACCTGTAAATTCCTTCGAGCGAAATACTAACGCCGACCGTGTTCCGTATTTTGCTGCACAACTTCTGGTAATCTTCGTGTGTTGAGCCGGACTTTTTCAGCCAGAGACAATCGATGATGGCGTGCACAAGGTGGTAACCATCCGCTTCGGCAACTTCCTTCGCTGTCAGGAGCGCTTCGCGGGAGAATGCGTTCACTGATTCGTGCGCTTCAATTCTCCCGAACCGGGCATTCTTATAGCCGAGATACCCGAAGCAGGTAACGAGCATCCATTTCAGGGCATTCTGGCGTCTGTCGTACTTCTGGAATTCTGCCTGCGTCTTCGCTCCTTTCTTCCGTACTTTGTAGTAAGCGCGCTTTTCGAGAACCGGTTTCAGTGTCGCCGGAACAATACCTTTCCGTTTTTCGCAAATTGTGTAGCCCAGCTCCGGCACGCGGTGGTTGCGGCAGCAGCGACAGTTGATCGTTTCCGGACTTATATTATGCATTTCCATCAGACTTGGGTACATGCTTGCGAAGTCCAGTTCGGCAACGTTTTCATGATACCCGAGTTCTGGCATGAAAACGAGTCCGCCGCGGTCACTCAGCAGCAGTTCATCGGCTGTTTTGAAATCTTCGCCTTCCTTCTTTTCGGCAGGGATGAGGATGTTGTTCCGGTAAGCGTAACTCATCTGCATGCTCGCCAGTCCTGTGCCGATTGCCGCCCGGGATTGTTTCTGCATGGGAAGCTGTGTGAGGCGCGCCAGCTCAATGACGCCTTCGATATCGGATTCACCCATGATGAAACTGTTCTCCGCGTCCATATGCCACCGGCCCGCGAGCATGAAAGCGCCGTCTCGATGGATAATTTCACCGTAGCTCCAGTAGCTCCGTTCCTTCGTGTGGAAAAAGCCTTGAGTCTGATCCCGATTCAGAAGGAGCGGAATGTGACAGCATGCGGCTGCGGCAGCGAGTGTGGGAAAAAGTGTTGCATCTCCCCATGCAGAGATGATGATGTCGGGGTCGTAGTGGTACAGGTGCCAGTTGAGGGAGTTTAGTACTTCCTCCGGGTCATGGTGCTCGAGAGCATACGTTTTATCCTCGTAGCTGATTTCGAGATTGAGCGTTCTGGAGAACTTCGTGGCAAAGTGCGTGTTATGAAGCCGCATGATCTTCAGGTCGGGTATCAGGTAATTAGGCGAATCAAAGTTGTCATCGACGACAATATCTCTGAGAATGTTTTTTTCGTCGACATTGAACCGACAGCGGGCGAGAGGGAAGACCTGCCGGTCGTAAAGGTACATCTGCGCGACCGGTATATTGCTGTTGTAGAACGCGAAGTGCGGAAAAAACGTCTGAAGCGTTCGCACACAGCGGTTGAACTGAAGAGGGTCGTGTACAGTAATTTTTGTTACTTCCCATTCCTCACCGCTGAATAGTTCCGTTTTACGTTCCTTGCCGATACTGACCGGCATTTTGAACCGCTGTGCCAGCGGTAGAATGCGCTTCCGGTCGTGTGCATCGAGGTGCAGAAAGAATGTGGGGTGGAAAGGATCGAAGCAGTGGTACGGCTTACCATCATCACCGAGGATCCACACTACCATGCCGTTTCGGACAGGGTACAGATCGAAGAAATAACCGCTGATAATCATAATGGACAATGAATAACTTAATAAAGAATAATCATGAATATCATTTCATCACACATATCAACGGTCCAGATAATAAGCATCATTGGTCATTAGTTTGTCTGCCCTCACCCCCTTGCCCACCGTCCCCCTCTCCACAAGTGGAGAGGGGGATTCAGGGGGAGAGGTAAAACATGTAAATTATTTTTTCAGTGGTCAATTGTCATTAGTCATTTGCCTGCCCGCCGGAGTCCATCCAGGACGCAGGCGGGCGGTTCAGACAATCGACCGCAGATAATTATGATGATGGAATGATGAATATGATAAAAAAAGAACCATGTGGGAAGTCATCATAAACATCATTCTATCATTTCTATCAGCGGTTCAGACAATGAGTGACCGCTTCCAGATATTTGATCTTTTTATATTGCTCCAACAGCATACACATAAGAACCGTTTCGATAGGCGTCTCGTTGGCAATGAAGGCGCCGGCGGCGAGGTGGATTTTCGGCGCGCGCCACATTTCGTCGAAGAGGAACTGGTCCTCTTTTCTCAGTGCCCGGCGAAACTTGCCCCATGCCTCTCGCTGTTTGTCGACGACAAGCGTGAAGGTATCGTTGTTGCGTCCCATATGTGATTGCTCCTTTCTTCCTTGAGTCGGAACCCGTTTCCGTGCGGTTCGAGGACGGTAACGGTGTCGGCCGCGTTTTTCACCAGACGGAAAAGCTGTTCCTTCCCCTGCGGCGGTGCGGTTACCTCCAGATCGGCGATAAGAACGTGAATATTTTTGTTCACCAGTGACCTCAGCGTGCCGAGGGTGCGGCTCAGACTCTGGCGGCATTCGTGCGGCTGTACCTGCTCGTCGTAGTAGGTGTCGAGCAGTCCAAGGATGATAACAATGCGGCACGGTGATGCGTCGAGAAAGCGGGGTAGTTTTCCTGTAATTGCCGCTTCGGTCTGATACGCGGTGAAAGAGCGTGTAACATGTGTGCGATGTAAAAGAGCCTTCGCCTCCATACCGAGGGAACGCGCAATCTTTGAGAGAGTATAGCTGTTGAATCTCAGTGCTCCGTCAATGACGGCAATCGGTTGTTGCGATGCACTTCCCATTGCCAGACCGAGCGTAAAAACTCCCGAATGCCCGCACAGCAGGTGGAGACGTGCCGGCCGTTCCCGCAGGCGGTGTGCCGCATAGCCAAATTCGGCGGTCGGCTGAAGCTCTGTGGTTTGTAATTTACTAATGTTTCTGCTGCTGATCGTCATGGATTTTCAGGATTTCCCTGATGTTTTCCGGATGATGCCCGTATTGAATGATACGACATTTTTGTCGTATTGTCAAGTGTAAAATGATAAAAATGTCATTTTTTAAAAGGGGATTTTGGGTGTGCTGGAGTAAGTGGAAAACTTATTTATAGCTAAGGATTACCATCGCTCAGTGCTGTGAACAAGATCACACTGCCCTTGAATTGAGCCTATGATAATATTAATTTGAATATAGTTGTTATATTTGGTTGATTAGAGAATCCCCGGCCAAAAGGTTGGGGTTTTTTTATGCTAAAACGCAAGGTCTTATGAAGGGGGGGTATGCCTAAACTGCGTGGTGTAGTACTTTCCTGATCGGTTAAATCCATATAAAATGAGTGCTTTTTTGGTCAGTTCTAAGATCAGACGTCATATAAGTGAAGGTAGGCTCTTTATTCCACTAAAATGTTCGTTATTTTGATATTTGCTCATTAATTCTATACTTTCCAGTAATCAACAGGAATTCCAACAATCCAATTAAATCCAAAGTAATAAGGGGTGAGTTATGTCGATATCTATTAGAGTAACATCACCATCACAAGTAATACATAATCCAATTAAATATTTCTTTCGGTTATCAATTCTCTCAACCCTCATAGTTTGTTGTGTGAACGCTCAAGTGACTAATACAATTCGCATTGAAGCTGGATGGAATCTTCTATCACTTCCCCTGAAAGTGATTGATGGCACGAAGAGTTCCTTATTTCCAACTGCAAAATCACAGTCTATCATGTATAAAGATGGCTACAGGGAAATAGACACTTTAGAGAACGGATATGGGTTTTGGTTAAAGTTCGATTCAGCTGAAACTATTATTATTGAAGGTGAGTCAATTCATCGGGACACAATTAGTGTCCAAGCTGGCTGGAATATGATTGGTTCGCTTACAGAAATTATCCATGTTAATATGGTTGTTACTGAACCACCAGGAATAATCGTTTCTGATTTTTTTAATTATGTGCCTCAATCTGGATATGAAGCATCAGACACAATCAAACCAGGGGTAGGATATTGGGTAAAAGTAAATCAAAACGGTTCAATAATTTTATCTTCTGGGCTACCCTGTCCTGGACTACCAACGGTTATCTATGCTGGTAAAGTATACAACACCGTGAAAATAGGTACTCAATGCTGGTTGAAAGAGAATCTTGATGTCGGGATAAAAATAAATGGTGCTCAGGAACAAAGCGATAGTGAAAGGATTGAAAAGTATTGTTATGACGATGATACTGCAAATTGTAACATCTACGGAGGATTATATCAGTGGGACGAAGCAATGCAATATACGACAACAGAAGGTGCCCAAGGTATCTGTCCACCAGGTTGGCATATACCGACTTACTCAGAATTTCAAGCACTCAGTACTATTGTAGGTTATGACGGTAATGCGTTGAAGGCTATAGGACAAGGGACAAATGATGGAATAGGCACAAACACGAGTGGTTTCTCTACTTTGCTTTCGGGCGGCCGGGACATCAATGGTTTCTTTGACTATTTGTTCAACTTCGCGAACTTTTGGAGTTCCACGGAGTACTATTCTACGACCGCGGTCTTTGTGCTCCTGAGCAACACTGGTAGCGACATCGACATGTACTACCAATACGGCAAGGGACACGGCTTTAGCGTCCGTTGTCTCAAAGATTAATTGATTTGCCTATCTCGACAAATCTCAACCACAAATGGTTGGGATTATTTTTGTCTCATAATAAGAATTCTTTTTTATATACTCTCTAAAATGTCTATGGAGGGGTATGACCCAAATTAGGAGTGTCGTTTCCTGATGAGGTTGATATATTGACATTCCGTTAGATAATTTTTACCTTAAATCCGCCAATGGGAAAACCTGCAATATAATTTAAATAGTGATGGTACAGTGAAAACATTGATGTTACCTTTCAATTTACTGCTTATCATTCTTATTTCTGTTAGTTGTGATAAAGATGATGGGCCGACAAATTCGGGTCCATGGTCTTGTGGTAATACGCTAGATTATGAGGGTAAGACATACAACACTGTACAAATCGGCAGTCAATGCTGGCTAAAAGAAAATCTTGACGTTGGAACGATGATACAGGGAAGTGATACATCAAAAGATAACGGAATAATTGAGAAGTATTGTTATAATAATGATACCGAAAATTGCACCGCATATGGTGGTTTATATCAATGGAATGAAGCGATGCAGTATAATATTACGGCGGGGACAAAGGGTATATGTCCTCAGACCTGGCATGTACCGACATTAACAGAATTTCAGACACTAAATACTACCGTGGGAGTGACGGTAACGCTCTAAAAGCGATAGGACAAGATACTACGAGTACGAATACAAGCGGGTTCTCTGCGGTGCTCGCAGGCTACCGAAGCCTCGGCGGCTCCTTCGACACTTTATCCTACAACGCTTACTTTTGGAGTTCTACGGAGCATACTTGGTATTACGTAGAAAGCATGGTACTGTACTACTTGATTTTCTCAGTTCTAAATAGTATAATATTCTCAATAATCAGCAAAGGTTTTTGATGCGTACAGAGAGGTGCGCTTCTGTGACCTGATAGTTGCGATGAGGGAACTGCACTTTGAACTGGACTTCCTCTAATTTTAAGAAACTACCAAGCCACGATGGCGCATTTTTAGTTATCCTTTCCTCAATTGAAAAATGACTAATTCTGACGGGGGTTTTATGAAATGCATAACAATACTTATTGTATTGAGTATTCTTTGCTCTTATTCACTCGATGCCCAATGGATTCAAACCAACGGACCATACGGCGGTGATGTTCGCTGCTTTGCTGTTAGCGGCACTAATCTCTTTGCCGGGACTTATGACTTTGGTGTTTTTCTTTCAACCAACAATGGCACAAGCTGGACGGCTGTTAATACAGGCTTGACGAATACGTATATCCAAGCCCTTGCTATTTTGGGCACTAATCTCTTTGCCGGGACTGCCATCTGCAACGATTGTTTTCCTCCCACCGGTGGAGTTTTTCTTTCTACCAATAACGGCACAAGCTGGACAGCAGTTGGTGCCAGCCTGACAAACCGTAATGTCCGGGCTCTAGCTGTCTCCGGTACGAATGTCTTTGCCGGAACTTGGGGTAGCGGTATTTTTCTAACCACCAACAACGGCACAACATGGACAGAGGTTAATGCAGGCCTGACGAATACTTCTATCCAGGCTCTCGCTGTATCTCCTGACTCATCGGGAAATCTCTTCGCAGGAACTTCCGACGGCGTTTTTCTTTCTACAAACAACGGAACAAGCTGGACTAATATTAATACAGGGTTGACGAATACTTATATCCAGGCCCTTGCTGTCAGGGGCACAGACCTTTTTGCAGCGATTTATGAATGTAGGTTTTGGACGTGTTCATCCTCTATTTATCGTTCTAAAGATAATGGCAAAAACTGGACATGGTGTCAAA
>CAYGZY010000233.1:0-7607 GCA_964354485.1 uncultured Chlorobiaceae bacterium | reverse complement strand
GTTCGGCAATTACTATATTTATGATAGTATAAGTCCGCTCGCCGATGTGCTCAAAACACAACTCGGTTTCTCCGATTCAAAAATCGGACTCCTGAACGGGATATACAGTTTTCCAAACATAATCATGGTACTGATCGGCGGAATCATAATCGACCGGATCGGTACCAGGAAATCAGTTTTCATTTTCACCGTGATCATTATGATCGGGGCTTTGGTGACCGCCTTGCAGGGAAACATTTACACAATGGCGGCCGGCAGATTGATCTTTGGTTTAGGCGCCGAATCGATGATTGTGGCAATAACGACAATCATAGCCCGCTGGTTTAAAGGAAAACAGCTGGCGTTTGCGTTCGGATTGAATCTTACGATCGCCCGGCTCGGCTCGTTCATGGCGTTAAACGCACCTTCGTGGGGAAGGAGCCTGTACGAGTACTGGCAGTCTCCGCTCTGGGTGACCGTTTCTTCAGGGTTATTCGCTGTTATCTGCATAATAATTTATTACATCATGGATGTACACGCTTCGAAACGATTTGATCTGCCGAAGGAAGGGCAACAGGATAAAATTAAGTTTAAAGAGATATTCAAATTCAGCGGATCTTTCTGGTACATCACCGCTCTGTGCGTGACATTTTATTCCGCGATGTTTCCTTTTCAGACCTTCGCGATAAAATTTTTCCAGGAAGCGCACGGTACAACCCGCGAAGTCGGTGGAAATCTTTCGAGCATGCTGACGCTCGCGGCGATGATTTTCACGCCGCTCTTCGGTTTACTGACGGATAAGATTGGCAAACGCTCACTACTGATGATGCTCGGTTCGCTCCTGATCGTGCCGGTATATCTGATAATGGCATATAAGATTGATCTTGCGGCGCCGTTGGGAATCTCGGGATCGTTTGTGCTGAACATTGATTTCTTCGACGTTCATTCAAGCATACCGGCGTATCTCATGATACCAATGTCACTCATGGGGATCGCATTTTCGCTCATCCCCGCAGTGATGTGGCCCTCCGTCGCATACATCGTCGACCAGAAAAAACTCGGAACCGCTTACGGACTGATGACTATGATCCAAAACATTGGTCTTTTCGGTTTCAATCTGCTTGTCGGATGGGCGAATGATGTTTCAGGTGCAAGTGCGGCAAATCCGGGTGGGTATACACCCGGTATGTGGATCTTTTCCTGTCTGGGATTTTTTGGATTGCTCTTTGCATATCTTTTACGGAGAAGGGAATTAAGTCCGCAAGGTCATGGTTTGGAATCCATCGGTATAAAGAATAAATAAATGTTCAAAAGTATTATCATCGGAGTATAATGAAAATATCACAGGAACTTTACAGCGCCGCACGCGTTGCTGTGCGTGACTGTATGGGCGTCGTTAGCGGTGAAAAAATACTCATAGTCACCGATGAACCGCTCCGGATGATCGGCTATGCACTGTGGAAAGAAGCGAAGGAAATTGGCGGTGATGTAATTCTTACGGAAATTCTTCCCCGGAAAACCAACGGCGAAGAACCGCCGACTGAGATTGCGGAGTTAATGAAAAAAGTTAACGTTGTTTTCTGTCCCACGTCCAAATCTCTCACCCATACTGATGCGCGTCGTAATGCCAGCACGTGCGGGGCGAGAATTGCCACACTGCCCGGCGTTACGGAAGAAATAATGGTCAGGTGTATGAATGCTGATTACAAGCAGATCGCGGCGAGAACTTTTCGGCTGTGCGGAATGTTAGAAAAGACAGAGATGATCAAAGTTACGGCTCCGGGCGGAACAGATATTATCATGCCCATCAAGGGAAGAAAAGCGCATGCCAGCTCGGGCTTATTCCGGGAAAAAGGTTTATGGGGGAATCTCCCGACGGGTGAAGCATATCTCGCTCCGCTTGAAGGTCTATCGAAGGGGGTAGTGGTCGTCGATGGTTCAATGGCGAGTGTCGGAATGATCAAAGAGCCGATCCGGATAGTCATCAATGATGGTTTTGCGACCGAGATTACGGGCGGTGAGGAAGCAACCAGACTCAGAAAACTCCTCGAACAGCATGGTAAGGATGCGTACAATGTTGCCGAATTCGGTATCGGTACAAATGACAAAGCTATTCTGACCGGAAATATCATTGAAGATGAAAAAGTAATGGGTACCATTCATGTGGCTTTCGGTGATAATAAATCGATGGGTGGAACGGTGCGCGTTGCCAGCCATCTCGATGGTTTGATTAAACAACCAACTGTTTGGTTCGACGGAACGATGATTATGAAAAACGGAAAATTTATCGTCGAAACTTAAAATGGGTTCCATCCTTCATCCAAAACACTTTACTGTCGAAGAAGCTCAGGCCGTTTTAGCAGACGTCATCCCAAAGATTGAGGTACTGGTCAGTTTAAAGAAGAGCCTTGATGCGAAAGGGTATAATATCTACCGGCATCAGTACTTCGGGGGAATGGGACCGAATGGAGACCGCTTTTTCCCCCCGGAATTGGAGAAACTTGTTGAAATTGCAAAGGATTTTGAGGCTAAAGGAATAGTTATAAAAAGTCTGAACGAGGGATTAATCGATTTCCCTCATATACGGTCTAATCAAGAAGAGGTGTACTTGTGTTGGAAACTCGGTGAAAAAGGAATCGGTTTCTGGCATAGTTTGAGCACGGGTTTCGCGGGGAGGAAACCGCTGTCCGACCTCTAAAAAAATTCTCGTTGTTTCACTCATAATCGGAACGAAATATAATCATGAAGAAACGAAAATACGTCTATCTGGGGATCGCAGCTATCGTCATCATCGGCGGTTATTTCTTGTTCTTTTATGGAGGTTCGGACGACATCGAGTACCGGACCGAGAAAGTAACACGTGGAGATATCATGCTTCAGGTGCGGGCAACAGGCACAATCAATCCCGTGCGAACGGTGCAAGTCGGGAGTCAGGTGTCCGGTATATTAGAAAAGATTTACGTAGATTTTAATTCGGAAGTGAAGAAGGGAGATATCTTAGCTCAGATCGATTCCACGTTCCTCTACGCTTCTGTCAAGGAAGTGGAAGCAAGTTTCGAACGTACTCAGGCACAGGTCAATGAAGCCGAACGCAATTACAGCCGGATAACCGAACTGTCCAAGAAAGATCTCGTCTCTCAGGCTGAACTTGATGCTGCCAAGACCGGGTACGAATCAGCGATTGCACAGCAGAAGCAGGCACAGGGTGCTCTGGATCGTGCAAGAGTGAATTTACGCTACGCGGTTATACATTCACCCATCGACGGAGTTGTTATTTCGCGCGATGTCGATGTGGGCCAGACGGTTGCTTCAAGTTTTCAGACTCCGAAACTATTTTCCATTGCCATGGATCTCCGCATGATGCAGGTGGAAGCGAGTGTTGATGAAGCGGATATCGGACAGGTCAAGGTAGGACAGGATGTTACTTTTACCGTTGACTCATATGCCGACGAACAGTTCAATGGCAGGGTTTCTCAAGTAAGACTTTCCCCCGTAATCGTACAGAATGTGGTCACGTACACTGTAATCATTGATGTAAAGAATCCAGATTTGAAACTTAGGCCCGGGATGACCGCAACAGTGTCCATATTAGTCGACAAGCGTGAGGGTATACTGCGGATACCGGCGCTTGCTATCCGTTTCCAACCGCCCCAGGAAATCCTAGAAGAGATACAGAAGAACAAGAAGGAGGGACCGGACGAGAAGAAGCCGAGCGAAAAGCAAATAACGGATGATAGTCGTGGACGAGATACTACATCAACCCGCATCGCAGAATTCGGTCAGCGTCGGCAGAGTGCAGGTGAAGGGGGAAGAGATCAACAAGGCAGAGGGATGAGGAGAACAGAAAATCTGCAATCCAATGAACGGTCTGGAAATCATGAGGAATCATCAGTAAAAAAACCGGTCTTGAATAAAATTGTTCAGGTCTGGATATTAGAAGATGGTAAGAAGCTGAAGTCCATCAGTATTAATACCGGAATAAGCGACAGCAGGTTCGTTGAACTTCTCGTCGGAGATCTGAAGGAGAACGATGAAGTCATCGTAGGAACGCTCGGGAACGGGCTTGCTAGCTCTAGTTCCCGACAGGTCAATCCATTTGGACCACAAATGATGGGCGGCGGCCGACGGTAAATGCACGGAGGAGAGAACATTATTTCATGAAATCGGAAGGTAAATCAGCATGATGAGATTTATAGAAATACTTCGGATAGCATTTGACGCTCTTCTGCGGAATAAAATGCGCTCCATTCTCACAATGCTCGGCATCATAATTGGCGTCGGCGCGGTTATCGCTATGGTCGCGATCGGTAAAGGAGCTCAGACACAGGTCGAAGCCCAGATAAGCGGTCTTGGTTCAAATATCCTGATGGTTTTTCCCGGTTCCACCAGCAGAGGGGGAGTCATGGGAGGATCCGGCACCGGTACAGGTTTGACAGAAGAGGATCAGCATGCGGTGAAGGAGCAGTGCCCGGCAGTCGCTTATGTCAGTCCGCAGGTTGGAAGCGGGGGACAGGTCGTCTATGGAAATCAAAACTGGCAAACGAGGATTAATGGTGGAACGGTGGATTTCTTTGCCATCCGTGATTGGCGCCTGGAGGCAGGAGACTTTTTCACAGAACAGGATGTACGCGCCGCTACAAAAGTATGCCTGCTTGGACAAACGATCGTTCAGCAGCTCTTCGCGGGAGTTGATCCCATCGGCCAGACAATCCGCATAAGGAGCATTCCATTCCGCGTAATCGGGACTTTGAAAGCCAAAGGTCAGAATTCGATGGGTATGGATCAGGATGATCTCATCATTATACCTTACACTAGTTTACAGAAAAGGATAATGGGGCATACTCACAGTTGGGGATTCATCGCGTCTGCCGTATCCAAAGCGCAGATTCCGCTTGCCCAGCAGCAGATGAGGGATCTCCTCCGTATGAGACATAATCTTGGACCAGGTGAAGAAGACGATTTTACGATACGAACTCAGACGGAGATCGCAGATGCTCAATCAGCTACAGCAAACATCATGACAGTCCTCCTTGCAAGTATTGCGTCTATTTCACTTCTGGTGGGAGGCATAGGCATCATGAATATCATGCTTGTCTCAGTTACAGAGCGGACCCGTGAAATAGGCGTTCGCATTTCAATCGGCGCCAGACCGAGGGACATACTTACTCAATTTCTGATGGAATCGATTGTTATGAGCCTCATTGGCGGCATTATCGGTATCATGCTCGGGCTGATAGCGTCCAGCCTTCTCTCCAAGTTTGCGGGCTGGCCGACATATGTCACCGCTCAGTCGATCATTCTTGCTGTTTCCTTTTCGATGGGTGTCGGGATATTCTTTGGTTACTACCCCGCGCGAAAAGCCGCCAGTCTCAATCCGATAGAAGCGCTGAGGTACGAGTAAAACTAGCGGCAGAAGTTTTTCTGCCATTAGTTAATTATATTAAAACAAAAAGTAACTTAGGGGGTTAATATGAAATTGATTAAGATACAGCTGTTTTTCCTTTCTTATTTTCTTTCCATGATTACTTCAACGGCATTAGGTCAGAATGCGTCGTACTTAAAAATAAATGTAGGTGACGATCAGGGCAGCTCCGTTTATGAAATGGTATTCGGTAACAACGTTAGCGCGACTTGGGGTATGAATGGAGAGAAAGACTCCTTGTGGAACCCTAATGGTGATATTATTGAAAAAGAAAGTCCGCCTCTGCCTCCAGGTCTCGGAGTTGTCTGGAGGCCAGCTAGGAGTGGTGTAAGCTGGGGTATTGGTTTTCTAAAGTATGATATAAAGGACTGGACGGACGCTACCCGTTCGGATACTTTCCGGTTATACTTCGCAAATGCCCAAGCGACGGATGCGGAAATAACAATATCATGGCCTGATTCGGCGACGCTGGGATTGCGTTGTACAGGATTGATTCTTAAAGTAGGTACTGATTATTACGATATGTTTCATCAAACATCATTAGTCATTCCGAATGCTGGAGACAATGGAATAAGTCAGGTTTATATCTACAAAACCGGTGCGTTTTTAGTCGATGGATTAATTGATTCGGGCGTAAAACAGGAAAGGGCGATCGTGCCGGAAGAGTTCAAGCTTTATTCAAATTATCCAAATCCATTCAATCCCGCTACAACAATCAGATTTGATGTCCTGAAGGTTGCCAAAATAGATCTCATAGTGTATAATATAACAGGTGAGATTGTCGCAAATATTGTATCTGAAACTCTTCCCCCCGGAACATACTCCTTCACATGGAACGGAATGAACTCATCTAACGTACCTGTGGCCAGTGGTGTGTACTTTGTCCGCATGATCGCGCGGGATGGTGGAATTGATCAGTACTCTGCTCTTCAGAAAATACTCTTGGTGAAGTAGAAAAGGTTAGCTTTGAGCACTGAGCGCTGGGTGCTGAGTTAAATGTACACTGTCATTTGTCATTAGTCACTTGTCATTTGTGTCTCTTTAAATCCATACAAATGACATTTTTTACGAATTGCCAAGTACGAAGTACAAAGTACGTCTCACTAAGTTACCAATGACTAATGACCATTGACAAATGACATCATTCCTCCCCGTTGCATCTCACACCGCTAATTTCTATCTTAACTGACAAGAAGAATTCATATGCCGTTCCGTCTCGAATCAGATTTTAAACCCAGCGGCGATCAGCCCCAAGCAATAAAGGAACTCGTTGAGGGTATCAAACGCGGCGACAAGCACCAGACACTTCTCGGAGTAACAGGAAGCGGAAAGACGTTCACGATTTCGAACGTTATAGCTGAGGTGAATAAGCCGGTACTCGTCATGTCGCACAATAAAACTCTTGCCGCACAGCTTTACGCGGAGTTTCGCCGGTTTTTCCCCCATGACCGGGTTGAGTTTTTTATTTCCTACTACGATTACTACCAACCGGAGGCATATCTCCCGGTAACGGATACGTATATCGCCAAGGACTCTTCCGTAAACGATGAAATTGATCGTCTTCGGCTGAAAGCAACAAGCGCCCTCCTGGGCGAAGAGCACAATGTCATAGTCGTCGCCTCTGTAAGCTGTATCTACGGCATAGGGGCACCTGATGAATGGCTGGAACAGATGGTAAAAGTAAAGAAGGGAGAGCGCATCGAACGGAATGTACTCCTGAGAAAGCTGCTCGACATTCATTATGTCAGGAACGATTTTGAGTTCACACGCGGAACCTTCCGTGTTCGCGGCGATGTGATCGAAGTGATTCCTGCCTATGAGACAGAGCAGGCACTAAGAATACAATTGTTCGGTGATGAGATTGAAAGAATTGCCTACATCCACCCACTGACCGGTGACTTCATCGCAGAGACGAATGCGGAAGTGATCTACCCTGCCAAACACTTTATTACTACACCTGCAACCATTGAACGTGCAATCAAGGACATCGAAGCGGAACTGGAGGAGAGACTGACACACCTCCGTCAGAACGGAAAACTTCTCGAAGCTCAGAGACTCGAACAGCGGACCCGTTTCGACATAGAGATGATGCAGGAAGTGGGATATTGCACAGGTATTGAAAATTACTCCCGGCACATCGCGGGAAGACCACCCGGCTCGCGCCCTTACTGTCTCCTCGATTATTTTCCAGACGAATTCCTCCTCA
>CAYGZY010000232.1:0-3258 GCA_964354485.1 uncultured Chlorobiaceae bacterium | reverse complement strand
ATATCCTCCCTTCCGTATATGCATTGTTCTCTGGTATGGAAGCTGTTGAAACAGCTTCTTAAGTTTTTTCTTTGGTTCAATACACACCGATGAATCGGTGTGTTAATGAAATGCTTCTTATCGTTTCTATCGGAATATAGTTATTACCGACTTGAGGATCAAAAACTGTATGAACGGCTTCTCTAGTCTCTCTACGGGTTCAATACATACCGATGAATCGGTGTGTTAATGAGATACTGTTTGACTGTGGAAAATTTTATACATACATTCAACGTGTAATATTCCGAATACTTTTAAGTCTTTACCAAGCATTCGACCACTTCCTAAAAGGAACGAATCATGAGTACGTTGCGCCGATTCTTCTGCATCACCTCAATTCTCCTTCTCTCGGTTCTATCCTCATACGCTCAACTGTCACGAATCCCGACGCCGGCCGAATTTCTCGGCTTCGAGGTCGGCACTGATAATAAATTAGCCGATTATAATCAGATCGTTTCATACTTCCAGTTGCTTGCGAAATCCTCCGGAAGAATAGAAATGGAAAATCTCGGTAAAACGACATTAGGTAATGATATGTTCATGGCGGTGATATCCTCTGAGGAAAATCTCCGCCGGAAGGTCGAGTACCAGCAAATAGCCCACAAGCTCGCCGATCCACGCGGATTATCAAACGCAGAAATTGGAGATCTAGTTGACAAAGGGAAAGTGATCGTTCTAGTCACGTGCAATATCCATGCGTCAGAAATCGGCGCGACTCAGATGGCAATGGAATGGGCGCACTCGCTCGTGACATCGGAAGATCCGGAATCGCAACACAGGCGTGAGAATGTGATACTGCTCCTCGTCCCTTCACTCAATCCCGACGGACAATTGATGGAAGTTGAATGGTATCGAAAGTACCTTGGCACGAAATATGAGGGAGGGAGGATGCCTTGGCTATACCACCACTACATCGGCCATGATAATAACCGCGACTGGTTCATGCTGACGCAGAAGGAAACGAAAGCGATGAACAAAGCGGTGTACCATGAATGGTATCCGCAGGTGTGGCTCGATGAGCATCAGATGGGTTCTTCGGGACCCCGTATGTTCGTCCCGCCATACTCAAATCCGGTAGCGATGAATGTTCACCCTCTGATCTGGCGGACTGTAGATAATATCGGTTCGATAATGTCATGGAGACTTGAGGAACAGAAGAAAGCGGGCGTAATCTACGGGTGGGTGTTTGATGCGTACTGGCCCGGGGGAACAAAAAATACCGCGTGGTGGAAAAACGTAGTCGGTTTGCTGACGGAAGTCGCTTCAACGAGAATGGGAAGTCCGGTCGAAGTTGACCCGATAGAACTTCGCGGGGGTGGTAAGGGATTGATAGAATACCGCCAACAGGTAAATTTTCCGAATCCATGGACGGGCGGAAAATGGAGCATGCGGGATATCATCGATTACGAGCGGATCGCTTCCGATGCCCTAATGGAAGTCTGTACCAATTACCGTGAAGGTTTCCTCCGAAATATGTCGCAAATGGCTCTCGATGCTGTTAAACTTGGCGAGGAAAACCTCTTCTATAAAATATCCCTGGACCAGCGCGATCCTCCAACTGCCGCTAAGCTTGCCCATCTCATTCGCGAGAATGGCGCCGAAGTTTTGTATTCACCGTCAGAGAGATCGTTCTTTATCCCTACCGCTCAACCGTTCGCACGTTTCCTGAATGAGTTCCTCGGTATCCAGTCATATCCCGAGATCAGACCGGTATCGGGGAACGACATCATCCGTCCTTACGACGTGACTGCATGGTCTCTTCCACTCATGATGGGAGTGACAGTTGAGAAGAACAGACTGACATCCGAAGCGAAAAAGCTGCTGCGTGCAGTGCAGGATGGTGATGTACCGAAAGGAACGGTCGAGAATCTGGAAGCTCCAATGGATCTCGTTTCACATGAACAGAATAATTGTGTGAAATTTATCAACGACGCGTTCCGCGTCAAAGGCAAAATCTACTACACTCAGCAGGATCTCACACTCGATGGAGTTCGGTTTCCGGCGGGAACGATAGTCGCAGAATCTGTTCCGAATATCCGGGAGCTCTCAGAAGAACTTGGTATTGCTGTACGCGGAGTCTCCGGTCTCAACGTTCCAAAAGTGGAGGTGAAGGAGCCGAGAGTCGGTTTATATAAGCCATGGTTAGCATCAATGGACGAGGGATGGACACGCTGGGTGCTCGAGCAGTACCGCTTTAGCTACAAGAACATTGATAATGCGACGATGAAATCGGGCAAACTCTCCGGTACCTATGATGTAATCATCCTCCCCGCATTATCAAAGGAGGTCATCATCGACGGGAAGTGGAAGCGTAGGGAGGGAGAAATGAAGTATTTCCAGGATCTCCCGCCGGAATATGCAGGGGGAATCGGACAGGAAGGTGCAAAGAATATCAAGGAGTTTGTGGAAAAGGGCGGAACTCTCATCGCATTGACAGAAGCAAGCAATTTTGTAATCGATCAGTTCAATATTCCTGTAAGTAACGTTCTTTATAATGAGCAGGGAGATATATCGCCGGGATCTCTGCTCCGAGTTTGCGTTGATCCGACACATCCGGTAACGTACGGTATGCCTGAAATGATTTCCGCATTTGTAGGAGATAACATTGCGTTCCAGACAACAATTCCGGGGTCTGAGCTGTCGCGAAAAATTCTTGCATGGTATCCCGATAATCCTAAGGAAATACTCCAATCAGGCTGGATTCTGGATGCAAATAAATTCACCAGGCGTGCGGCTGCGGTTGCTCTGACATACGGCCGCGGTAAGATAGTCCTCTTTGGATTCGGCGTGCAATATCGCGCGCAGACCGAAGGAACATTTAAACTTCTCTTTAATGCGATTCTATGGGGTGGTTACAAGTAATGTAGCGGCTGACGTCTTGAGGCCTTGGATCTCATTCAAATAATTCAACGGTTCCACCGGTGTGGAGAAAGCAAATATTTTCGTCGGGATGGAATAGATTCCGCCGTGCATAATCAATGAGACCTGCAGCGGCTTTTCCTGTGTAGACATTGTCAAGAACAATTCCCTCATTATGCGCAAAAAGTGTCATTGCCTCGCTGCACTCCTTGGTTCTTGCGCCGTAAGCCGCACCACGGTATGAATCGTCGACGATCACATCGCTGACGTCCACGGTGATCTTAAAAGATGCAGCAGTGGCACAAGCAAGTTTGTGAACTTCTTCGGTCAGTGTCGGCTTGTCTTTCGCGACACCGATAC
>CAYGZY010000231.1:0-14632 GCA_964354485.1 uncultured Chlorobiaceae bacterium | reverse complement strand
CGTTACTACGATGAAATGTATTTCGAAGATATTGCCGGAATTCTGCGGAAATCGGTTGGTGGTACGAAAGCGAATTATTTTCACGCTGTAAGGAATATATCGGAGTATGTGAAAAAGGAATACCGAACATGAAATGTAAAGATGTCAGAAATTTTATAATCAGATCGCGTCGCAGTGAGCCGTCCGGCATACGCGATACGGCAATAGCGGAACACATGCAAATTTGTCCGCAATGCCGCGCCATCGTTGAAGAAAATAAAAGACTCGATAAGCTTGTGAACGATTCCCCTGCGTGGGCGCCGACTGATATATATTGGAATTCCCTCCTCCCGCGTATTCACTTACGCATTGACAAGAAGAAGGAGCCGGTGATTCTGCCCTGGCTGTACCGTAGTTTAGCGCCTGCAGCTGCAGCTTTGCTGATCGTCGTTCTGTCGCTGTCCCTCTTGAGACTCAACGACAGCAATCGTGATCTCCTGACAATCGGCGTATCGAGCAGCGAGATTGTCAACTACCTCGAACAGGAAACCATTGTCAATCCTTATGCGGCTAATAACACCGGAGATGCAGACACTATAGGAAACGATGATGCGACCGTGCTCCGCGACTTATTGATGGACGAAAATAGTGTCGCATCCTACTATGAAGATAAGGCAGGATCAATACTCGAAACAGTAAACAATGATGAGGCGGAAAAACTATTCGCCTTGCTCTACGATGATGTTAAAAACAACAAATGATAAATTGTAGAAATACAGTGAGGTATACGATGAAAATAATATTATTTCCATTCATGGTTCTCCTGATCCTATCGGCAGTGACTGATACTCAGGCACAGCGTCGACGGCAGAATGAACCGTTCGAAAAAGAAAGACCGGAAAGGCTGGATAAATACAGGAAAATGCGCCTTGTGGAAATTCTGAATTTACAGGAAGAGGATGCCATCAGATATTTCGCAAAAGAGGATGCGCATCGGGAAAACATGCATAAAATTATGGGTGAACGGAATGGCGCGCTCGATGAACTCGATAGGGTTGTCCGCGATGAAAAAGAATCGCCCGAGCTTGAAAAATATATCGTACGCGTGCGTGAGATCGACCGACAGATAACCGCTGAACGGGAACGATTCCAGGATGAATTGAAGAATCTACTTACACCGGTTCAGTTCGGAAAATTCCTCATCTTTGAGAGAAATTTTGGGAACCAGCTCCGCGATGCGTTCGATGAACTCCACAAGGAAAGCCGGCAAAGGCCAAATGAGTGAAATTCATCCGGCTGAGAATAATTTACCGGTCAGGATAATTATTACTATCGGATTTTAAAATAAGTAGAAGCAACCCGAAGATTTATTACATATCAAAAACTGCCGCCCGCTCGTCGGAGAGGATATTTCATTTTTTTATACTGTGTTCCCACTCCCTTAAAAGAAGACCGTAACGCAATCCGCGGTCACTGACGATCATTTCAGAAAAATTCCCAATCCGCATGAATTCGTAAAGAATGAGAGTCCCGATGGTGATTATATCTTCACGACCCTCGGCTACCCGTGAGAGTGAACGGATTTGTGAGGAGGAGAGGGAGGATAGTTTCGTCTTCCAATGTTCGACCCTCTCCTGCGTAAGCCGATAACCATTTATTACACTACGATCAAAGTCTATGAGATGCTGATCAAAACAGGCAAGTGTCGCCGCTGTTCCTGCTACTCCGATCAGAATCTTTCCGGACAGGTCCATTAACTCTTTACGTTCAAATTCTTTACCGATGTGCTGTACCGCTTCTGATATTTGCAGTTGTTGCGGCGGATCATCCCTGAAGAACCGCTCTGTCAATCTTACTGCTCCCATCGGGAAACTGAGAGTTTTCAAATAATTATTTATGTAATAGGCAATTTCGGTACTTCCTCCGCCAATGTCGATTACAACTGCTCGGTCGTTTAATGATGGGAAGCTACTGAGTGCGCCGCGGAAGGAGAGCAATGCTTCCTCATTGCCATTAAGGATCATAACGTCATAACCGATTCCCGTTCTTATCATGTCCAGAACATTTTGCCGGTTTTTCGCATCCCGCAGAGCGCTTGTACCGGTTAAGATAATCGAATCAACAGAGTGTGCGAGAGCCAGTTCCTTGTACTTGCGTAAGACAGCGATTGTCCTTTCGATCGCAGACGCTGAGATTATACCAGACAGATGAGATTCTTCTCCTAGACGGGGTACTTGGAGTTGATCGACAATCGGAGTGATGGAACCCTGTTCGTCAATGTCGGCAATCAGCAGAAGGGCTGTGTTGGTGCCGATATCGATAGCAGCGATTCTCATTCGGATTTAGCCGCTCCGATGGCGCTCCATTCGTTTTCGGTTACGATATCACGTACGACAAATCGATTTTCATTTAGGTGCTGTTCCATTTCAGAGAGATCCGTCTTGAGAAAGCCCGAAAGGAGAAGCATGCCTCCATTTAGAAGGAGACGACGGTATTCGTCCAGCAGATCGATATTCGCATTAAGCGTGAGGTTCGATGCGATCAGATTGTATGCACGGTGTTTTATTTCTTCCGGTTGTCCCTGTGATATTTCGACAAACTGCTCGACATGATTCAGAGCAATATTCTCTTTGGCATTTTCAATTGACCAAGGGTCTATGTCGATACCTGTTGCATGGGATGCTCCTAATTTAACGGCAGCGATGGCGAGGATCCCGCTACCGGTTCCGACATCAAGCATATGATGCCCGTGAGAAATATACCGCTCCAGTAACTTTAAGGTGAGCCGCGTCGTTTCATGATGCCCCGTCCCGAATGACATTTTTGGATCAATATGCAGGATTATCCTGTCGTGTATGTTCTTGTATGTAGACCATGTTGGTACCACGACCATTCGTTCTCCGATTTCGACCGGCTGAATGGTTCGTTCCCATTGTTCATTCCAGTTTTCCTCAACGATTTCTCGTGTCGATACAGGCAGGTTCGTAGATAATGCAGGGAAGAGAGATCGGATGATATCTGTAAGTCGTTCATTCTGACTGTCGGTCCAACGATCTTTTTCGATGTAGCAGAAGAGAACCTCGTCGGTTTCCATAAAGCCGCCGCAGCCGAGTTCCGACATCACAGAGACCAGCACATCACGCCGCTCGCCGGTGGTTCTGATAGCAATTTCGAGAAATATTTTGTTCTGCAAGTTATTTAGGGTGTGTATAGATGATATGGAGAAGGACTTTCCCGACCGCTTCCAGACTCTCAGCGCTGCATTTGTCCGGAGTGTCTTCTAAAGTATGCCAGTAACGGTTTGAATCGTCGGGATAATCAAAATCGATTATATCTATAGTTTTGATACCGATTTCATTCAGCGGAAGGTGATCATCCATGACCTCTCCCTGAAGTTTGTCGGAAAACTGGTTAACACCGAGCTCGCGTGCCGTCGACCAGACGAGGTCGACGATCTCGGGAGCATACCGGAGTGAATACCGGTCTTTGGGTATTTCAAGCCGGGCATCGCCGATCATATCGATGAGTATGCCAAAGGCTGGTTTAAATCCTTGTGAAATATTCTTTGCGAAATACCTTGCGCCGAGAAGGTAATTTTTATTATCGCCCCTTTTACCGTAGTCTTCCCCGTCTGTGAAGAGCATATCAATCCCGACGGCGGGGGTTTTTTGTTTTAAGTGACGGGCGATTTCCATAAGGACTGCTATTCCGCTTGCGCCGTCGTTGGCTCCGAGGACGGGTTTTGTGCGGTTACGAGGTTCGGGATCTTCGTCGGCAAACGGCCGGGAATCCCAGTGGGCAAGAAGAAGGATTCTCGTTGTCGCTTTGAGGTTGAAGGATGAAATGATATTTGTCATCGCAATATTTTTTCCGTTGTGTCCCTTTTGGGAAAAATCCTGACGGTTAACCGCTTCGGCAAATTTCTCCATTTCTGATACAAGATAGAGAAGGCACTGGTCATGCGCCACAGAGCCGGGTGTTCTCGGACCAAAGTCGGTTTGCCGGGTGAGATAACGGATGGCGTTCGTCCCGTCGAAAACGGGAATTTTGAGAGGTTCTCTCTTCTCAGTCTTCGTAGCAGGTAAAGGGTTTTTATTCTCTTTCTGCGAGCAGCCCGCAAAAGAAATCATTAATATGAGAGAAATCAGAAGTTTCATCATGGCCTTAAAGGTTTTCAATGTAATGGAATATTACTAAATATTTAGGCTATTTTCAACGTTATGCACGAAACATTTTTCCCGGTATCACGTTATACTGTTATATATCGACATTTTACTGAATAGGGGATTACTCAATGTCCAAACCATTAAGTGCAAGTGCAAGAGTCACCATACTGCTCGTAGCGGCTATACTCTTTGCGGCTACAATGATAGCCCTTTCCTTGGCTCACAAGGAAACGATAGAGACTGGTAAATCGCACATCTTCGGTGAGAATAAAAAAATTGAACAGAAGTATTCCGTTCAACCCGATGGTAAGTTGCAGATTGATGCCGACGTAGGCTCCATATCGATCATCGGAACGGAAAGAAATGAAGTGTCGATAATCGTTTATGCCCGGGGTGATAAAGACGAGCTGGATAAATTGAATATCAAGATGAGTCAGGATTGTAATACAGTAACTATCGACGGACGATATTCGCGAGGTCATCTCCGATGGTTTAACACCGAGTGGCTGGATGTTCTCTTCGAAATAGAGGTACCGAAAAAATTCAATCTTGATCTCCAGACGGCCGGCGGAAATATCGAAATTGAAAGTATTGAAGGAAGTATCGAGGGGGAAACATCGGGAGGAAATCTGACTTTGGAGGATCTGACGGGCAATGTACGCATGACGACCTCCGGTGGTAATGTCGACATTCGGCGGGCGTCGGGAGATTTCCGGCTTGAAACCTCCGGCGGCAATATGGTTGCACAGGATGTTACGGGCCCGTTGTATATGGAAACATCAGGCGGGAATATAGATATCCGGGAATGTGACGGGAAAATTTATGCATCAACATCCGGAGGGAATGTCCGGGCATCGGTAAAATCAAATCAGGGCATCGATCTATCGACTTCCGGAGGAAACATCAGTGTCCGCGTCCCTTCCGCCATTACAGCAGATGTCCGGGCTGAGGCTTCGGGAGGCGATGTGAGCTGTGAACTGGAATTTTCCGGAAAGTTAAAAGAAGGCAGCATGGATGGTAAAATAAACGGAGGAGGCAAATTGATCCGGCTGGATACTTCGGGCGGAGATATTACAATAGATTCGTTTGATTGACGTTGTGGATTAGGAATAACGCCAAACGGGCGTCCGCCTTTGGAATCGGGGCGGACGTTTTTTTTATTTCAGAGCGGATAGAGCGACTGCCTCTATAATATCGTCCTGCATCTGACGAACATCCGCATTATCACAGGTAAAGTGATTTACCATAATAGAAAACGCAGCCATGGTTCCGTTTTTCATAGTGACGTAACCGGAGATGCAGTTTACACCCGTCAATGACCCGGTTTTAGCGTTTACCTTATCACGAAGGCGCGGTTTCCGCATCCGGTTTTTCAGGGTACCGTCGGTACCGGCTATCGAGAGACTTTCATAAAACCTTCGGAAAGTCTCTTTTTGTTTGTACTCCTTGAGCAGTATTTCAGTCATCATCCTTGGTGAGACCGCATTGTACCACGATGCACCTGAACCGTCTGCAAGAGATATAGCGGCCGTGTCGATGCCGTATGTATGAAGGAATCCCTTTACTGCTGTGATACCATCAGCAGAAGTTCCAGGTTTTTTTACGTACACTGAACCAATTGTTTTCAGAAGATTCTCCGCGGCGAGATTATCGCTTTCTTTGTTGATTCGGTGAAGAACCGAATCGAGCGGATGTTCTAAAAATGCCAATACGGTTGATGCCGCATGATCAGCGATCACTAAAGAACCGTGGCAGCGGATCCCCACAGATTCTAAACGTTCCCGCAGCAGGCAGAGGAAATACTGTTCAGGTTGCCACAGGCTTATTGAAATATCCCTCCCGGTGTCGGTCGGGGACATCACCCCTTCTATCGTCACAATATTATTGCGAGTCGGACGCATCAGTGAAAGAAAAGGCAGCGATGTATCGGCACTTGTATATCCCTTGTTTATTACCGTCACAAATGTCGTTTGCGGTTCCTGAGTCCACAGTATTGTATCTCTCTCGTGAATCCCCGGCTGCAGCGAGAAAGTAATCGCATTTCTGTTAACTGAGAGCGGAGAAATGAACGGGGATTCGGGGTACGGTTCATCATCCCACATCCATCCCTTGCCCCAGAAAAGAGTATCAAAGTATGTAATGTTCCCGATAATATTGCCTTGTATGGTCCGGATACCCAGGCGTAGTAGAGAACCTGCTACTGAATCCAAATCGGCGGTGCAAATAAGAGGATCCCCGGCTCCTCGTATTATAAAATTACCATCCAGGACGTCATTCCTGAGTACTCCGTCACTGCCAAAATTTGTGCGGAAGCGAAAATTTCTCTCAAGGAGATGAAGTGCGGCAGATGTAACGATTATCTTTTGATTGGATGCAGGGTGGAAAAGTTTGTCCTGGTTAAACGCATAAAGAGACTTACCGCTTTGAAGAGAAATAATCCTGACACCGATAGATGCCGACGAAAATAAGGGATTGGAAAGGAGGGCATCGATTTTTTTACGTAAGGAAATAAGTGCGGTTTTTCCAACCGCATGTTTATCTGAAGATTCATCTCCTCCTCTGCTTGTCGTAATGGAAGCGGAGAAGAGGAGGATCAATAAGAGGGCTCGGCTAAACATTTAGTATATTTTAACTACATTGTTATGAAAGAATGACGGTATTTACTTGGAATAATTATCAAAAATGGTTAGATTTTATTCAATTTGCACTGGAAATTCAACTTAAACAACACAATGCTCAAAATATTATCAAAAATCTTCCCAAGCAAATCGGCAAAAGATATCTATCGGACTTTGCCGATCGTTAAAGAAATAAATCGTTTTTCCGCTGAATATGCAAATCTCACTGACGAACAGCTAAAGCAGAAAACTGAAGAGTTCCGCGCTAGAATACGCGAGGCGGTCCGGGCAGACGAGGATGAAATCGTGTCATTGAGAAATTCTCTGCAGTCGGATCCAGACATTTCATTGGACGAACGGGAGAGAATTCATAATGAAATCGAGAAAGTCCAACAACAGATAAACGAAACGACGGACCGCATCCTAAAAGAACTCCTTCCGGAAGCCTTTGCAGCGGTCAAAGAAACATGCAGGCGGCTCGTCGGACAAAGCTGGGAGGTAACCGGGCATAAGATCATCTGGGACATGGTGCCGTTCGATGTACAACTGATCGGCGGAGTCGTACTGCACGAAGGTAAAATAACGGAAATGGCAACCGGAGAAGGGAAGACCCTTGTGGCGACTATGCCCCTCTACCTGAATGCCCTGCCGGGAAATGGTGTTCATCTTGTGACGGTAAATGATTACCTTGCCCTCCGCGACAGCCAGTGGATGGGCAGGGTCTATGAATTCCTCGGTCTGACGGTTGGCTGTATTCAGGGACAGATGGATCCGGCACAGCGCAAGAAAGAATACGGCTGCGATATTACATACGGCACAAATAATGAATTCGGATTCGATTACCTGCGCGACAATATGGTCGGTTCGTCGGATGACCTTGTCCATCGCAAATTCTATTACGCTATCGTAGACGAGGTCGATTCGGTTTTAATCGACGAAGCCCGCACACCCCTCATAATCAGCGGTCCTGTTTCCAGCGAAGAACACAAGTTCAGCGAAATGAAACTCCGAGTTGATAGGCTGGTTAATGCACAGCGCAATTTCATCACGAAGATAGTTGCAGAGGCTGAACAGTACCTGTCGGAAGGGAAGACCGCTGAAGCGGGTGTTCAGCTCCTGCGGGCATACCGGGGTTTGCCTAAACACAAGCGCCTAACAAAACTGTTCGCCGAGCCTTCAAATAAGAAATTGATGCAGGAGACCGAACTTGAATACCTCCGCGACCAGTCGCGCCGGTTACATGAAATAGACGACGAGATGTACTATGCCATCGATGAAAAGGATCATACGATAAACCTTACGGAGAAGGGGAGGGAACTTCTGGCCGGTTCGTCAAACGAAAAAGATTTTTTCATTCTTCCCGATGTCGGCACAGGCGTTGCCAATATAGAAAACGACACGTCTCTCACGCCGGAACAGAAACAGCAGAAAAAAGATGAACTGATTCTGATGTATGCGGAGAGCAGCGACCGAATCCACACTATCACTCAGCTTCTCCGGGCGTATTCGCTCTACGAGAAAGACGACGAATATGTGGTCACGGACGACGGCAAAGTAATGATTGTGGACGAATTCACGGGTCGCATGCTCCCGGGTCGGCGATTCTCCGACGGACTCCACCAGGCGATCGAAGCAAAGGAAGGAGTCAAGGTGGAGCGGGATATGCAGACACTCGCAACCATAACTTTGCAGAATTACTTCCGGCTGTATAAAAAACTGGCGGGAATGACCGGAACGGCAGAAACGGAAGCGTCCGAGTTTTTCCAGATATACAAGCTCGATGTCATTGTGGTACCGACGAACAAACCGATGGTCCGTGAAGATGAAGAAGATGTTATCTACAAAACGAAGCGTGAAAAGTACAACTCCCTCGCTAACGAAATCGAAACTATGCGCAAGCAGAATCGTCCGATACTGGTCGGTACGACTAGCGTTGAAGTTTCAGAAACCCTCAGCAGGATGCTGAAACGGCAGGGAGTACCGCATAATGTTCTGAATGCGAAGCATCACCAGCGTGAGGCAGAAATCGTGGCTCATGCGGGTTTACCGGGTGCGGTTACGATTGCGACCAATATGGCGGGCCGCGGAACCGATATCAAACTCGGTCCGGGCGTCGCTCAGGCAGGGGGACTCCATATCATTGGTACGGAACGCCATGAGGCTCGGCGAATCGACAGACAGCTTCGGGGGCGTTCGGGACGACAGGGCGACCCGGGTTCGTCAAAGTTTTACCTTTCACTCGAGGATGACCTCATGCGCCTTTTCGGCAGCGGCAGGATTGCAGGCATCATGGAGAAACTCGGATTGAAGGAAGGGGATGTTATCCAGCATCCCATGATTAGCCGTTCTGTTCAGCGGGCACAGAAAAAAGTTGAAGAAAATAACTTTGCCATACGAAAACGCCTCCTCGAGTACGATAACGTCATGAATCAACAGCGTGAAGTGATATACTCACGCCGCAGACATGCACTTCTCGGTGAACTGCTGCGGGACGATATCTTAGAAATTTTGAGGGATTTTGTCGGGAGCATCGTCGATAAGTATCACCAGCATGGCGATATTGAAGGATTCCGTGAATACCTTCGGACGAACCTCCTAGTCGATTTTTCAATCGATCCGGAGCGTTGGGAAAAACTGGGTAAAGACGGTATCACGGAAGAAGCCTTCAAGACTGCCGCAGAATTTTATAGGAGGAAAGAAGAGAGAATCGGATCCGAGCAGATGGCTCAACTGGAAAAGTTTGTAGCGCTCCAGGTCATTGATGAAAAGTGGAAAGATCACCTCCGTGAGATGGACGACCTCAAGGAGGGCATTCATTTACGTGCCTACGGTCAGAAGGATCCATTGATCGAGTACAAGACAGAGTCGTTCAACATGTTCGTTGAACTCCTCGACCTTATCAGGAACGACACGCTCAACATGGTTTTTAAGCTTTTCCCACAACCCTTACAGGAAATTCCATACCGGAGGCCACTGCGTCCCCAAAGACCGCAACAGGTAACTCTGTCGCATGAATCAAGTATGGGAATGGGATTGCAGTTGAGTCAACCGGTTGAAAGTGAAACGGGAGGAAAGAAGGACTCGGAAGAACGATCTCCCGCCCGAGCAGGTAAACTACAGCCTGTCCACGTAGGTGAGAAAGTCGGAAGAAATGAACCGTGCCCGTGCGGAAGCGGTAAAAAATATAAGCAATGCCACGGGAAGTAAAAAAAAGGAGCGATTCTGGTGGAAAAAAATACCCCTTCCTCCGCTGAGATGAAAGATCAATCGCAAGAGGCCTTACCCTTTCGGGCAGGCTACGTCGCAATCATCGGAGAGCCGAATGTCGGTAAATCCACTCTCATCAACCTCTTCGTCGGACAAAACGTTTCAGCTGTTACAAGGAAGCCGCAAACGACACGTCAGAGAATTCTTGGTATCCTTTCCACCGATCAATTTCAGGCCGTATTTATCGACACTCCCGGTTTACTTGAGCCGCGGTACCTTCTCCATGAAATAATGGTTCGTTCAGCGGTCAATGCGTTCTGGGATGCTGATGTGATTATTGTTGTCGCTGATTCTGCAGAGGACCACAAATCCGAAAAGAGTCTCGTCATTGAAAAGCTTCAGAATATTAAGAAACCTGTGTACCTTGCTCTCAATAAAATTGACCTTATTTCTGAACAAAAACTCAGAAAGCTGGTTAAATACTATGGAGAGGTATATCCATTTCGCGAGATATTTCCGATCTCGGCTCTGAAGCAATCCGGCACGTCCGATCTGCTGAAATCTGTGATAAATGATTTACCTGTTCACCCGCCGCTCTATCCGCCTGATATTGTTAGTGATTATCCCGAAAAATTTTTTGTCGGCGAGATCATACGCGAGAAAATTTTTGAGTCGTATAAGGAAGAAATACCCTACTCAACTGCCGTCGAAATCATTGAATACAGTGAACGCGAAGGGAGGAAGGACGTTATCCGTGCCGAGATCATCGTTGAAAGGGAATCTCAAAAGGCAATTCTCATAGGAAAGGGAGGGAAGGCGATGAAGGAAATCGGGAAAAAAGCACGAATCGATATTGAAAAGTTTCTCGGGCGAGAAGTTTTTCTAGAATTGTTCGTAAAGGTGAGAGCGAATTGGAGAAACGATCAACAGTGGCTAAGACGATTCGGATACTTGAAGTAATGTGTGAAAAACAATGTTCCGCGGAGAAGGGATTATCATATTCCTTTCATGAATTCTGAACGCACCCGGATTATTCTCGGTTTTGTGATCATCTCTTTAATCTGGGGATCGACATGGATGGTCATCAAAGTGGGATTGCAGAGTATTTCACCAATTTACGGAGTATTACTGCGTTTTATGCTTGCAGCCGGTATACTCTACGGTCTGGTGAGACTGAAGCGGATAGATTTACCCTGGGATAAAACCGCAGTCATTCTATACCTCAATTTGGGTTTCCTCTCGTTCAGCATCCCTTATGTCCTCGTCTACTGGGGTGAACAGCACATAGGATCGGGCTTGGCATCCGTCCTCTTCGGCGCTTATCCGTTCGTTGTAGCACTCGGTTCGCACTACTTTCTGCCCGCCGAAAGACTCAATGCCGGAAAGATAGGGGGTGTTATGCTTGGCTTCATCGGAGTTGTTATAATATTTTGGAGCGATTTAGCCGACAAAGACACAAGTTTGTGGGGGATGACCGCGATTCTTGTAAGTACCGTTATGCAGGGGACATCTCTCGTGATTGTGAAACGTATAAATCATCCAGTGAGTCCGATTTCTCTCACCCTCGGCGGTTTACTCTTCGGAATACTACTGCTGGTACCTTTGGCGCTTATCAGTGAGGATGCGACGAAAATCAGGTTCGATCCTGTTGGAATCGGATCTATTGCGTTTCTCGGAATTCTGGGAACTATCGTCGCATTGGTCGTTTATTACTGGTTGATGAAGAAAGTCGAAATCGTGTACTTATCACTTGTGTCGTTTGTGACTCCGGTTGTTGCAGTCATGTTTGGAACTATGATACTCGGTGAAGAATTATCGTCCCGCGTGTTTGTGGGCGCTGCATTTGTACTTACCGGTATCCTCGCCGCAAACGGGGAAATTATCCTGCGGGCGATGCGACGTAACACTTCCCTGGACGTGAACTGATGATGAAACTAATGCTAGTAAATACAATGATATGTCCCGCCATTCATGCCGGAATTTCTCGATGAAAAACATCTATTCTGATACCGTACGCAGGAAGGTATCGGCACTTCCGAAGAAACCGGGTGTTTACCAGTTCAAGGACAAACAGAACCAGATCCTATACATCGGTAAAGCGGCAAATCTTAAAAACCGTGTCCGCCAGTATTTTGGCAAGAATCCATCCATGCCCGAGCGGATCAAAATAATGGTGGCAAAGGTCGAAGATATCGAAATCATTATTACCGATTCGGAGGTTGAGGCTCTCATTCTGGAGGCGAACCTCATTAAAAAAATTAAACCTCGCTACAATGTCAGTCTCAAAGATGACAAATCGTATCCTTACATCGTCGTCACAAACGAACCGTATCCTAGGATTTTTGTCACTCACCTAATTGTCCGTGACGGTTCACGCTACTTCGGACCGTACACTGACGTTAAAAGCATGCGGGTATCTCTGAAAATGATCCGGGATATTTTCATGGTAAGGAGCTGCAATTACTTTATTGATGATGAGGTAATCGAAAAGAAAAAAATACGGGTATGTCTCGATTACCACATCAAGAAATGCGGCGGCCCCTGTGAGGGTATAGTCAGGCGCGATGAGTACGCTTCAATGGTAGAAGAGGTCGTCCAGGTCATCAAGGGAAAGGTAAAGAGTCTCATCGCCGACTTACGGGAAAAGATGGAGATTGCATCGGCTGACACAAGATTTGAGGATGCTGCACAAATAAGGGATAAAATTAGGATGCTGAGTGTCTACACCGATCGTCAGAAAGTAATAGATACGGAATCGGGAGACCGCGATTTCATTGCAGTCGCCCGGCAGGATGATGACGCGTGCGGTGTTATCTTCTTGCTTCGGGACGGTATGATCGTCGGCCGGAGGCATCTTTACCTCAGCGTAGTCAGGGGGCAAAATCAGTCTGAAATTATGGAAAGGCTCGTCGAAAATTACTACCTGAACACGGATGATATACCGCGCGATGTACTTCTGAGCAGTCATATCGGCAATGCTGATCTGATTGCCGCGATGCTGAAAGAAAAATCGAATCATGCTGTAACGATCTGTATACCGAAAATCGGTGATAAAGCGAAGTTGATGGAGTTGTGTAAAAAGAATGCGGAATTGCTCCTCACCGAACTGCTGATTCAGAAGGAACAGCGAACGAAAATTCTCCCGAATTCCCTAATCGAGTTACAGGCACAGTTACGTTTGCCGAGACCGCCCCACCGAATAGAATGTTTTGACATTTCGACTCTCCAGGGTACCGATACCGTTGCATCGATGGTTGTCTTTGTTGATGGTAAACCAAAAAAATCTGAATACAGGAAATTTAAAATTGAATCGGCAGGCGGGATCGACGACTTTGCTAGCATGAGGGAAGTGATAATGAGGCGATACTCCCGACTTATTGAAGAAAGCGGGATTCTTCCCGACCTCATCGTTGTTGACGGCGGTAAAGGTCAGCTCTCGAGCGCTCTCAGTATCCTGAATTCTCTGAGTAGTAAGATTTCAGGTGATGGTCCGGCACGCATCCCTCTCATCGGATTAGCGAAACGACTTGAGGAAATCTACACGCCGGGGAATAGCGAACCGTTTACAATTCCGAGAAGTTCTCCCGGATTGAGACTGATCCAGCGGATACGCAATGAGGCGCACAGGTTTGCGATCAGTTATCATCGTGTACTGCGGAAGAAAAGGATTCTTCAGACCGAGCTAGACCTTATAAAAGGCATCGGCAAGAAACGGGCAAAAGAGCTGCTCGACGCTTTCGGCTCGGTCCAGGGAGTGAAATTTGCAACTGCCGAGCAATTAACTGCGGTTTTGGGGGATTCGGTTGCGGCGGCAATAAAAGAATACTATATTTCATCCGACGAGCAGACAGCAACCCGTCAATCCTGACTAACTATGTCGTCATTTTGCTTACATTGATTTTATCAATATTCTTATTGCTTTTTATTTAAAATATTCTTATTCTCAATACAGATTGTGTGTGTCCGGTTCCCGCTTCGAAGTCATGGCCCTCCCACATGATTTCACCGCTGGACACACATTTTTTTTATTTCATATAAATCCCCCCATCCCAACCTTGTTTTTCACAATTAATTTCATTAAATTCACACAATCCGAGGGCGATTAGCTCAGTTGGTTGGAGCGCACGGTTCACATCCGTGAGGTCATAGGTTCGAGTCCTATATCGCCCACGCGATTAGAAAAACCCTCGTTCACCTTTAAATCCGATCCGGAGAGGTCGAGAAGGATAGTGAGAATTAATAATAACACATACCACATAACCTCCTCCCAATACTGGGGATCGGAGGTTTTTTTCTTATCGGACTGCCATGACGACATCAACGAAAATACTTGACCAAAAGAATTTTGAGCGTACGCTTATCCGTCTTGCCCATGAAATTTTGGAAAAAAACAAAGGTGCCGAGAATCTTGTTCTTGTTGGAATTCGGACAAGGGGCGAATTTCTTGCAAAGCGAATCGCTAAAAAGATAGAAGAAATTGAGCACCGGGATATTCCCGTTGGTTTGCTCGACATTACACTCTACCGCGATGATCTGCGCGAAAACTTGAGTCAACCAATTCTCCGGGGAACAGACATAAAGTTCGATGTTTCAGGGAGAGACATTATACTCATCGATGATGTGCTCTTCACAGGCAGAACGATTCGCGCGGCTCTCGATGAA
>CAYGZY010000230.1:0-10102 GCA_964354485.1 uncultured Chlorobiaceae bacterium | reverse complement strand
GCTCGACTAAATGACTTCAGTCGTTTGGGAGATGACATTACGATTTGGGTTGAACAAGTAGGGCTGTAATCTACTATAACGATAAGAAGAAGTGGAGCGGAACTATCACCCCTTTAGGGGGCGGTCAGTCTGCACACCTTTTAGCAGCCATTCCTCGGCTTCACGAATATTGGAAAACATCTTCACGTTCACACTGCGATTGCGGGCTACACTTTCAGCGAAATGCATCGCATTCAAATCATGTTTCTGATTCACGTCAACATATGCAATCTTAAGTTTCGCACGCGCCGCATCCTGACTCAGTTTCGTGACGACATCGAAGATATCAAATGTACCAATCGTTGGTCCAGTAAGATTTTCTTCGATCAGCACTTTCCGGCAGTCGTGTGTCTCACAAGCATGCTGAACATCCATAAGGTACTGCTGGATATCGGCGGGACTATTGTCACCCCGGACTGTTGCGTGTAGATACCTATTTTTTTGTACTACTGTAAGATTGTATGGCATAGATCCCTCCATAACATACAATTGTGAATTTGAATTATCGAACCACACTTAATATAACTGGAATATTTCAAAATCTCAAGGAGAGACAGCTCACTCCGCCATCAAGTTTCCTGAATTCCGATACATCCACTTCCAGAGTGGAAAAACCGGTATTTTCAATCATTGCTCTCGCTTTAGCGAATCCTTTAGGTAATATGATACTATTATTAATATGCACGCAATTTGCAGAGTAGCTCTCCTTTTCGTCAACTCGGATGATGGTAAATTCCTTAAAGAGCGAATCGGATTGAAACACACTGCTCATCACCAAATGCCGGTTTCCAAGATATGCTATCCCGGATTTGAGATGAAGTATATTCTTCACTTTTACCGTTGAAGCTGTCTTTCCGAAATTTTCCAGTATTTTAATAACTTGTCGTGCCCCTTCTAGATTCGTACGATCAGACAGACCAATGTAGTAATGATCATCGACCGCGAGGATATCACCTCCATCAACCGTACCCGGAGGATGCACCTGCTCGATATTACGATAAAACTCATATAATACTTTTTTGATACCTACAACTTCACCTTTACGGGAAGAAGCACCAGGATTAGTGATAATTGCACACTCAGGCGTCAATAGAGCTGTATCTTCAACGAATGTCGAGTCAGGATATTCCTCATCAGGAGGCAGGATTGTTACATCGAGTCCGCACACCTTTAGCGCCTCTACATACTGTTCATGTTGAGCCACGGCATTGGCGTAATCAGGTTTGCCTAGATTGGCCGTCGTGATTCCGTTCACAAGATTTTTACACGGCACTCTGACAATCGCTTTTGTAAACATGCTATGTGATTTCCTTTATCCCTCTCATCCACCGATTCTTATTTGGATATAATATGTATTTTTCTCTGTTGTCTTATACTGATTTCATGATGGATCGATTCGTTATTGCTTTTCCGCAACCATCATTCTTTCACGCATCCGGTCAATATCGTTTTTAAGGAATGTCATAATAGTTTTAAACTTCTCATCGCCCCATAAATTTTCCAACATCGGATCCACCTGTGCCCAATTGTAATAACGCCAACCCGCATCCACGGCTTTCTGAAGCCATTTGTATGCTTCATCCTTCTTTCCCTCAATTGCATTGATGCAGGCGATGGCTAACGGCAAGGAGAAACGTTCATTCCCTTCACCTATTTCTTTTTGATCATTCGTAACAATTTTTGTAAATACCTTACGTGCTCCATCATGATTGCCTCCTTTCCACATGATGTACCCTAATCCTAAAAGCGGCAGCCTCCCTGTTACAGTAGAGCGAAGCAGGGAGTCTTTTTTCACTACAGATTCGTAATACTTTTTTGCTTCTGTAAGATTGCCCATAGCAAGTTGTATGTCACCTGCACCACTGAGGAGGATAACATTATCAGGCATGGCAGAAAGAGGCTTCATAATTTCGTCCATCGCTCGCTTATATTCTTTCTGCAGCATGGCAGTCATACTATTACCAATATAAACATGGACATTATTTGGGTCTAGAATAGTCCATTTGTTAACCGTTTCCTCATGCTTTATTATATCGCCGACTGAAAAATATGCATACCCCAGACCGACATATGAGTTTACCGCCAGGGGATCACTTTGTAGCCCCTTATGGAGCCATTCAACCGCTTCATCAAACTTTCCGGTATTCAATTTTACAATACCAATATTTATGATCGCAGAAGTAGCGCCTGGATTATATTCAATCGCTTTGTTGTACATCTCGATAGCCCGGCGAAACCATCCCTTCGAAGCATAACTAAGGCCCAATGCCTTATAACCCTCCGCGAGTGTCGGATCGAGTGCGATAGCTTTGGTGCTGTATGTGATCGAGGAATCAATCCATACCGCAGGGTATCCAAACCTCAGGACTCTCTGTGCAAAGGCATCACCCAAACCTGCATATGCCAAAGCATACTGCGGATCGAGTTGGAGAGATTTCTGAAAGAGAGAGACAGCCTTTTCATTGTACTCGTTGGTGTAGAGGTTATAATATTCACGCCCCCTCATGTAGTAGGAGTAGGAAGTAATATTTTCTGTGGGTTTTTTCTGTATCCGATCACGCTCACCCTGAGTTAGAGTTGATCTTAAGGCGGTTGCAATTCGAAAGGCAATATCACTCTGTATGGTGAAAATCTGTGTCATTTCCCTATCATACGTCTCCGCCCAGAGATGGTCATCCTTAGTCGCATCAATAAGCTGTGCAACTATCCGCACATTGTTACCGGCACTGCGAACGCTCCCTTCGAGAATGTTCACAACATTAAGCTCCGCGGCTATCTCCCGGATACTTTTATTGATGCCCTTAAACTGCATTACTGATGTACGGGAAATAACCCTCAAATCAGATATCTTCGATAATTGTGCTATTAGATCCTCCGTTAGCCCGTCACTGAAGTATTCGTCTTCCTTGCTATCACTTAAATTTTTGAACGGGAGAACTGCAATAGATTTTCTGTTCACTTCATTCGATCCTGATTCAGGATAGAACAGAATAACACTGACTACGCCAATAATTACTACAAAGGCAATCGATCCCAATGCCAACCTGACACCACGACGCCTGATGAGCCGGTTTTCCTCGAACTTATCTTGCATCGAAGATGATTTGGAACCGATACTCTGCTCCAGGTTACTTAACTCCTTAGTGATCTCATCTGCACTCTGATACCGCTTTGCCGGATCTTTCTCAAGACAACGATTGATGATTCGCTCCAGCGCTTCCGGCACGTCAGCTCTCAACGATTTAACGGGCTGGGGATGTTCATTCAGAATGGAGTAACTCAAAGCAGCTTCAAACTCACCCTGAAACGGTAATTGAGATGTTACAAGTTCGTATAAAACAACACCGAAAGAAAAAATATCTGATCGCTGATCGGCTTCTTCTCCACGGATTTGCTCAGGTGACATGTATGCCGCTGTTCCGAGCGTGCTCCCGGTCTTAGTAACCTGCACTCTTCCCCTCAGCTTTGCCAAACCAAAATCAGTCAGCTTCACCTTCCTCTCAGCTGTAAGCATAATATTATCGGTCTTCACATCCCGATGGACAATGTGATGAAGGTGTGCGTGTGCCAGCGCTTCGGCGATTTGTATTCCGTAGTTGATGACATCGGCAACCGAAAATCTTTTATCTTCGGATTTTAACTGTTTCAACTTCGTTTTAAGTGTCCCACCAGGAATATATTCGAGGACGAGGTACCTCTGCTTACCCACAGTTGTGGGATCATCGACTTCATCGATATCAAAGATCGTAGCGATGTTAGGATGATTTAATGAAGAGACTGCCTTCCCCTCTGTCTCAAAACGTTTAATTTCTTCCTGAGAAACTGCAAGATTTGGGGGGAGAAACTTCAGTGCAACATCCCGATCGAGTTTCGTATCACGGGCACGATAGACTACTCCCATTCCGCCCTCACCTAATTTTTCAAGGATCTTATAATGGGAGATAGTCTTTCCAATCATAGCACAATTCTTCTGTTCCCTTGGTCGATAAGTTACCCAAAGTTAGGTAGAATACGATTTATTGTCAAATAAACTGAAACATGCAAAATATCTATGCAAAATATCTATGCAAATTCTCCGGCGTTTAAGAGTAAGGCAGCGTTAGGTCACTCTTGTCACATGCTTGTTTTGGTTTTTATCTATTACTCCAATATCTGTAGCGTTTCGCGATTAAAACTCATATATTCATGCTATTGTACCAAAAACTCTTGCTCCAGATTACACCATGACGCCAACACCGCTTTTGCGAACCGTTGACATACGTCGCTATTACCGACGGGGACCTCAGGAAGTCCGGGCGCTCGACCGGATCTCGATGACGATTGCTCCCGGTGAGTTCCTTGGAATTGTCGGATCTTCCGGATCAGGGAAAACTACACTTCTCAACCTGTTGGCAGGTTTGGATACTCCCACCTCAGGTCTGATAGAAATACGCGGCACGCCTCTTAATAGTATGTCACGCCGTGAGCTTGCTTTCTACCGCGCCCATAATGTAGGAATCGTTTTCCAGTCGTTTAACCTCATCTCGCACTACACAGCACTCCAAAATGTAGAAACAGCCCTGTACTTTGTTGGGACATCACCGAGAGACCGCCGCAGACTTGCTACTGATATGCTGATTCAATTAGGTCTGGCCGACCGCTTAACACATAAACCGGCCGATCTTTCAGGCGGAGAGCAGCAGCGTGTAGCGCTCGCACGTGCCATTGTGAAAAAACCAGAGATACTTTTTGCCGATGAACCAACCGGTAACCTCGACTACGAAAACGCCCAACAAATCGGAGATCTCCTCACTTCACTTAATCACGACGGGCTGACAGTTGTAATAGTGACACACAACCTTGAGATAGCAAAAAAATATACGCACCGATCAGTAAGACTCCATTACGGTAAAATTATGGATGCCGACATGTCAGGATTAGGAGGGTCAGCATTGTGACGATTCGGGATCTGATGGTCATATCCACCGGAAATTTGTGGCGAATGAAACTCCGGACCTTACTTACTACATCAGGGATTGCCATTGCGATCGCCGCTTTCGTTGCAATGTTATCGTTCGGTGCCGGTAATCAGCGGTATGTCACAGAACAATATAACCAGCTTGGTTTATTCTCAACTATACAGGTATATTCAAAAGAAAATTCCAAAAACAATGATTCCACACCATCACTAAAGCTCGACCACGCCGCTCTTGAACGATTGGCAGCTGTACCCGGCGTAAATCTTGTCTACCCATACGATGCCTTCTCTGTTAAAGTGTACATAGGAGACACAGTAATCGATTCAAAGGCACAGGCACTATCATCGAAAGCGATGGAAACAAAGCTCTTTTCGAAAGTACAGGCCGGAAAACCGTTCGGAAACGACAGTGCCAGGGAGGTCATTGTATCAGACGTATTTCTGAAGAAAGCCGGAATTTCGTCGCCGGAATCAACCATAGGTATGCCAATTGTCGTTGCAGTTCATGTGTCCGTGATCGACAGCGGATTATCGCACATCCTCATTGACGGAGGAGTTACAATCCTCGACCGCCTCAAGAGGATTAACATTGATTCACTATGGAATAGTTCGTATCGCCGGAAAGTCTTACAGACCGAAGCCAACAGTACACTCAGGAGATTCCTGAACGGATTCATGAACGCGCAGGAGACGATAAGTGATACATTGACGATCTGCAGTGTTCGTGAAGGAGGAAATATGGGTACGGTACGAATTGAACCGATAATTATCCCCATAGCAACGGCCAAACGCTTTAGTAGCCGTGGATTCGGCGGCAATCCCGTGGAAATATTTACTGCGATGAGCAACGGTACACTCTTTTCCCAGGGAGAGAACGGCGACGGACGAACATTTTCACAAGTAACGCTCGACCTCGATCAACACGTCCTTTATAAAACTGTTAGGGATTCTGTGGAAGGAATGGGTTTTCGAACATTCAGCTTCGCGGCCCAATTTGAAGAACTTCAGCGTTTCTTCTTCTACTTCGATCTCGCCCTAAGTGTTGTTGGTCTCATTGCACTCATCACAGCTTCACTCGGGATTGTAAACACGATGGTTATGTCGATCACCGAACGAAAACGCGAGATCGGCATTTTAAAATCACTTGGCGCCGACGAAGTGGAAATTCGCGTGCTCTTCCTTGTTGAATCGGGAGTGATCGGTCTTATCGGAACAATTGGAGGTATCCTCTGCGGATTTATCATCACGAGAATCGTCTCAGCGATCGCTCAGATCTACATGCAGGGCGAGGGAATCCCGTCAATCGATCTGTTTGCACTGCCCGTGTGGCTTATCCTCATTGCACTTGCGGTCGGCGTCGGAGTGAGCGTGACAGCCGGGCTATATCCTGCCGCCCGTGCAGCACGAATCGATCCCGTCGAAGCACTACGGAACGATTAAAACCAACGTTATTGCCCCCGTAACTCATCAATCTTTACTGCATTTATTTTTTCGCGCTTCCCAGCGGAAGTCGAATCATCAGAAATCCGATGATCAAGATTGAAATGAGACTGAGGATATAAGTCGGCGACTCAAATAACTCAAAAAGTTTTATCTCTGCAAATGCGAGACCGGCAAAAAGAAGTCCGAGTAATGCTTCGCCCGCTATCAGTCCTGAGGATATCAGAACACCTATGTTGTTGACTCTTTCTTTAGTTGCGGACTCAAACTTCCGCTTCTCGGCGATCTTATCAAAGAGTCCTTTGATCATGCCCCCTGTGAATATGGCGAATGAAGTGTCGATGGGAAGGTACATACCTACGCTGATCAGCATAGGACTTTTCACCTGCATGAGAATCAGAGCCATTCCCATGAAGACACCCACAATGATGAGAATAATTTCCGTCTTCGCTTCAACAATACCCTTTGCGACCACCGCCATCAGACTCGCCTGAGGTGCAGCAAGTTTTTCCCCGCCGAAACCGGCATTTGTACCGAGCACCTCATTCTGCATTTCCGGAGGGAGCCCCTTTACTTCTTCAAGTGTATAGACTTTCCCCATGTAGTCGGGATTTTCACCTCTGTACTCCACAGAACTGATCCCGCTGACACTGAGTCTATCCAACTCAGATCCAACAACTTTCTTAACATCCCCAAGGTGAAGCAGGGAGAGAATGAGGAACATGACAGCTGCCGCGGCACTGACACCGAAGATATCTCCAACCTGCATTTTCCATGGTGTACAGCCGAGAATGTGCCCTGCTTTAAGATCCTGCATCATTTCTCCTGCTACGGAAACACTCGTACAAGTGAAGGCTGCGACACCGAGCACAGCCGCCATCGCCGCCACTCCCTCCATTCCCAAGCCCACCATAAGGAACGCAACAACGATCAGTACTGAAACAGTTAGTCCGCTTGTAGGATTATTACTCACACCGATTATGCCAACTAGATATCCAGAAACGGCTGCAAATACGAATCCGAGCACAAGCATGACGATTGTTGCAACTCCTGCAGGAAAGGCGATGCCGGTAAAGTAATTAAAGATGAAAAACATTATAACTACTATGATACCGATAACCAGGAGAGACCATTTTATACTAATATCTTTTTCAGTACGCGGAATATGAACACCACCAGCAGCTGATTTTCTAATATAAGCAAACGAACGAGTAAGCCCCTCGAAAAGACTCTTACGCATCTTATAGAGTGTATAGAATGCTCCGACGAGCATCCCTCCTATCGCGATGTAACGGACATAATTCTTCCATACAGATGTCAACTCTACAGTCCAATCTTGTACTGCAGAGGGATTGTCCCTGTGCATGAAGTAAGCGATAATCGGTGTGAGCAGTCCCCATGCGATAACACCACCGCTGAAGTTGATCGCTCCAAGCCTCGGACCGATGATGTATCCCACGCCGAAGTAGGCAGGATTCATACCGGGAGCTCTCAACAGTAGAGCGCCTTTGGAGAGGGAAACAACCTTTTGCCATCCGGCAGCAATGAATTTAAACTCAACAAGGGCGCTGAAGAATGCGCCAATTCCCATGCCGAAGAAAAGGAATCGGGAATTTTGAATTCCGCTTTGCCCCGACTTATGGATCTCCGCGGCTGCGATCGATTCCGGAAATGGCAGGTCCGCATCCTCGACAAGAATCCGCCTGAGAATGGTGACAAACATAATACCCAGAATGCCCGCCACAACCAAAATAATGGTTGAGATTATGTAATGTTCCACAGAGAAGAAGGGATTCCAGAGCGAGGCAATAAAAAACGCCGGCAGTGTAAAGATCGCACCGGTGGCAATGTTGCCCCCGATAGATCCGACGGTCCTTGCCGTATTCTCTTCGAGGATAGTCCCCTTCATGGCTTTTAGTACTGCCATCCCTATGACCGCAGTTGTGTATGTTGCCGCAATCGTCATTCCCGCTTTAAGACCGAGGTACGCGTTGGCGGCACCCATAATTACTGCCATAAAAACACCAAGAACGACTGCCCGTATTGTAAATTCAGGCATTACAGTTTCGGCCGGAACGAACGAAATAAATTTTTTTTCTTCAGTCATAGATTCTTCTTACAATGTTGATGGAATTTGGATATGACGGCAAATGATTTTTTTAAAATAATGTCTAAAGTACTATCTTTTAGATAGAATTGCAACAGTAAATCATAGGACGAATTGCCCTATAAAAAAGGTAACCGAAAGGGGTTGAAAACTGATTCGTTGCCTCATAATATAGGTAACCCAAATATTATGAGGTTACCGGTGACGAAACAGTCAAAAAAAGGAATATATCAACCAGATGCGGCCGCGTTATAGGGCGGCAGGGAAAAAGGAACAAACGAAGTTGCTTGATGAGATCGTGAAAGTCTGCGGCTTCAACCGAAAATATCTGATTAGGATGTTGAACAGAAAACCAAGTCCAAAATATCCATTGGTTATCTATGGCGGAGCGAAAAAGAAAGCGGGCCGACCCAAAGAATATCATGCACCGGAGATATTGGTTTTTCTTCTCCGTGTTTGGCATGCAAGCAATCAAGCGTGCTCAAAACGCTTAAAGAGTATTCTCTATTTGTGGCTTCCGAAGTACGAGGAGGCCGCTGGTATTGTGCTTTCTTTGGAACATCAGGTCTTGATTTTGCGTATGTCGCATTCGACCATAGATCGGCTCCTGGCCGATGAACGAAAACGCTACCGGGTGGGAAAAGGACGAGTCACCACCAAACCGGGCACGCTACTGAAGAAACGTATTCCCATTAAAACCAATCAGTGGGATGAACACAGGCCGGGATTTTTAGAGGTTGATACCGTCGGCCATTGCGGTACCTCCACCTCAGGCATGTTCGCTCTTACGCTCAACAGCGTCGATATCGCCTCAGGTTGGGTTGAGCCACGCGCTGTATGGGGAAAGGGCGAAAAGGGTGTTGTGGACGCATTTCAAAGCATCGAGGAATCTTTACCGTTCCCACTGCGAGGATTTGATTCTGACAATGGTTCGGAGTTCCTTAATTACCACATGGAGAAATACTTGATCGGAAGAAAACGACCCCCTGAATACACTCGATCCCGAGAGTACAAGAAAAATGATAACGCACACATCGAGGGAAGAAACTGGACCCACATCCGTCAGTATCTCGGTTATCAACGCTTCGATAACCCTGAGGTGGTCCCGTTTATGAATGATCTCTTCGCAAACGAATACTCACTCTTGGTGAACTTTTTCCTTCCCTCGGTGAAGTTGCAGGAGAAGGAGCGTCTTGGCTCGAAGATCATCAAGCGTCACGACAAACCCACCACCCCGTGTGACCGACTGCTGGCATCACCCTACATTCGAAAGGAAAAGAAGCTATGGCTCAGACAACAACGCCAAGCACTCAATCCCTTCATTCTTCGTCCCGCCGTTGCGGGACAACAAAAACTCAAAGCCATACTTCGACTATGCTCTCTTCGCTCCCAAAACCCTGTTATACAATTTTCCAGGAATGTCGCTTCTAACAACCATTCCAAAAACACTAAATTGCAACGCTCCCGGAAAGAGCATCTGCAACCCCTACAGAGGTATCACCACGGAAGGATCAACAACAAATAATCATGAACAAAAAAACAACAGTGGAATCCTACAA
>CAYGZY010000229.1:0-10912 GCA_964354485.1 uncultured Chlorobiaceae bacterium | reverse complement strand
GCGCGACTGGGCATTTGTCCGGTACATCACGGCTATGTGCTTGAAATCATGCTTCTTCGATTGGATATCCGCGAATATTCTGCGACTGATCCTTTCCCCCTCATCTTTATCATCCTCGCACTCAAGGAGGGTAATTGCTTCTCCCTGCCGGTTGTCGGTCCATAGGTTCTTGTTTATCTGACCGCCATTTTTTTTTATTAACTGATCTGCCCCCGCGAGAATTGTCTTAGTCGACCTGTAATTCTGTTCGAGTCTGATGATTTTCCCGCCATTATAATCGCGTTCAAAATCGAGGATATTTCTGATATCGGCGCCGCGGAATGCATATATGCTCTGGGCATCGTCGCCGACAACGCAGAGATTGCGGAACTTGTCTGCCAGCAGCTTTATGAACACATACTGGGCATGGTTTGTATCCTGATACTCATCGATTAGAATAAACCGAAAGCGGTCCTGGTAATCCGACAGTACTTTCTTATGCGTAGTGAACAGATGAATGGGGTGGAGCAGAAGATCATCGAAATCCATTGCGTTGTTTTCTTTAAGCCGAATCTGGTACCTTGTGTAGACTGCTGCGACCTTCTCTTCGAAGAGATCTGCTGCCTGGGCTGTGCAGACCTCCGGGGTAAGGAGTTGGTTTTTAACGCGGCTTATTCTATTCTGAATTGCAGAGGGATTAAACTGCTGGGTCGGGATTCCGAGCTGACTCATTACCGATTTGATAAGGTTGAGGCTGTCCTGAGTATCGTAAATGGAAAAATTCTTTTCGAAACCCAATTTTGAACACTCGTACCTCAAAAGCCTCGCACAGAGCGAATGGAATGTCCCCATCCACAGTGACGAAGATTTTTCGCCCACGAGGTCCCGGATTCTTCCTTTCATTTCCTTCGCGGCTTTATTCGTGAATGTCAGGGCGATTATGCTGTACGGGGGAACACCGATGCTGATGAGGTGGGCGATTCTGTATACGAGAACTCTTGTTTTTCCGCTTCCGGGCCCGGCGATGACCATGAGTGGACCATCGACCGTTTTAATTGCTTCTCGCTGCTGCGGATTGACATCACGGAGTGACAGCATTGTTCTTGATCAACCTATTTGTATACAATGGAGGAAATAACTTCCCAACGCTCAACCATCCGGGTAAACTGCATGGCTTTCAGCGCATCTGAATCATCGCGGATATGGGTGAGCGTTGCAGGTGCAGGATTTAAAGTATGATTGCTCCCTCGAGCCGTAACAGAAACTCTTTTATCTTCACGCCGTACGCATATCCTACAAGGGATCCGTCCGAACCGATCACGCGATGACAGGGGATAATGATCGGAAGAGGATTCGTGCCGTTTGCATGCCCTACTGCCTGAAACGCCTTGGGCGCATGGACGCGCTTCGCGAGATGTTTATAGGTAATCGTCGTTCCGTAGGGAATTTTCGCCAATTCCTTCCATACGCGGATCTGAAACGGTGTTCCCATGAGATCAGTCGAAACCGAAAATTTTGCCAGGCGTCCGTTAAAATAACGAGTAAGCTGATCGATAACCTCGCGGTTGCGGGATCGGTTATCGGTAACACAATCGGGATCAAAACGTTCCTTCAGCCACCCGAAGAAATCCTTCCGGTTTTCTTTGGGCATACTGATTTTGCTTACCCCTTTTTCGGTTGAAGCGACGTATATGCGGCCGATGCGGGAATCGAAGGATGTGCAGTAAACCGTCACATCTATTATCTTCCCCTCCGAATTTACGATCGGCTCGTCGTCACTAAATCTGAATTTTTTCTTCAAGGGATAGACGACTCGTTGGGTTGCGAGTGATGCAGTCTCATCAAACATAAACTTCTGTTATGTTATATCAATCTCTCATAGAAATTCTTTGCTTTGTATACCTGATGCGTCTTGAATGTAAATAGTACGTATCTCCCATTCCAATTCCTTTCGCACGTTCTTGTTATAAGGTGGAGTGTGAGCTGACCAGAACCTCAAGTGAGAAAAAATTACACGAAAATATTATACGGAGATTGATTAACAAAATCAAGAAAAAACGTGACACAAAAAAAATATTTTTTTATTTTTTTTCTTCAGAAATCTGATCGACGTTGTGAAACGATGTGAAACATTAAACGGACGCTCACGCTCCGGCAACCGCCGGTCCGCAGTTCGAAGCTTTACCTTAAAAAAATGCTCTAAGTTCCATCCTTGCTGTATGAACGGGCGACATGCCGTTTTCACTTCTGCCATCGTACTGAGCACTGAGCTGTAAGAGCTCGCTCAGTCTGTATTCACCGTTCATCCGCCACAACCAGGTCTTCCCGACTGATTTTCCGTCCGTCAATTCATATGGTACGACAAGATTAATCTTATTAAGAACGACATCCTCCCGTATCAATTCGGCGCTGATCTGACCACGACCGGTGAATGAGTAGACAAACCGCACTGCCTGATCGTTATTATTCGCACTGACTGCATCGTAATTATCGGCTTCTCTCATGGTAAACCGGAATCCTATTTCAAGCCGCTGTTCGGGTCTGTACGACCAATCCGTTGTTGTTTCGCGCGAAAAAATTGACCTGTTCCGCGGAGAATACTGATCTGCCGATTGTACATCGCGCCTGACAAAGATATCCGTCTGATTGACTATCCCCTCGACAAGCTGCCACCGCAAACGCACCGCCTGCTCACGGTAGTATGTGCGATCCCTCGATAAGGCATACTGAGTTAAACCCCTTTTTTGGGTATAGCGAAACCGTAACGACCACGCCGGATCGTTTTCCCGGATGTTTACATCTTGAGTTATAAGGTTATTTCCGGCAATCGTGTATTGGTCGGAGAGAAAGCGGCTGAAGTGCAAAAAATAAATCTTCGATCGATCCGGTTCACTGCTCTGTTCCTCAACTCTCGCGTACGTCTCCAGCGAAAGTGACGACAGCATTCTACCGATCAGTCCGGCTGAATCAACAAATGCACCAAAATTAACCCGCACCCGGCCGCTTGTTTTCAGATCCACACTTGGAACAAATTCTCCGGTCGGTACGGAAACGAGAACGAAATCACCATCGAAACGGGAGAGCTGGAAATCCGGGTAATCGACAAAATGGTTGCCGTTGATATCTCCGCCGTAGACGTAATTACCAGTTCCCTTCGGCACGCGTTGAAAGATGCGATCGTACTTCGACGTGCGCCCGGTTGTTACCTCATAGAACCAATCCGATTCAACCCCCTTCTCAAGAGGATTAAACCGGGTCTGTGATCTGATGAGCGTTGAGTGCAGATCTTCATTCCCACGATATTTGAAAACATCCGTGAATAGCCGATCGCTCACAATCAGATCGACCGCGGATGAGAGAGGTCTCCAGCTCCGAAACTGAAGACCGTAGTGATGCGACACGCTTCTGGAAGCACTCTGCAGTAATCCCTGCGCGAGAGAATCATCCTGCCGGAAACCGACTTCACCTGTGACAAGAACCGTATTCGGATCGCCTACCGAAAGGCCGGGCAGGGCTTCCCGGTACCGATACGAACCGGTCGAAAGCGTGTCGACATTCTGATCACGATTTTCTAAGTTTTCAAAAAACGCATTGAGACGAGGAGCAAAGATGCCCCGGCGATACTCGACACAGCCGCGGTGCCTGATCCACTCTCCCTTCGTTGCAATTATGGAATTTGTCGTTGCGATTCTCTCAACATTATACTCAACACCGGGGAGGGTCCCGGACTTAAGTACCCCACTTCCACTGTACCTGACGGATCTGAACGCGTCACCGCGGCTCATCAGACCATATCCTCCGCCAAGCGATAAAGTCTGTATCGGCGAGTATGTCATCATGATTTCCCGGATTTCTTCATCCCCCGAAGTAGTATCCCGCAAGTTCCACATCCGATCAAATTCAATTTCATTCACACGACCCATAGGCAAAAATCGACTGCCAGTGAATCGTTCCTTGAGGAGGATTTCGAGCGATCCGACGTTTAATCCTCCTATACGGATCGATTTCGGGGCATAGGTTGCAGTAACTTTGAAAGCCTGACCCGTATTTGCATCATCTCCGATCGATGAAAACGTGTTCTGATCCACCGAGGAAGTAGTATACTCCCCGTTGATGATCAGATTATCCGATACCTTACCGCTGAGATTGAAATCGATGAGCGTATGACTTTTGGGCATCGGAAGAAAAATGACCGGCTCATAACTTCCGTTGAGCAAACCACTGAATTCATAACGACCTGACGATACTTTCCGGTAATTTCCGCTCCCCTCGCCGACATAACTAAATGTTACCAGGTAAACTGCATTTACTGTATCCTCAGGCTGGAAATGATAAATCTGCAGAAGTGTATCCGATGTACCCTCACGCCGGAAGAGGGTGTCGAGAAGTACATACTGCCCTTTCCCGGGACCAACGTACTCGGCGCCCGGTTTTCGCGAGAGCATCCGGTCGTTGCCTGCACTGCGGAGAATATCCTTATCCGCATCAGTAAGCGATAAATCGACGGTGGCATCTCTATCGTCGCGCTCCTGCGCAATCAGCGCTTCGAACTGCCAATGCTCGGAGAACAGGTTGCTCGTTATCTTTGCCGCAGATAAATTTCTGCTGAACTGCCTGTCGTTATACTCAAAATCGACGACAATTCTCGTTGCGTTTGTCATGATTCGCTTCGGCATGAACGTAACCTCAGCGTTTGCATAGTCGATCGTATAATCAACATTCTCGCCGCGCTCTAAACGCATTCCGTTGAGGTACACTCGTTCCGTTCCTGCTATGACGATAATCGTCCGTTCTCCCGATTCACCAGACAGCTGGTACGGTCCCTGAATCCCGTCAACGCCGAGGAATTCATTGGACGTATATTTCCCACGTGTGGTTGCTGCAGACGCCAGGATATCGCCGGTGCTCCCGCCCAGGGAATATGTATACATTCCTTTCGCACCCTGCAGCTTCCGGGTGAAAGTGCCGAATTCACTCCCCGTCACATTCAGATGAAAATCTCCGAGTGTCCCTGTAAATCTTGAACCCCTCGCCTCGATGAAGACCTTATCGATTTCCTGGAGAGTTTGAGTAACTCCCTCAGGTTGGATCGGTGTGTTCTCATCGGTCAATGCTGCAGTGAGACGAATATCGTCACTGAGGTTACCCGCCATCTGAAGCCGGAATCCGGAGTTCAGCGTAAGATCACGATTGGTGCCGACCGTGATACCGCGGAGCAGGGAGCCGTTCGCCTGCATGTCGGACCGAAAGAGATCATCAATAAAAAACGGTTTCCCCGGAGTGGTCTTGACAATCCATTCTTTCGCTGAATCAGATCTCGTTATTGCCTCACGGTGCTGGTACTTTTCTCTAAACCGGAAGGGCAAAGCCCGGTAACGAACCTTAACGTGATGGACAACGCTGTCGAGCTGAGCGGATGCATATCCTTCAGGATGGAGAGTAAGTCTCCCGCGGCGATAATCGATTGCATAATCGAATTCTCTCCGGAGTTTTAATGTATCGAAATAGACGACTTCCGAATAGGGATTGATGAACTGATGCTCCAGCATGTGCACAGAGTCGTCGTGCGTCCGGACTGTAAAGTTCGCTTCAAAGAACGGCTGATGGGAGGCAGAATCCGGCAACTGTGCCGCGAGGGGTTGAAACGAAAAGAGAAGAATTACGATTGTTATGGAATAGAGGGTTAAACGATTGATGGAAATCATCGATAGTCAAAATTATTCTGCAAATCAATAAAAATATTCCATCAGTCTCCGGTAGAGTTGTAGAAGGTATAAAGTAAAGTACGCAATTTATGCATTTTCTCCAAGCTACGGATTGTTTTTATGCAACATATTTATTATCTTCGATTCAATGCAAAGACCACAAACACAACAATATCACGCATCGTATGTCCCTCGTACCTCCGTATATCGTATCATTACAGCCGTACAAACCTGGTAAGTCAATCGATGAAGTAAAAAGGGAGTTCGGTCTTAAAGATGTCCTTAAGTTGGCATCCAATGAAAATCCGCTCGGCCCGTCACCACTCGCTATCGAAGAGCTGAGACGCACTATTGCCGATGTCCATTATTACCCAAACGGCGGTTATGACCTCCGCAAAGCTCTCGCAGAGCGGTATAATTGCAAAATGGATAACGTAATTGTCGGGAACGGATCGGACGGTATCATGTCCTACATAGTACGGACGTTCTTGTGCGACGACGATGAAGTTCTCACAACAGAAGCGGCATTTATAGGATTTCAGGTTCTGGCGCGGTCGCGTGGCGTGGCGTACCGCACCGTCCCGTACAAAAACTGGCAGTACGATCTTCCCGCACTGGCACGTCAAATTAATGATAAAACGAAAATAATTTACCTCGCGAATCCGAACAATCCCACAGGAACCACATTCACGAGAGAGGAATTTGAAGTATTCTACAAAAAGGTTCCGCAGCGGGTTCTTATAATACTTGACGAAGCATACTTCGAGTATACGTGTAATGATGCGCAGTACCCCGATTCCCTCACCTACCGCTATGACAACGTTATCACACTCCGTACTTTTTCAAAGATCCACGGCTTGGCAGGATTACGAGTAGGCTACGGATTCGCGCATGACGAGTTAATTGGGCACCTGTTGAAAGTGAAGCTTCCGTTTGATCCGAGCACGCCTGCACAATCTGCCGGAATCGGAGCGCTTAAGGATGATGAATGGATAATGCGATCCAGAGAGGTGAACGATAAAGGATTGTTATTCACGGCACCTGCCCTCCGCTCGCTTGGATTGGATGTAATTCCTTCGAAGGCGAACTTTCACATGGTTGTTATGCGGGATGAAAACGAAGTTAACACTGTCTACATGGAACTCCTGAAGCGGGGAGTTATCATACGTCCGCTCAAAGCATTCGGACTTCCCAACTGCATCAGAATTACGATCGGCACGCAGGAACAGAACGAGAAAATGGTTGAAAAGATGAAAGAGGTCGTCGCCCTCTTGTAGAGAAAACCTGCGGCCCGTTTACCGTCCGACAAACAGGTGTTGTATCCTTCGGAGAAATCTAATAAACGAAGGTGCCGACAAAAATCCCCGTATTGATCATCCACCCTTTGCCGCTTATTGAAGAGGGCACGTTCAGGATTTCATACTTATCGTCCATCCGCCAGTCACCTCCGGCAACACCGTAATATCCCACCCCGAGCCGAACGCCGATCCAGCGTAGCAGTGCGTACTCAACTTGCAACGAAGGCTGATAAACGAAGAAGGAGCCTGATAACCGACGTGTAAACTCATCGGATGCCGGAGAGACTATCCCGTAATCGTCCCAGATATCGTCCCACACTTTTGCCGTACCGTGGTCGCGGGTCATCGTGACCGTCATACCACCGCTGCCGAGCATCAATCCGAGTGTTACGTCAAGGCGGGGAACAATAGGAATAACGTAGTCAATCGATACACCGCCGTAAGTTACCGACAGGTTTACGTCCCTTATCACACCAAGCGTATCAATCCTTTTCGAATCGATAGAACCACCCGCTCCGAGCCCCCCGATGCGTAGGTTCGGTATGAGCATAATATACCCGTACCCTTGCCCTCCAAGGAGCAGAATCGGATCATCGCCAAGAGAGGCTGCCTGAGATTTTGTTAGGAAGCTATTAAGGGGTGCGAGGTCGAGGAATAAAATATTCTGTGTAAATCCGCCGGCTCCTCCGATTTTCATTTGCATCCGATGCCGCGGGGGAACCGGAATATCCTCTTCATCCTCTTGCGACACACTCGTGAATAAAGGAATAACCATCATCAGGAAAATCATGTAGAACCGCAGCATAGAGCATACTCCTAAATGAATACGGCAGTAAGTTTTCTGAATATCGGAAATTTATCTGTGAGTTTCAATAATCCGGCAGAAATAAATCCATATCCCGCAGGGGGTAAATATTTACCGGAATTCATTTCGGTCGGTACGGAAGGATATTAATTGTGCTACAAATGCTTATAGTCCGATTTCCCCGGAGATCGTCTTCATCGCCTCTATTACGAACTGAATATGCTCGTCAAGCGGGATTGCAAGTTCTTCACTCCCGCGCAGGATATCCTCGCGATTGACGTTCGCAGCAAAGCTCTTATCCTTCATTTTCTTCTTGACAGATGACGCCATTAAATCGGACAGTTTATTTGGTCTGACGAGGGCACAGGCAGTGATAAATCCGCAGAGTTCATCGCAGGCATAAAGGACTTTCGCCATCGTAGTATCGCGTGGAATTCCCGTATAGGCTGCATGACCGAGAATTGCGCGGAGGACATCCTCGGGATACCCCTTTTCTTTCAGAATCTCACTTCCCTTAAGAGGATGATCGGGCGCTGTGGGGAACATCTCGTAGTCGAAATCGTGGAGCAGACCGACAACCCCCCACTTCTCTTCATCCGCACCCATTTTTTTCGCATACGCACGCATTGCTGCCTCAACCGCGTACATATGTTTCCTCAGGGCATCGCTCTTAGTGTACTCGTGGAGGAGTTGAATAGCATCCGTTCTGTTCATATGGGGTAACTCCGTTATGTTTATTTCTCTTTTGGAGGAATTGTAGGGCGAATATCGATTTCACTTACCATGACACTCCGTGGAGCGGACAGAGCCATTAGGGCGGTCCTCGCTATATCCTCGGGTTTAGGCATAGCGCTGTTATCAACTTTCTTCCGGAGTTCTTTATCCCCGAACGATGTATCGACAGAGCCTGGGCAAATCGTTATCACACGGATATTGTGCTTTCGCACTTCGAGCATGAGACACCGTGAGAAACCGATCATCGCCCCTTTCGTTGCCGCATAGCCGGCGCCTCCGGTAAACGCATTCTTTCCCGCAAGCGACGCGATAAAAACAATATCACCGGATTTCTGACGTATCATAGCCGGCAGAACGGCTTTTGTACACAAAAAAGTACCCCGCATATTGATACGCCACATGGAATCGAAGTCCTTTACGGCAAGCTCCCGCACACTGCTGAATGTCCCGATCCCCGCGTTGTTGACGAGTATATCTATGCGTCCAAATTTTTTCACCGCTCTCTTAACGAGGAAATTAACATCTTTTTCGATTGAAATATCCGCACGAACTGCAAGGGACTCCCTTCCCATGTCCTTTATCTGCCGTGCAACTGCATCGATATCTGACTTCGTCCGCGCGGCAAGTACTACATCCGCCCCGTGTTGTGCGAGCGTGAGGGCGAGAGCTTTGCCGATCCCGCGACCGGCGCCGGTAATGAGCGCTACCCTGTTAATGAAATCCATGCAGATAATTACTCCTTAATTGAGATCTCCGAGAATCGGGCGTACTACGAGCTCGTCGACGACAAGATCATCCGGCATTTGATAGGCGGCAAGAACGGCCTCTGCGACGCTCTTAGCCCGCATCATGCGCCAGGCATATTTTTTACGAACTTTCGGGTGCCATATTTCCGTCTCCGTAGCGCCGGGGATGATATTCACAACGCGAATACCGTTTGAGCACAGTTCCTCGCGGAGGACTTTTCCGAATCCGAACAAACCCGCTTTTGATGCGGTGTACACGGATGAACCCTCGTACGTCTTTTGTGCAACCATTGAAATGATGTTGAATATCCACCCCTTCTTCCTCTCTACCATGGATGGAAGAACCTCTTTGAGAAGAATCATCGGTCCGATTAGATTTGTTTCGATGATATCGCGCAAAAGGTGGTACGGCGTTTCCATAAACGACTGGAATGAAGTGAGTCCTGCGTTATTCACGACGATATCAACGGCTCCAACTTCCTTTCGTATTTTTCTGTGGACGACAGGAATCGACTTATACCGGGTTACATCCATCGGAAAAACTTGTGCATGCCCTCCCAATAATTTAATTTCACGCGCAGTTTTATTGAGTTCTCTTGCGCTTCTTGACGAAAGGCACACAGTACATCCGAGTGAAGCGAACTGTTTCGCAATTTCCTTCCCTATGCCGCGAGAAGCGCCGGTAATCCAGACTACGGGCTTGTTAATTGTTACACTACCGCTTTTCTTCATGCAAGGGTACTGCTGATGAGTTTGAGAAATTCGTTGCGCGTCCGCTCATCCTCGCGGAATGAACCGAGCATCGCACTCGTTGTCGCAACGGAATTTTGCTTTTCGACGCCGCGCATCATCATGCAGAGGTGCCGGGCTTCAATAACGACGGCCACTCCATCCGGCTGAAGAACTGAAAAGAGAGTTTCGGCTATCTCCTGGGTCATACGCTCCTGTACCTGAAGCCGTCTGCTGAATACCTCGACAATACGCGGTATCTTGCTGAGACCGATAATTTTTCCGTTCGGGATGTACGCAATATGAGCTTTTCCGTAAAACGGAAGCATGTGGTGTTCACATAGGCTGAAAAAGTCGATGTCCTTCACAATGACCATCTCATCGTACTTCTCTGTAAATACTGCCTTATTCACCACATCGTGCACATCCTGCCCATAGCCGCTCGTGAGAAATTCCCACGATTTAGCTACACGTTGCGGAGTTTGTGCGAGACCCTCGCGTTCGGGTTTTTCTCCGATCAGCTTAAGAATAGATCTGACCGCATCCTCAAGCTGTTTCAACTTTTTCGTGCTTTTGCCCATCATTCACCTCGGTATTCTGCATAATTGTTGGGTGTCTCAGACAACTTAATGGAATATAGCTTGCTGTGAGGAATACTGGAATTGAGCACTTCCCAGAAGGCGCGGACGAGGTTTTCGGCGGTCGGAATAATTCCCTGAAGAAAATCAACGTCTATGTTGAGATACCTGTGGTCGACCTTTTCGGTAATTTCTCGCCTGATGATGTCCGATAGGTCTTTCAGATCCAGAATCATTCCGGTCGACTCATCCGGGATTCCTACAACTGTCACCTCAAGTTCGTAGTTATGTCCGTGCCCGTGCAAATAGGAACATTTGCCGTAAATCTGGAAGTTCT
>CAYGZY010000228.1:0-11747 GCA_964354485.1 uncultured Chlorobiaceae bacterium | reverse complement strand
AACAAAAGCATTATCGTGCTCTTTATGTGCATTTTCCTTATCTTTGGAAAGGAATTTGCAGTATAAGGCGGAAGTTGATGCGTAAAAACAACGGTGCACAATATATTAGTCATACCAGAGGCAGAAAGCGCATGGCTCGTTTCAGAATATATATAGAGTATGAAGGCACCCGTTACAGCGGGTGGCAGATCCAGCCGAATGCCCGCACGGTCCAGGGTGAAATATCCGCTGCAGTGAAAAATGTTTTCAAGACAAGCAGTTTTGAATTCTACGGGTCCGGCAGAACGGATGCGGGCGTCCATGCTCTCCTCCAGGTCGCGCATCTCGACGTGAATACCGTACTCGGTCCGGAAATTATCCGAATGAAACTAAACGATGAATTACCGGCTGATATCAATATTCTCGAAGTTGAGAAAGCCCCTCCAACGTTCCATGCACGCCATAGCGCAGTTGCACGTAGTTACCTCTACCAGATATCCCGGAGGAGAACTGCATTCGGCAAACGGTATGTCTGGTGGATAAAAGATAAACTGAATGTCAAAAGTATGCAGACGGCCGCGGTATCGTTTGTCGGCATGAAGAATTTTCAATCATTCACTGCAGATTCACCGGATGAGAAATCGACCGATGTGCACATAAAGAGTCTGGAAATCCGGGAAGACGGTGATCTTATCCTCATTCGGATATTCGGGTCTCACTTTTTATGGAAAATGGTGCGTCAGATTGTCGGTATCATCGTTGAAGTCGGAAGGGGAAACCTTACGGCAGAGGATGTGGCCGGTTTGCTGAATCACTCCTCGATCGTACCTGCCAAATATACAGCCCCGCCCTCGGGTCTTTTTCTTGAACGTGTTTACTATGGGAGCGAAAAGCAGAACTATCCGCTCCAGCCTGCCATAATCCTTCTGAGTATGCCGGGGAGGAAAAAGTGAATATATACGGAATCGTCATACTCACGGCGCTCCTCGTTGAGTATATCCTCGTCACTACCGCAGACATTTTATCCGTAAGATCTATGCGATTAAATCTCCCGGATGAATTCAAGGGAATATGCGACTTCGCAACGTATAAAAATTCTCAAAACTACACGAAAGTCCGTACGTTCTTTTCCATCATAGAGAGTACTCTTTTTCTCGCCGTAATACTTGTATGGTGGCTGATGGGCGGTTTCCCCAAACTCGACGAAGTCGTAAGTCATTGGACCAGCGCTCCTCTCATCAGAGGATTATTGTTCATCGGCATCCTCATATTTTTAAGAGGGCTCATTAATCTTCCCTTCAGTATCTACTCGACGTTCGTCATCGAAGAGCAGTTCGGCTTTAATAAGACCACACCACGCGTGTTTGTTAGTGATTTATTAAAGACGACGGTCTTGTCCATGGTCATTGGTGTTCCGCTCATTCTGGGGATTCTGACTTTCTTTGAGTATACAGGCGACTATGCCTGGCTCTACTGCTGGATCCTGGGAACGCTTGTCGCAGTTTCACTCCAATATGTTGCTCCTGCATGGATCATGCCGCTCTTCAATAAATTCACGCCTCTGGAAGGAGGGAATCTGCGAAATGCTCTGCTCGCTTATGCCCGCTCCGTTCAGTTTAAGTTTCGGGATATTTTTGTCATCGACGGTTCGAAGCGATCAGTGAAAACCAATGCTTACTTCACCGGTTTCGGAAAGAACAAGCGAATTGCGCTCTTCGATACACTTCTTGCAAAATATACGCCTGATGAACTCGTTACAATTCTCGCACACGAGATCGGCCACTATAAACGCAGACATATCGAGCAGGGAATTATATTTTCCGTTATCCATATGGGAATAATGTTCTTCGTGATGTCGCTCTTCATCCGTGAAAAGGAATTATTCAACACTTTTTTCATGCCGAATGTCTCGTTCTACGGCGGTCTGGTATTTTTCGGTCTCCTCTACTCTCCGCTTGAGTTATTTGTTTCAATCCTGTTGAATTTTATATCGCGTCTGCATGAATACAGCGCCGATGAATTTGCAGTGCAAACAATGAGAACGCCGGAGAGGTTTATCGATGTTCTTAAGAAACTTCATGTCGAAAATCTCTCAAATCTGCAGCCTCATCCGTTCCAGATTATTTTAAAGTACTCTCACCCGCCGGTTCTCGAACGGATTAAAAGAATCCGCGAACATGCAAAATTGCTTCGTTCGTAAATTTTAAGTACGTTATATCGTCTATTATGTTGTATCCAAAAATTATTAAAGTATTCAAAGGGCTACCTCTATGAAGAAGAGCACAATTATAATCCTGGCAGTCGTCGGAATCGTTATTCTCGTAGGATTCTTACTTTTCGGTTGGGTAACGAGGACGTACAACTCCCTGGTCCGACAGGACGAAACAGTCAATCAGGCGTGGGCGCAGGTTCAGAATCAGTATCAGCGAAGGGTTGATCTCGTTCCGAACCTCGTTGAAGTCGTAAAGGGTTATGCTACACATGAGAGAGAGGTGTTCGAAAACGTGGCTGAGGCGCGCTCGAGTGTTGGTAAACTTCAGGTCACACCGGAAATCCTCAATGATCCACAGCTCTTTCAGAAATTTCAGGAAGCTCAAGCCGGTTTGAGCAGCTGGCTTTCACGCTTGCTTGCAGTGGTAGAAAACTATCCGCAGCTGAAAGCAAATGAGAATTTTCTCCAGCTCCAGGCACAGCTTGAGGGAACAGAGAATCGAATATCAGTGGAACGGAAAAGATTCAATGAAGTAGTACAGGAATTCAACATTAATGTTCGCACATTTCCCGCATCCATCATTGCAGGAATGTTGGGTTTTGCACAAAAACAATACTTCAAGGCAGAACCGGGTGCAGAACAGGTTCCCAAAGTAAAGTTCTGACCATTCATGCGGCGTAGCTCACTCTTTTTAATATTTGTTCTTGTTCTGTGCACTGCAGTTTCGATCTGCGGGGAGAAAGATCTCCCTCTCCTAAAACAGAGAGTGACGGATGAAACCGGAACTCTTGATCGGAATGAAGTTCTGAATCTCGAGGAAAAATTGACTCAGTTTGAAAAGGAGACGTCTACTCAAATAGCTATTCTTATGATTGAGTCACTCAAAGGAGAAGATATCCATGATTACACCTTCCGCGTTGCAGAAAAAAACCAACTTGGCAAGAAAGGAAGAGACAACGGGATCCTGCTCGTTATCGCTATGGAAGAGCGCAGAATGAGGATAGAGGTGGGGTATGGACTTGAAGGTGCACTGCCGGATGCACTGGCCGATCAGATAATACGCCGTGAAATAACACCGCATTTCCGTTCCGGTGATTATTATGAAGGAATACTAAGCGGTATAACGGCGATCGCCGAAGCTACAAAGGGTGAGTACACAGGCGACGGCAATGACGGGAAACCATCTAAAACATCTCCGTTCATAATTTTTATAATCTTTATTATTGTCGGATTGATCATACGACGATTACTCGTGAGCGGCGGACAGTATGTCGGCTCGGGGAAATATCACAACCGCAATCCGTGGTGGTGGGGAGGTTTCGGCGGCGGCTTTGGCAGTGGTGGTTTCGGTGGTGGGGGTGGCTTTAGTGGAGGTGGTGGATTCAGCGGCGGAGGAGGAAGTTTCGGCGGCGGAGGTGCAAGCGGAGGTTGGTAATTTTATGTCGTTCATGATTTCCATGCTGCAGGCATGCTGAGTATGGAATCGTTCAAAGTTAATGCATTGTATTCAATAACAGATTGTGCATCGTGGCATTCTTTCAAAAGAAAATTCTCTCAGATGGAGAGCTGAAAGCATTAGCAGCAATCATCGCTGAAACGGAAAGGGATACATCCGGCGAGATTCGGATCGTCCTCAGGGAAAGACGTCAGTGGAACGAAAAAAATCTTTCCCTTGCGGAGCTTGCACTGAAGGAATTTTACCGGCTCGGAATGCAAAAAACCAGGGACAAAACGGGTGTACTCATCCTGCTCCTTCTCTCCGAAAAAAAGTTGTATGTTGCTGCTGATGAATTTATCCATACCCGCGTGGAGGAGGGAACATGGGATAAAATCGCGGAAGGTATGTCCGCACGATTTAAAGAAGGTCGCTTCTTTGAAGGACTTGCCGATGCCGTTCGTGCGGTTGGTGTCCCTCTCAAGCAGCATTTCCCGCGCAGACCCGACGATACAAACGAGCTTCCCAACGATATTGTTCAGCGGTAATCAGGAGTGTCATTAGTACTTTGTACTTTGTTGCTTTTTACTCACCGCTTAATAATCGCTTTTAAATGCTCTTAGTTGTCTTGAACATGATTGATGTGATAAAAATAATGCATCATAAATATCATTACATCACACCCATCAGCGGTTCAGACAATGGGACCGCTGTTTAAACTTCCGATATTTTACACGTTTAATTACCGTAGCGCAGGGGGATCATTGGTTCTTGATAATTTGTGCTTGGTACTTTGTGTGGAAAGCGTCATTTGTCATTGGTGGCTAGAATAGCGACCCTTCGCAAGGTTAAGCTATCTCATTAACACCTCGCTTCAGCGAGGTGACTCTGAAAACCAAGATACCATTTAACCGTTTTAACGGTTTCAATACTCTAAAGCTGTTGAAACAGCTCACCAAACTTCCTCAGTTTGTGCACACCGATAAATCAGTATTTTAATGAGATGGTTCTACCTTTTAATTCAAACGAGGCTAACTGTGCAAACCTTGCGAAGGGTCGCTCTGTTTGAGCTTAACAAACCTTCGCAAGGTTCGGGTTGTCCACGGCTCACTGCTCATTGCTCTCCGCTCTCTGCTTTTCTAGTTGCAATTTTGCCTTATATGCTTTACATTCATTGAACCACTCAGAAATCAGTCAACAGATCCATCCAAATTCCATTTAATAAGGGTAAAACTGTATGAAATTCACATCTATTGTCACATTTAGTCTTGTGTGCGTTTTCCTTCTGGTAACACCCGCATTTGTAACATCGGCTGCTGAAAAAACGGCGACAAAGGAGGATACCGCCAAGTCAAAAGATCCGATGCAGTCGGGAACATTCACCGGACTAAAATTCCGGTCGATCGGGCCCTCATTGATGTCCGGAAGAATATCTTCGATCGCGGTCAATCCTCAGGATCACAGCAATTACTACATTGCGGCAGCTTCCGGCGGAGTGTGGAAAACTACTAATAGCGGAACAACATGGGATCCGATCTTCGACGGAGAAGGATCTTATTCAATCGGATGCATCGTTATCGATCCAAACAATCCGCTTGTTCTTTGGGTCGGAACTGGAGAAAATAATAGTCAGAGAAGCGTCGGGTACGGCGACGGAATTTACAGATCGGATGATGCCGGAAAAACATGGAAGAATATGGGTCTGAAGAAATCCGAACACATCGCCCGAATCGTCATAGATCCGAGGAATTCAAACGTTGTTTATGCAGCTTCCCAGGGACCTCTCTGGGGACCGGGTGGCGACCGCGGACTCTATAAGAGCACTGATGGCGGGAAAACATGGAATTGCGTCTTATCCATTAGCGAGAATACAGGTGTCTCAGATCTGGTCATGGATTATAAAAATCCTGATATATTATACACAACATCGTATCAGCGTCGACGCCACGTCTGGACGCTTATCGACGGCGGACCGGAATCGGCTGTACATAAATCGACTGACGCCGGCGCCACGTGGAATAAACTGAAGAACGGTCTCCCGGGTGTAGATCTTGGAAGAGTCGGTTTGGCTCTCTCACCGGTCGATAATCGTGTGGTCTATGCTGTCGTCGAAGCGGCGCAGGGTAAAGGTGGTTTCTTCCGCTCCGTCGATGCCGGCGCTAACTGGGAAAAGCGCGGCGACTACGTGTCGGGCAGTCCGCAATACTACCAGACAATTTATGCAGATCCGTTCGATGTGGATCGCGTATACTCGATGGATGTTCTCCTCATGGTCTCCGACGATGGAGGGAAAACATTTACCCGACTCGGCGAGCGGTCTAAACACGTCGATAATCATGCCATGTGGATCGACCCGTCAGATGCAAGGCACTACCTGGTCGGCTCGGACGGCGGTCTGTATGAAAGCTTTGACCGCGGCCAGACGTGGAACTTCAAAGCCAATTTACCAATTACACAGTTCTATGATGTTACGGTTGATAACTCGTATCCCTTCTATTATATATACGGAGGAACGCAGGACAATAGTACGCTCGGCGGACCGTCGAGAACGCGCAACGCATCAGGCATCACAAATGCCGACTGGTTCATCACAACCGGAGGAGATGGTTTCCAGTCGCGTGTGGATCCGGAAGACCCGAACATTGTGTATAGTGAAAGTCAGTACGGCTACCTGGTACGTTATGACCGTCGGACAGGCGAAGAGGTAGGCATCCAACCACAACCTGCCAAAGGAGAACTATCACTCAGGTGGAACTGGGATTCTCCCCTTATCATAAGTCCGCACAGTCATACCCGACTCTATTTCGCGGCGAACCGACTCTTCCGTAGTGACGATCGCGGCGATAGCTGGAGTGCTATAAGCGGTGATCTGACCAGGCAAATCGACCGAAATCAGCTTGAGGTCATGGGAAAAATATGGAGCGTTGATGCCGTCGCAAAGAATGCCTCAACCTCGCTCTACGGCAATTGTGTCGCGCTCTCAGAGTCTCCGTTAAAAGAGGGAATAATCTATGTAGGTACGGACGACGGACTCATACACGTTACCGAGGATGGCGGACAGAAATGGAGGAAAATTGAAAAGTTCCCCGGTATTCCGGAACGAACATATGTTAGCAGAATCATTGCGTCACAGCACAATGTGAATTTGCTGTACGCTTCATTCGATAACCACAAGATGGCAGATTTTTCACCGTACCTCCTTAAGAGTACGGATGCAGGGAAAACATGGATATCGATTGCCGGCAATCTTCCAACCAATGGACCGGTCCTCGCAATTGCCGAGGACCATATTGATGCAGATTTACTTTTTGTCGGGACAGAATTCGGCGCCTTCTTCACTATTGATGGTGGGAAAAAGTGGATACAATTCAAAGGAGGTTTACCGGTGATTTCGGTTCGGGATATCGCGATCCAGAAACGTGAAAATGATCTTGTACTCGCGACATTCGGACGAGGTTTCTATGTCCTCGATGATTACTCTTCTCTCCGAACGGTCACGAAGGAATTGTTCAATGACAACGTAATTTTCCCGGTGAAGGATGCTATGATGTACGTTGAAGCTACGCCGCTTGGCGGATCCAGAAAAGCGACACAAGGTGAATCCTACTACACAGCACCCAATCCACCGCTTGGCGCGACCTTTACGTACTATATAAAAGAGGCGCTTAAAACAAAGAAAGACATCCGCCAGGAAGCAGAGAAAGAAGCCGAAAAGAAAAAACAACCTTTGAAATATCCAACATGGGATGACTTGCGAGCAGAAGATGAGGAGGAAGCGCCATCGCTCCTACTGATCATTACGGACAGCGCCGGTAATACCGTCAGACAATTATCGGCGGCAAGCGCGAAAGGATTATTCAGAATTACCTGGGACTTGAAGTATCCGCGACCGATATTGGGCTCAGCCCCATCTCCCGGTAGCGATTACGAACCCGGTGGCGGATCACTTGTGATACCCGGAAGATACGGTGTAACTTTGTACCAGAATGTTAATGGTACTCTGACTAAACTCGCAGGTCCGCAGATGTTTATTGTTGTCGTGCCCGGACAAATTGCAACGACAGTTCAGGATCGGTCGCTGCTTGCTGAGTTTCAACAGAAAGTTGCGCGCTTACAGCGTGCTATGTACGGAACACTCCAGGTCGCAAACGATGTAAAGAGTCGGCTCGGATTAATCAAGCGAGCTATTCAGGAGACGACTTCTCCAGTTGAAGGTTTGAGGACAGACGCTTTGTCGATCGAGAAACGCCTGAATGATATCCTCAGGAATCTCCGGGGCGATGCTACACGGAGCTCAAGGAATGAAAATTCATATCCTTCCATCAGCGACCGTGTTTACCAGGTGAGTGGCGATCTGTCCGGTTCGACATCCAAACCGACGCAGACGCATCGTGACGGATATGCCATCGCTGCTGAGGAGTTCACTGTGGAGCATCAAAAACTGCGGACACTGTTGGAGGTTGACCTTAAAGCGCTTGAAAATGCTATTGAAACCGCAGGTTCCCCATGGACGCCCGGTCGGTTGCCCGATTGGAAACCGGAACGTTGAATCTTTACTCTCACGGAATCGTACTAAAAAGTAATGTACCCAATTTTATATAACACTGTCATTATAAGGAGATTAAACGATGTATGATATGAATCGCAGGGATTTCCTGAAGAAAAGCGGTGCAGGACTCGCAGCAGGGATTGCTTCCTCTCTCTGGTTCGATCTGCTCGCCCACGGAAAAATCCCATCGCTGTCTTCGGGACTTTTTGAGGAACGCTTTGGTGTTTCGCCTGAAGACATGAGAAAGATTCTGGAAATTGCTCTCTCGAAAGGTGGAGAATTCTCCGAGTTGTTTTTCGAGTACCGAATTTTGAATTCTGTGAGAATGGAAGAAGACATCATCAAAGATTCGTCGGAGAATGTTTCGCTGGGAGTCGGTATTCGCGTCCTGAAAGGTCTGCAGACAGGGTACGGTTACACAGACGATCTCTCCTTTGAAAAGATGAAGCAGACCGCGCTCACCGCCGCTGCCATTGCTGCGGGTATGTCCGGGGTGTCGGTAGCGAAATTACAGGAGAACAAATTAAAAACTCAGACGTATGATATGATATCGCCCTTCGCAGATATAAACCTCGCTTCTAAGGTTGAACTCGTAAAGGAAGCGTACAATGCTGCGAAGTCGTACGATGGGCGCATCACCAAGGTGCAGGCCTCCCTCGTCGATGAGATTCAGTATGTGACTATTGCTAACAGCGAAGGTCTTTTAATATCCGATGTGCGTCCGCAGGTGAGGTTAGTAGCAACGGCGACCGCGCAGGATAAGGGAATTCGCAACACTGGAAACGGTAACGCGGGCGGCAGGGTTGGATTGGGTTTCTATAAAAATACTCTAACCCCGACCCAAATCGGGAAGAGGGCCGGAGAAGAAGCAATTACACTCCTTTCTGCTGTCGATCCTCCAGCAGGGGAACAGCCCGTTGTGTTAGGGAGTTTTCAGTCGGGCGTAATGGTACATGAAGCGGTTGGGCATCCATTTGAGGCAGACGGCAACCGCAAAAAGACTTCCATCTTCTGGGACAAGATGGGAACGCAGGTCGCAAATCCAACCGTTACAATTTATGATGATCCGACGATTCCGAATTTAAGGGGAAGTCTCAACATCGATGATGAAGGGACGATACCGAAGAAAACAATGCTCATTGAAAAGGGAAAACTCGTCGGTTACCTGCAGGATCGGCTCTCTGCAAAATTGATGGGTATGGAAATGAACGGGCATGGACGCAGACAATCCTACCAGAACAATCCAATTCCACGGATGGCAAATACCGTCCTGGCTCCGGGCGATGCAACACCCGAGGACGTTATCAAATCGGTGAAGAAAGGTTTTTTTGCGGAAACATATCAGGGCGGCGAGGTAAATGATTCAGGGAAGTTCACATTCTCGGTTAATAAAGGGTACCTGATCGAAGATGGAAAATTAACCAAGCCAGTCAAGAATGCCACGCTCATCGGAACTAATGTGCAGATTCTCAATGAAGTTGAGATGATAGCCAACGACACGCAATTCTTCCTTGGCACCTGCGGAAAGGACGGCCAGTCAGCCCCTGTAACCGCAGGTACGCCCACACTCAAGCTCCGTCAGATGACGGTAGGAGGCAGGAAATGAAAAACGATAATCTTATCAAAGTAGCGGAAAACCTTGTTGCCTTCGGACGAAAAAAAGGCGCAGATCAGATTGAAGTATCGATCGGGGAGGGAAGCGAATTTTCTCTCGATGTTCGTCAGGGTGAAGTTGAACGACTGGTGGAAGCCGGATCAAAAGGTCTTTCACTGCGTCTCTTTGTCGAGGGGAAAATGGCGCGCGCGAGTTCATCCGATCTCTCAAAAGAAACTTTAGAAAAGCTCGTCGAGAATGCGATTGAACGTGCAAAACTTTCAAGTGCAGATCCGTTTGCGGGCTTACCGGAAAAAGAAGCGATTACAGCAGATACCGATAAACTTAAAATGTGGGATCCCGCTATTCTCGAGATGTCTCCCGAGATGAAAATTGCCGCGGCGAAGAAAACTGAGAAGATATGTCTGTCAGAGCCGAGGGTGAAAAAATGCTTCGGAGCGTCGTACGGTACATACACAGGTGAAACATTCCTGGTTAGCTCGAACGGTTTCACCGGTTCATACAAGAGGACCGCTTGTTCATCGGGTGTATACCTGCAGGCGGGGGAAGAACCTAATCTTTTCGATGAGGGATGGGGCGATTCCTCGCGGATCCTGGCAAATCTGGAAAATCCGGAAGAGATTGCGGCGAAAGCGATTCACCGTGTAACGCGTCTCATCGGGGCGAAGAAGGTTGAAACACAAAATGTTCCGGTCATCTTCGAATCTCCCATGACAGCCGGCTTGCTCGGTTTTCTTTTTAGCTGCATAAACGGCAACAGCATATATCTGAAGCAATCGTTCCTTGAAGGGAAAATTGGTGAAAAAATCGGGAGTGATTTAGTAACTGTTACTGATGACGGATTAATCCCGGGTGCAGCCGGAACAAAACCGTTCGATGGTGAAGGCGTTCCAACACGGAAAACCGTTGTCGTCGAGAAAGGTGTTTTGAAAAGCTACCTGATGGATACGTATTCAGCGAAGAAACTCGGCATGAAATCAACGGGCAACAGTTCCGGGCCGAATAACTTTTACCTCGCCGCAGGAACATCCAAACCGGAGGATATCATTAAATCGGTCGATAAAGGACTTTTCCTCACGGGTACAATCGGATTTGGCATGGTGCCGACAACGGGGGATATCTCGCGAGGTGCATTCGGGTTATGGATTGAAAAGGGAGAGCTTGCGTATCCTGTCGCAGAAATTACTATCTCCGGCAACCTCGCTCAGCTCCTGAAGGGAATCGAGATGGTTGGTGATGATGTGAAATTCAAAGATTCCATCACTGGACCGACCATCAAAGTTGCGGAGATGACCATAGGCGGTAAATAAAATCATAGCACACCTTGCGAAGGTTAGCTCTGCTTGAGCTTAACAAACCTTCGCAAGGTTAGCTACCACCGTCTGGTACCCAAGCTCCCGCTTGGGAACCTACTGTGCAAGTCTATCTAAATGGATTCCCAAAGAGGACTTTGGGAACCAGAGTTGGAAGTTTGCAAAATGTCATACCCGCATGCTTTTAGCGGCCCGCCCGAACCCGCCCGAACGACGTTGTCGGGCTGGCGACCGATATTTTGAACGAGCCCGTTCGATCGGGGTATCCAGAGCTTGGACCTAGCACTGGATTCCTGATAAAAACATTCAGGAATGACACTGACCCTTTTTACTTTTTGGACAACCCCATGCTTTTACAGGTTGGCTAATCAAACTCCCGATATTATAAAAGCTTGGCTCAATAGGCCTCTGCGTTTTCTCGGCGTCCTTTGCGTCTTTGCGATAAAAAAACATTAAACGCAAAGGCGCAGAGTTCGCAAAGGTGCGCAGAGGGCTTAAACCTCTTAGCGCTCTGCGTATCAGCGTTTAAGACTTTTTAATCTCGTTCCGCGTTTCATTCTCTTTATATCTGTAATACATTCCATATCCGAGCATCCCATAAAGTTTGACTTTAGGCTCCATTTTAGTATATTTCATTCAAGAAC
>CAYGZY010000227.1:0-2927 GCA_964354485.1 uncultured Chlorobiaceae bacterium | reverse complement strand
AGATCCCCAAGATAGAAAAAGCAGTTCAATATTCCGTTTAGCTCAGCGTTTTTCTCTGCATCCGTTCTTGCACTTTCAACTATATCGATACCGATTACCTCTTTGACAGCATCCGAGAGGAATACGGCAATTGTGCCGGTTCCGCAGTAAAGATCGTATACAACATCGGAGTGTTTCAAATCAGCGAAGTCTTTTACAATGGAATATAATCTCTCCGCCTGGAACGTATTTGTCTGGAAAAAGGAATTTGCCGATATCCTGAATGTGTAATTACCCAGTTTTTCGGTTATCGAGCCACTGCCGTAGTAAATTTTTTCCGTTTCTCCCTGCGCGACCATGGATTTCCGATCTGTGATATTATTGACGATGGTCGTGATACCGGGAAATTCCTTGGTAAGAACATTCGTAAGATGTGCCATTGATTTTTCATCGCTGTATGTGGTTACGAGATTAACCATGCATTCATCTGTTCGTTTACCGTCGCGAATCACCAGATGCCGGAGATAACCCGTATGAGTTTTCGTTGAATAGACCGTAAGACCCAAAGCACGGCATTCATCCCTCACCTTCCGCAGAATTGCCGGACTCAGTTCAGACTGCAGAAAGCACTCATCGATATTCAGTACTTTGTAATACCGCCCCGGAATGTGTAGACCGAGCGCCACCTCCTGTTCCTGCGCAGTATCTTTTACCAGTTCAGCCTGAGTCAGCCAACGGTAATTCGAGAATGTGTACTCCATCTTATTCCTGTACCAGTAAGGATCTCCGCACCGCATAGTCGGAAGTATATCGGGTTTCTCGAATGAACCGATATGAGTAAATGCATCGGTAACCAACTGTTGTTTGTAGCCGAGCTGTGCCTCGTAGGCAAGGTCCTGCCAGCGGCAACCGCCGCAAACTCCAAAGTGCTTACAGCGCGGTTCGGTCCGAAGTTTCGAAAGGGTGATGAACCTCTCCGTTACTGCTTCAAAATAATTCTTTTTCAGTTTTATCAAACGCGCCAAAACAACGTCGCCCGGAACACCTCCCGTAACAAATACGACACAGCCTTCGAGGTGAGAAATTGTTCGACCATCGCCGGAAAGACTCTCGATCGTCAAGTTAAGAATTTCGCCTTTTTTCATACACTATAATATACAAAATGTTATGCAGGGAATTTAGCTTTAGATAAGTATAGAGGACTGAGAGGCGGATACTTATAAAAGCAGTACCCTCTCTTACCGTATTCATAGAGATATGTATATGATACCTGCGTTGATTGGAGATCAACTTTGGATTTACGGTGCGCTTACCAGAAGAAGATCATGGAGAAAAGAATCCGTACGAATCACACTGTACAGATGCACAGATATTTATACAGAGGTTCTATCTCGGCTGTTTACCAACGAAATATTCAATAGCCGTGAAGAGTTCACCCAGATCATATGGTTTTTCTACGACTTCATCCGCACCCAGATCGCGGCATTTTTTTACATTCTCGAGATTCGCGTATGCCGTAAGGATGATGATTTTCATGCCCGGATAGTCCTTCTTAACTTTCTGCAAAATCTCCAGACCGCTAATCTTTGGCATCTTGAGGTCGAGAATCACAATTTGAAATGGGGATGTTTGGATTGCGTGCAGAGCTTCCTCCCCATCATGGGCAACAGCTACATCATAACCTTCGATGATAAGTTCTTCCTCGATCGTCTGCACCAACTCTTTATCATCGTCGGCGACGAGTATTCGTACCTTTTCACTCATTGCTAATAGCCCTCCGTAGTATACAATGACTATGGAAGTTACTTAAAAGAAATTCGAAAAGCAAAGGGGGTGGAAGGGAGCTTAGAGCAAGGGAGCAGAGAGCATAGAGCGTAGAGTTGCTGTCAATCGTCATTTGTCATTTGTCATTTGTACGTTTGATCAGTTATTTCTTTACTTTGTCATTTGTATTTTTTATCTTCACAATCCTCTGTGATCATTACAAAGGACAAGGCACCTCCCAACACCAATGACTAATGACCTGGCAAACTTCGGCGGGTAAACCATTGACCAATGACCAGCTTTCGCCTCATTACCTCCTACTCATCAATAACAAATCATTTCCCGATATTTCCAATCCCCTGCCATTGAGCAGTATATGATCGATCGATGAAACAGGCACTCTGTGTGAACTGTCGGCATCCTCCACTTCAATTGCAGACATCAGTGGTATATCACCGTTCATAAAAAGATTCCGTAGATGCATTCTATGGAATACCTTATCGTCTCTGGCCGACAGGTACCTGAGACTTGTGAAGTACACTTCTTTGGGTTCGGCAGAATTTTCTGATTTCATCCACAAACTACTGCAGTCAAATCCGAGAAGCTCCCCTTCCCAGATTTTCGAGTCGGAGAGTGTAGTCAAAATCCGAATGTTCTGACCAAGTTTAGGCAGTAATTTGCCGTCGAATATCTGTCGCTCCCCTTGGGAATACTCTTCTGCGTACTCCGACGGCGATAGAGATGCTAATCTTTTTTTCCTCCCCATATGAGTAATGCCATCTTTCTAAACGATCGTGATCTGATCGCCTTCATCCAGCGACGATCCATCCGGAATGTCGCGCGTTGCCCAGTCAGTTGCACTGCACCCGGATACAATAATGCTGCATGGAATCGTGACGAAAACGGCAAGAATGATATATGTGAGCTTCATGGTGTTAGACCCTCTTTCCATGATATATGTTATATATACACTCTACGATAAATGTACGATTCATAAAAAGGAATGTTACAGTTTGGGGTTATTCTCCTCCCTAATAGTGCCGCTCCTACGGAGCTATATCTTTTGTTTAATCTTGTGCTATAAACATATCGCTCCTACGGAGCTGATAAAAAAGTAAAATATATACTGAAGAAGAGTCCCGTTAGGGACGACATGTTTATAGCTTAAATACAAGAAATCCATC
>CAYGZY010000226.1:0-14940 GCA_964354485.1 uncultured Chlorobiaceae bacterium | reverse complement strand
TGATTGCTTCGCTTGGTGGATTTCTTGGAAGAAAGAGTGATGGAAATCCCGGTGTGAAGGTGCTCTGGCGAGGTTGGAGACGACTCAATGATATCGCACAATCGTATATCATCTTCAAGAAAGATGTGGGTAATGCGTAGCATTTTGGGAGAGGGATTCAGGGGGAGAGGTAATTTCTTGGAGATTGTTAAAGACTTCCCCATAGAATTGTGAATTGATTAATTATTCAGTATTTTCAATGAAAATTAAGGAGATGCTATGGATAACAATCCTTCGATTCCGGGCAGTGAGCCACAAAAATCGTCATTCTTCGACAGAATGGTCAATGTTTTTACTTCACCCGGTGAACTATACACGGAAGTCTCTCAATCGCCGATCAGGACGTCATCATGGGTTATTCCGTATCTGCTCGCGATTATCATCGCCCTCATTTCGACATATGCGATTCTCTCAAATCAGGTGTTGCGCCAACAGGCGCTGGAACCTCAACAGCAGGCAATGCAGGAACGGGTTGATAAAGGTGAGATGACACAGGAGCAGATGGATGCGGCAACAGAGATGATGGAATCGTCGTCGATCATCATCATTACCGGCGCGGTTATGGCGGTCGTTATGGTATCCGTAAGCCTTTTCGTGGGTGCGCTACTGTTCTGGATTGCCGGTAAGTTTCTTCTGAAATCACCTACGGGGTATAAAAAAATGTTGGAGGTGTATGGGCTGGCAATGTTGATTGGTATTGTAGGTTCGATAGTAACACTCCTCATGATACATGCAATGGGATCGATCCTTGCCTCTCCTGGCGGTTCTCTCCTTGTGTTGAATTCATTTGACAGAAAAAACTTCATCCATTTGCTTCTTGCCGCACTCAACATAATAACAATCTGGCAGATGGTTGTGGCAGGTATCGGTCTGGCGAAGTGCGCACTTAAACCGACGGGAACAGGGATTGCTGTTTCTCTGTCTCTGTGGTTTGTTTTCTGGGTGCTCGTGCCAATCCTAATCGGCAGAAGTATGTAAATGTAATCGATCGCCTGAGAAAGTTAAAAATATTTTTCCCAGTCGAACGGCTCATTAATACGGAGTATGTCCGGGAAGATGATTTTACCGGTGGCGTCGATTTCTTTCAGTCCGACGAAAGGATGTAAATCGCCCACATCAACAAGCTTCGGCGGCAGTTCCGAGTGTGTGTCAACCTGGTAGGAAACAGCCAGGTCTGCAACTGTTTTTTGTTTACCGCTCCGTTCAATAGTGACGTTCCGTATGATGACGTCATATGCCCGCTTTCCGTTCAGCGGCAGACTCTCGTACCCGCCGGAATCGGATGTCATGTATTCATCGGTCGCGATAGAGAAGAGAGCAGAAATAATCCCAACAAAATTCAATTTCCGGATTGATTCTTTTTCCGGTTCATTCGTGTCATGCCCCGATTCTATGAGCAGAGTGCTTGTTCCCCATTTCTGCATATTGTCGCCGAATGCCCGTGCTTCATAACTGTCGTTGTACTTGGTCACTCTGCCGGGGATGTATTCCTGGAGGATCTGATTGAAAGTTGCGGCGAGATGCTTTGCACGTGTGCGTACGGGATTATCCGATATCTCGTGGTCGCATGCAGGGGCGAGGAGACTCATCGCGGAAATTACTTTAGTGTTTCCGACGGTACTTAATTCCTGATCGTGGAGATTGAATCCGAAGTGCGGCTTTATGTTCGACTGAAGTTCTTTTAGAAAGCGTGCTTCCGGCGTCTGGAGTGCGAGGGCATCGCGGTTAATATCGATGTTTTGCGCATTGCGGCGCTGAAAGCGGAAAGCGCCGTCCGGATTTACCATGGGTATGAAATGAAGTTTCAGCGAAGAGAGTATCCTTTGTGTGGCAGACTCTCCGTGTGTGACGGTGAAGTACCTCAGAATATCGCAAATTGCCATCGTTGCGGTCGGTTCATCTCCATGCATCTGAGACCAGAGGAGGACCTGTGTCGGGCCACTTCCGATTTGGATATGGCAGATACGGCGATCCTCGAAAGAGGCGCCGCCTGAAGAAATATTTATGAGAGATGATGAATGATTGTGTATATCATCGAGGACGCTATATAACATTTCGGGAGAAAACCGCCGTTCACGGAAATGAGGAACGCGGTACGCAGGGTACGATTCGAAGAGGGTGCGGGAGTACTTCAGCATACTCTTTTCTTCTCTGGATTTCATTTTAAAAGCATATAATTCGCTCTTTGAGATGGATAATATACTAAATTCTCTTTAATGTTCCATGCACGCTGTTTGCTTACTGTCGGCAATCTTTGTATATTTTCGTGAGGAAGATCCAAACCTATCACTTATTTGTAAGCCCTGTCGGGCATTTTTTATCTTGAGCATATGAACCCCATTGATTTTAATATTAACGACGATCATGGATTTTTAAAAAGCAGCGTTCCAAATCAGCTTCCTGTTCTCACGCTCCGCGATATTATCATTTTTCCATATATGGTGTATCCGGTGCTTCTGGGCAGGGAATCGTCACTCCGCGCGGCTGCATATGCCGGAGAGCATGAAAAGCTGGTATTTCTCGTCGCACAGCGTAATCCGGCGGTGGAAGAACCCGGTGAGAATGATATTTACGCCGATGGAACGGTGGCAAAGATCATTCAGGTTATGAAGATGCCGAACGGTCTGATGAAGATACTCGTCAACGGACTCATGCATGCCTCCGTGAAATTGGTCGTTCAGCGTGATCCTTTCATGATGGTTGAAGTGGAAATGTATGATGAGGAAGTCGAAGTCACGCCTGAAATAAACGCACTCATCCGCCAGTCGTCGTCGCTTTTCGAGGAGTACGTCCAGCTGAGCAGGAACATCTCGTCGGATGTTCTCACCGCGTTCGAGAGCGTGAAAAACCCCCGTAGGAAGCTGTTCTACATTGCCGCAAATATTTCTAAGGAAGTGGAAGGGAAACAGCAGATTCTCCGTCACCGTTCGTTAAAAGATCAATACTTCGAGCTTGCACATCTCCTCACGTCCGAGGTCGATGTGTTGAGAATCGAACGGGATCTTGATGAAAAACTCCACGAGAGTATTCAGAAATCGCAGAAGAAGTTCCTTCTCCAGGAACAGATGCGCATCCTTCAGGATGAACTTGGTTCCGAGGAAGTTCTCACACCCGACTTGGTGAAGCTTAAAGAGCAGATAGTCGGCGCGAAAATGCCGAAAGAGGTCAACGAGAAATCCATGGACGAATTTAATAAGCTGAAGAAAATTCCGTCACAATCGCCTGAGTACGGCGTGAGCAGGAATTACCTCGACTGGCTGATTTCCGTGCCGTGGTATAAGAAAACGAAGGATAATCTGGACATCAAACATGTGCAGAAGATCCTGGATGACGATCACTACGGCCTGGAAAAACCGAAGGAGAGAATCCTTGAGCACATCGCCGTTCTGAATCTCGTGAAGGAGCGTCGCGGACAAATCCTCTGCTTCGTCGGACCGCCGGGAGTCGGTAAAACATCGCTCGGTAAATCGATCTCCCGGGCATTGGGACGTAAATTCACGCGCATCTCGCTCGGCGGCGTTCGTGATGAGGCGGAAATTCGGGGACACCGGCGAACCTACATAGGTTCCATGCCGGGGAAGATAATTCAATCGATGAAACGCGCCGGCGTTATCAATCCGGTTATCCTCATGGATGAAGTCGATAAGATGAGTATGGACTTTCGGGGCGATCCGTCTTCGGCGCTCCTTGAAGTATTGGATCCGGAACAGAACTCAACATTTACCGACCATTATCTGGATGTCGACTACGATCTCTCCCGTGTTATGTTCATCACGACGGCAAATGTGAGGTACAATATACCGCTGCCGCTCCAGGATCGGATGGAAATTATTGAACTGCCGGGTTACCTCGAATACGATAAAAAAGAAATCGCGAAGAGACATATTATCCCCAAACAGCTGACGGACCACGGTTTAAAGGAAGCAAATGTCCGGTTCGGCGATGGTGCGATTACAAAAATTATCCAGCAGTATACTCGTGAAGCAGGAGTGCGCAATCTTGAACGCGAGATTGCATCTGTATGCCGGAAGGTTGCGAAGGATATTGTTCTCGCAAGGTCGAAAAATGGTAAACGTGAGGGGAAAAAAGCTGTTAACATAGATGAACAAAAAGTAGAATCGTACCTGGGTGTTCCGAAATACCGAAAAAAGTTTGCAGGCGGCGAGCGACGCATCGGCTCCGTCATCGGGCTGGCATGGACGAGCGTCGGGGGGGATATCCTCAACGTCGATGCCACCATCATGAACGGCGCCGAGAAACTTACACTGACAGGTCAATTGGGCGACGTGATGAAAGAATCTGCCAAAGCCGCACTGAGCTATATCCGGGCGAACGCAAAAGCGCTGGGCGTACCGTCCAATTTTTACAGACGAAAAGAAATTCATATCCACCTCCCTGAAGGCGCCATACCCAAAGACGGCCCATCGGCCGGAGTCACCATGGCAATGGCAATCATATCCGCAGCGGCTCAACTGCCTGCCAGAAACGATGTTGCAATGACGGGCGAAATTACGCTTCGGGGGAACATTCTGGCCGTCGGAGGACTGAATGAAAAACTCCTTGCAGCCCAGCGGAGCGGAATCAGTACGGTACTCATCCCCATGGAAAATGAGAAAGATCTTGTGGAAATATCCGATAAAGTGAAAGAAAGACTGACAATCGTCCCGATTAATACAATCGCCGATGCGATGAAATGGGTTTTTGGGGAAAAAACACGGCGGCGGGCTTGAAACTCTTCCCGGATTGATTTATATTTACTGCACACATGGGCAAATCTTCAGAACAGCAGACAACGTACGTGGTGACAGCACGCAAGTGGAGACCGATGATATTTGCAGACATTGTCGGTCAGTCGCACATCACGACGACGCTCCAGAATGCCATCGCCACTAAACGACTTTCGCATGCGTACATATTCAGCGGAGCGCGCGGCGTCGGGAAAACGACGGCGGCAAGAATTCTCTCCCGGGCGATTAACTGCATGCATCCCAACGGCGCCGATCCCGACAATACATGCGACGTGTGTAAAGAGATAACGGAAGGGAGAAGCGTCCACGTTTTTGAAATTGACGGCGCCTCCAACCGCGGAATCGAGGAAATTCGCAACCTGCGCGAGGCGGTCCGCTATGGACCGGCTAAAGGTAACTACAAGGTGTACATCATCGACGAAGTGCACATGCTCACGAAGGAAGCTTTCAATGCACTACTGAAAACACTGGAAGAACCTCCGTCATATGTGATGTTTATTTTTGCGACGACCGAGATTCACAAAGTGCCCCTCACAATCCTCTCGCGATGTCAGCGCTTCGACTTCCGGCGCATCTCAATTGATGAAATCGTATCACGGATCCGGTTCATCGCCGGGAAAGAACAAATAAAGATAGATGACGAGGCGCTCCACATAATTGCCAGGCGCGCCGACGGCTCTATGCGTGACGCTCAGAGCATATTTGATCAGATCGTTTCATTCTGCGGGAAGAATATCCAGACTGATTCGATAGTCTCAATGCTCGGCATCGTTGATTATGAAATCTTTTTCCGCGTCACCGACAGTATCAAGGCGAAGGATATCAAAGCCGGATTATCGCTGGTTGAGGAGATTATTAACCGAGGTTACGATATCCGTGAATTTCTTAACGGCCTAATAGAACATCTCCGCCATATCCTGGTCGCGCAAGTAACCGATTCGACGGCGATGATTGAGTTATCGGATGTATACCGCGCACGGTACCAGAGCATCAAAGGCTCTTTTGACGACCATGATCTGCTCAGACTCATAAAAATTGCAGCCGATACGGAAACGGCAATACGATGGACACAACAGCCCCGCCTGAAACTGGAAGTGGGCTTGATAAATATGATCAAAATCGACAGCAGTGTCGATATTTCGTCTCTGATCGGCACTATAGAAGAGATACAAAAAAATATTACAGGTGGTATGCCTGATTCGCAGCTGCGGTTGAACAGATCGGAAGGAATGGACAGCGCAAAACCACCGATTAAAGGGAGCGTCAAAGCCTCTCCGCCGACGCTGGCGCCGCATCAGGTGGTACAGATTCAGCAACCCCCGCCCGATCTTAGATCTGCTACACAATTAAATGAAGCGCCGCAGTACACACCGCCCGCCGATCCGTCGAAGAGGTGGTCGATATTAGTCGAAGAAGCGCTCCGGGAGCGTGTAGCAGTCGGCATGATGCTGAATCAAACGTCGCTTCTCGAAGCTGAAGAGAACCGCCTATGTATCGGTTGTCCCGACGATTTCCATCTCAACGAACTCAACATGAAGAAGACTCGCCTGTACCTGCAGGAACTTGCCCAGAGAATTTACGGCGCAAAAATGCAACTGGAAACTATTATTTCTTCCCGACGGGAACAGAAGTCGCCTCCCCAAAGTCAGGAAACCAACCATCATACATTACAACAACACCCGCTTGTTCAAACCTTAATGCGCGAATTCGGAGCGAAACCCATCAATCGTTGATACCCTCTAATGTGTCAGACTTGCATTTCAGGTCTGAAATCTCAATATTAGTTGGACGGTAATTATGAAAAAATTACACTCTTCTTCGCTCCGATGGGTAGTGTACCGATGTATACTCACTGCCGTGCTTGGTGGATCTCTGCTGGTTTCATCCGGATTTGCGCAGTCCACAGCAAAGTATGCGGGTGAATTCATAGCTATTGGAATCGGCGGTCGAGCACTTGGAATGGGAAGCGCTTATACCGCAGTTGCTAACGACATTACATCCGGGTACTGGAATCCGGCCGGACTCTCGTCGATAGATTTTCCGCAGATCGCTCTCATGCACGACGAGCGCTTTGCCGGACTTGTGAATTACGACTACGGTGCAGTGGCGCTGCCTCTCGGTCCGGTTTCAACACTCGCACTCAGCGTCATCCGGCTTGGCGTAGATAATATTCCGAATACCCAGTATGCCGGGGTTGATATCAACGGACTGCCGCTGCCGCCGGATCAGTGGCAGAACTTCGTCCGCATAGATCCGAACCGGATAACCTATTTCAACGCAGCAGACTGGGCCTTCTTCCTCTCCTATGCACGGAAAATCACGGAATCTTTCTCATATGGCGCGAACCTTAAACTGATCCATCGTGATGTGGAAAGCGCAACAGCCGTTGGAATAGGGTTTGACCTTGCCGTTCGGTACGCTATGACGCGTAATTTTGCAGTCGGTGCTAACGTGCAGGACGTCACTACAACATTGGTTGCATGGAGTACGGGCAGGAACGAACTCATTACTCCCACAGTACGGACGGGGGGCGCATACACAGTTAATGCCCTCAGCGGCCGCTTCACACCGGCTTTAGATCTGGATGTTCGCTTTGAGAACAGGCGCTCCTCCTCCGCCTTCCACGTCGGCGGCGTGAGTTTTGATGCCCATGCGGGATTAGAGTACGACTTTCAGAATATCATCGCTGTTCGTACGGGGTATACCGATGCGAAGGAGTGGACCCTCGGCGCCGGTATTCACCTCCCCAAACTGCACATCGATTACTCATTTGCACGGCTGAAAGATTCTGAGGAATCACTTAAGACACACCGAATATCACTGATCTTTACGCTTGCAGCCGACCAGTTCAGAAGGACTCCCCGCTGATATCATGGCACGAATACTCGCTTTGATCCTCCTTAGTATAATTCTCGTATCATGCAGTGCGAAGTTACCGTACGCTGCTGATTATCCGCTGACTACTGAGATTTTCCGATCCCGCGACAGCTTACTGTCGGGGAGAGTTCCGGCAGGATGGTTTGCGTTTTCCGATGATACCCTCGCACCGTCGCTCTCTGTATGGCTCGTAAAAGAGGATCTCAATGCGACGATGATCGTGCGGGAATTGACCGTCGATTCCCTCACAGCCATGCGCATCAAGAGCAAGGGTCTAGAGCTTCTCGCCATTCTAAGCGCAGCGCATCAGGGGTTGGATATCGTGCGCGATACTGTGAAACTGAAAGAATTTTCTCTCGGCAACAAAAAATACTGTTCCTACGAAACCGGTTTGGAAAATAATCGGAGACGTGTAGTTGTCTTTACTGCACTCGGCAGGTATTATGAATGTGAGGCGCGAATTCTCAGAGGCGAATGGGGAACCGGCGACATACGTCGCCTCTTTTCAGTTCAGCAATCGGTTCTATCTTCTTTGCTTTATTGAGTTATTTTGTTCTCAGGATAAAAACACCGTTCCAATCATCCGGCGGTGGGGTGGAACGATAAAGATCGGAGTGTTCAACGTAGAGCTGGCAGGGGTAATCATCGGGGTAGAGGTCGAGAGCGCGTTCGAATGCACCAATTGCCGTTTGCCACTCGCGCTGCCTGTAGTGCATCAGTCCCTTGGAATACATTCTGAGAAACTGTTCCTGGTTATGACTGAGTTTTTCTTCGGTTAATCCCACAAGTTCATAAACACGGATCGGTTCTGTTTTCCCCGCGACAACTAAAAGATCAAGTTCCCGCGCGTGAATGAAATCCTTTGCATATTTGTACGTACTCCCGCTGATCATAATACGGGTTTTGTATTGCTTATTTGCGCCTTCCAGGCGTGAGCCGAGATTGACAGTATCACCGATGACGGTATAATCGAAGCGGTTGGCGCCGCCCATGTTACCCACGACAACTTCCCCTGTACTCATTCCGATTCGGATCCGGAGCGGGGGTTTCCCCTCGCGTTCCCACAGCGGCCGTATTTCCTCCAGCTTTCGCTGCATCTGAACAGCCGCTCTGCATGCTCTGATAGCATGATCGTCCTGAGGGAGCGGTGCGCCCCAGAACGCCACTATGGCATCACCCTCATACTTATCGAGCGTACCGTTATTCGTAATAATAATGGCGGTCATCTCGCTGAGGTAGTCGTTGAGGATCGTTACGAGGTTCTCCGGCTGTATTTTCTCGGCTATTTGCGTGAAATTTTCTATGTCGCTGAAGAATACGGTCACCTCTTTTCTCTCGCCGCCGAGGCGCAGTCTTTCGGGATGCGCCACAAGCTCGTCGACAATGGTAGGATTAACGTACTGACTGAACATTCCTTTGATAAGGATTTTTTGTCTTCTCTCGGAAACGTAACTGTATACCGTACTGCTGACGTAGCTCAGGATCACCGCCAAAGCCGGGCTTGTCATATCTGTAAGGTAATTTTCTTTCTGAAAAAGCTGAACCGATGCCCAGTAAATAATGAAAAGCTCCGAGAGAATGAGAGCGACTCCGAGCACTTCAATGAGAGCGCTGTACTCTGTTCGGATGGATTTCAGACCGGCGGTGAGGACGTATGTAAATAGACAGAGTCCGAACACGGTAAAAAATGTCAGCAAGAGCGGCTGCCGCCTGATGAAATTGCCGTCAATGATGCTCTGAATGACATTCGCGTGAATTTCTACACCGTACATCATCCTGTCTTCGACTCTCTTTTTACTCGGCGTGGCGAGGAAGAGATCTTTGTCTTCGGGATCCGTTGAGCCGACTATAACGATTTTATTTGCAAATATGCTGTCGTTTAGAACGCCGTACTCCGGATTATCGAAGGAATTGATCTCCGATCCATACCTTTCTTCATCGACGGTTGTCAGTGTACTGTCATCGAGAACATCAACGATATCGACGCGCGGGAAGGTGCTGTCAGGTCCGTAGTAGTTAATGAGGAACGATGTTGCATCGTAAAGCGGAATGACCTTCTGACCATATAGAAACGCATTTCCCGACAGATCGGCTGTGAGATTGTTCGGCTGATTGTAGTAAGCGTTGAGAACAGCCATTGAGAACGTAGGTAATCGTTCCTCCTGGTCTTCGTCGAAGATGAAAGGCATATACCGTCTGCGCACGTCGTCTATATCCAGAGGGAGATTGACGATGCCAAACCGGGTTAATGTATCAATGAACCGGTTCCCATAGGACGGGGATCTCTGCCGCAGTGTAAATTTTGTTTCCTCGGATTTTATCTTTCCGGCGAGGACGACATTTGCAGATTCGTGCAGGGTGCGATGGAATTCACGGTCTTCTTCCGTCATACTGCCAGCAGCGGGCGGAAAGATAACGTCTAATCCGATGACCTTTGCGCCTGCGCGCGTCAGGTTCCTGATGAGCCTCGTATAGTAGGAGGTGGGCCAGGGCCAACGCGCCGGTAGTGATGTATATGATTCCGAGGAAATGTTTACAACGACAATATCTTTGTTCTTCTTCTGCAGATCCCGCTGACGAAATCGCAGGTCGATGAGCGACAACTCTGCGCTTTTCAGAGGTGGAATACTAAAAAAAAGGTTTTGGGTTAGAGCCAGAACAAATAACGTGACAAGGAAGCTAATACTGATTTGGAGTAAGAAAAAACGCAGCGGTTTTGCAGTTCGTCTTTCCATGCAGTGTACTACACGTCTGCTCTAATCGTGAGCGTCCAGACCACATCATTCTTGATATTCGGCTGGTTGAAAAGTTTCTGGTTAAAGTAAAGCGAAACCTCCGTCCGCGCGGTAAGGTACTCCCAGAATGCATACTGGACGCCAAGGTTGACTAGATACCGCTCGATGTCGCCGAATGTCGGACTCAAAGCTCCGGTGAGTGTCATAGTGTTTTTAAGTGTGCGGTATTGAGCGTTCGCGTATAGTGTGGTGTACGTAAATGATGCAGATTCCGCGGATGGCATGACGATTTTGTTTGCATTCACGGTTACATTAAGGGTCGTTTGAAGCGGGATGTCGAACGTTGAAAGAGCCCCGATGCCTACCGTCGTTGAACGCGTATCGAGATCCCTGATGGTCTCATCATTCCTCACCGATGTTCCGATGGTGAGATAAAGATTATGTCGTGCAATATAAGTGTATTCTTTCCCGATATGCAGGAGCACTCTGTTCGTCCTGTCGCAGCGGGCGTAGCCGAGCGTATCACCGAGATCGAGATCGTTTTTGTTTGAAGCGTACAGATAACTGACGGTTATATTGGGAAAATTGATTGCGGGGAAATACGATACGCTGATGTTTGCCGTATTTGTCGTTGTTGTAGTCAGTTTTGATCCTATCGTGTTATCCCGCAAGTGTTCGTACCCAGTTGATAAAAATATCTGATTTTTCAGCAAACGGAGACGGTCGGTGATGACAAATCCCTCGACATCGGGCCGCAGATACGTTTGACCGAAGGATTCATACGCTTCACCGTGGCGAAGGTATGTAAAACGCAACGTGTTATAAAAATAGTTCAGGGCAATACCGCCTTCGTACGAAAGGGTCGGAATATTTTTCATCCGAAGAGGAATAAGATTTTCATTGATGGTGATGATACTGGAAAAGTAATCTCTCAACTGCCGGATGTTTCTGCGTTCCTGTTCATCGCTGTCCGAAAAGAGGGTGTCAATATCTGCATCGGTAAACGTGCCTTTACTGATATCGTTATTGGTGGCGCTGATGGCTGCCTGAGCCATAATCTCAAAGTTCTGCCGGTCGAAAGAGAGCAGAATGTCAGTGCCGATTACGGCGTTTTCCCGGGGCCTGATGCCATACCGGATGGAACCGATATCATCTTTGCCTTTCAGGTACGTGAGTCCCCAGTGAGAACCAATTCGTTTTCCAAATATCGGGTGAACGACAAACAGATCCCGCTCGTATGTTCCCAGATACATTTTTGCCCATTGCCGGATTCCACCGGTGGTATCGTACACCTGGAACAATGCACCCGGATCGTTTGCCTGCTCTGTCGCGAGTGCACTGTCAGGGAATGGTATGCCGATACTGCCGTCAATTTTTCGGGTAACAGTTCCGAACGCGACATCGAGACTGAATTTATTTAGTGTCAGATTTCCGAAGAATCCGCGCAGTCTTTTTCCGTTCATGATGAGATCGGGTAGCGTCGGGTAACTGTCGCCGTAACCGATCTTTAACCACGGAGCTTCTGCAACGACAAGGAATCTGTTCTGCGGCTGACGATATTGTTTTTCATCGTTTGTGAGGTAGAGATAACCGCGTGACTGAAATTCTCGATACGATGCATTAGCCGTGAGTGTAGCCCTGTTGAATGGCGTTGCCGATCCGGAAATGTTCTCCTGCCGCGTTTCCAATTGAAGAGAAGCATAGGTACGCAAAGGGGAGACCGGCAGGGTAAGCTGAGGAAGTTCCTCGGTCGTACCCTCCAGAGAAAATGACCAGGAAACGCTATCGATCGATTTCCCCGTCATATCGGTCAGAACAACATGAACTTCATGCGCTCCTGCTGAAAACTTTGCTGAAATATTTTCTGGTCTGACGACAATCAGGTCTCCATATCGGAGAATGCCTTCGGAAAGGTTAGTTTTATCAACGTAAATTTGTATCGGACCGACAACCGTACCGGAATCGAACTGAGCAAGTGACAAAGATATGAGCAGATCCTCGGCGGATACTCGTTCTCCCGGATCCGGACTGAGAATAATTATCTGCGTTTTCTCCAGCATTCCCGGTTGAACGTTGATCTGCAGCGGTGATTGCTCGTGATTTTCTACCGGATACGTTTCCGGAACATCCTTTCCGGCATAGTAGAGGAGGAGGTAGTATTCCACAAATGGCGGTATGACGGCTTCAGCGGGGAGAGTCGCTGATGCGATGTTGCCGGTAAGCGACATCTCGATACGTGAAAATTCCCGAACGCCAAATTGGCGGTAAGCGAGTTCAAGACGCTCGAGAGGACTTGCCTGAAGTAGTTCAATCTGAAAAGAAAGGGGTTTCCCCGGTTCGGCGGTCCCGGTTGTAATCTTGCCGATTTTATCGCTGATCTGAGCATCAGCTACCGCTGCGAGGAGGCAGAGTGCGAGTAATGCACTCACGAGACCTCGGCAGTGTTGTTCTGGGGAATTTTTCAACACCTGGGTTCCTCTATTTTTTATCTGTCAGTCGCAGTTAGGTCCTGGACAAAATACAAAAATTATGGCTAATCTTCATCCCTTACTCTTTGTACTGGAGTTTCAGTGTTTTCGTGTTGCCTTTCTGATTCTTCAGTTCAAATTTGATTTCATTATTCGTTTCATCGGCTGATGCATACTTCTCCGCGTTTTCGAGTTCATCGCTCGTTGCCGGACGAACAATTACCGTGCCGTCGTCATACGAAATACCGATGAATCCGCTGCCGACATCGACTTCACGGTTGGAATTCCGGTTGCGAAGATTTACAAGTCCTTCAATGACAATGAGCGTATCAGCATGTTCTCCACGACTCCACCATCCCTTCGTTCCGCGGATAGAGGCGACGGACGTCGGTGAAGTCAGACGGAATTCCTGATTTTGCCTCTGTTTGGTTACGCTGAATCCGACTCCGCCTTTTGTAAGATATACCTCTTTAATGAGGGAATGACGAAGTCCTTCACCCTTAACGGTGAGAAGAGATTGTTCGCGCACACGGACAATGCTGTTATCAGCCGAAAATTTCACGAGTGCGAATGATTTTTTCCCGGTCGAAACCTGGTCCTCTCCCATCAATGGAGTACCGATCGCGGCTTTTTCCCAATTTGTGTCGGGTGTTTTCTTTTTAACGTCATTGACGGTTTTCTTCACAAGTGCGACGTTCGCGTTTTCACTTGCAAGTGATACTACTGCCGCAATACAAATTGCGGTTATGAGGAGTACCACAAACCTTCGGACGGTGCATATCGTGTATTTCATACTGAGCATCCTTACCTGAAATTATTACTCAACTCTTAACTTGCAGTCTACCTGATTCGCAATAAGCGTCTGGAGGAGGGCGGATACTTCCGCTCGCGACATAGACGATCCATTAAAAGCGAAGGTAGTGAACAACAATCCGCTGGCTCGCATGGATTCGAGATACGGCCGATTCGAATCACCACAGAGATCTCTGAGCAGTGCATAAATTTCATCGTCGGTAAATGTAATTGCATCTTTCCCGCTCTCTTCTTCAGATAGCTCAACGGATTCGGAAACCGTAAATGTACCGATAACGCTCGAAGTACCGATATCCTTGAGTCCGGGACCGGTGATCATACTGACTACCCTCCATACATATGATTTTCCACGCTCAAGAGGTCGTCCACCGGAATAAAGGAATGTATTCTGCCCGATGAGTTCGACTCTGTTCATCGGAGGTTCTCTGTCGATTGCATCTTCACGTGTTTGATTTGGATTTTGCTCCGCGACAGTGAGTATTGCCCTGGTCCCGTCGTGTGCAAATTGAAACATAGGAAATTCATTCGTCATTTCGCCGTCCCGCGGGGAGATGAGCTCCACCCGTGTCGGATTTTCTATTATAAGGATAACCGGTTCATCGGCATCGACCGTTCCGCAGCGTGTATTTTCAAGCGAGAAATAGTATGTGTACCTTCCGGGCGGAAACTTACCTGTTGCAAGCGCAACATCCTGAACATTTGTCTTTACCTCATCCTGAAGGTTGAATTCATCCTTCTGGATTTTTCCGTTTTTTCCCAGATCGAGGTTCGTGATCGTGAAAATACCCGGCTGAACGTCGAAAGCCCTGCTAAGGTAAACAAAAGCATCAGAGTATGATGCTCCGTTTGCAAGACGGATGTTGAGATTGATCCGTAATTTTGTTGTGATAGCTACTGTTGTATCATTCGCCAGACGGAGAGTGAAGAGGAGAATACGGCTATCGAAATTTTCCAGATCAACGTCATGGACCGTTAATTGCTGAACAGGCGCATAGGTTACCGAGAGCTTCAGCGGACATACCTGCGCTTCTGCGCGTTCATGTATCCCGAAACCGATCAACAACAATATCCACAGGAACGGGATCACCATCCAGGATTTGATATATCGATGTATTTTCATAACAACCTCAAGTATGAGTGTATTCCTATTAACCGTAAAAAGTATACTAAAATCCGGTATTTATATCAATTACCGAACCACTATAATAAGCGAATAACCTTTAAAAAAGGAAAGCGGGGTGTGGGTTAAATCACGATTTT
>CAYGZY010000225.1:0-13424 GCA_964354485.1 uncultured Chlorobiaceae bacterium | reverse complement strand
TTCGTTGGCTGCTTGGCTAACTCGATGGCATTTTTCTACTTTGTTGCTGGGCGTTTTTCTTCGTCCCCTTGGGTTCGCGGAGGAGAGTTCTAAAGGAAGGTGTTGATACTCATTCAATTAAGAATATTTTTCTTAATTTTTCAGATGTCTCTAATTCATGATTCATTCAACAAACATAAAAGGTATGACAATGTCTATGATGAAAGAATTCCGCGAGTTTGCCGTCAAAGGGAATGTCGCTGATATGGCAGTAGGTATCATTATTGGCGCTGCATTCGGAAAAATTGTAAGCTCAGTCGTGAATGATGTCATTATGCCGCCTATCGGACTTCTCCTCGGAGGACTTGACTTCAGCAGTTTTGCCTTAACCTTAAAAGGAGCGCTCGGGGATCAACCCGCGGTTCTCTTGAGGTATGGCGTATTCCTCAACACATTGGTAGATTTTATTATCGTTGCTTTTGCCATCTTTATGGTTATTCGGATGATGAACAAAATGCGGCGGAAGGAAGAAAAACCCGAGACAGTCGCAGTGCCGACCACGAAGGAATGTCCGGAATGTAAAATGACCATACCGATACAGGCAACGAAATGCGGACATTGCACCACGGTGATTACGCGTAAGTAAGTGAAACGATTAAAGATCCGATTTAGGGCGGATACAACTTGCAGGGGAGTTAATCTTCCATTGTCGTTGTTGCTACTTCTTCGATCGTGGTCTGATCCTGTTTGAGGAGTTCCAGCGCCGACTGGCGGAGGGATCTCATCAACTGTTTTTATGCGAGGAAGGGATAGACAGATTACAATGAAATAGTATTGGTCTTTCCCGGATTTTAATCTGTGTTAATCTTTAGCATCTGTGTATTCTGTTTACCCTCCCTAAAGCGGGAGATCCATCAATCAGGATAATAAAGACCATACTTTGTATTGACGCTATTTCTTTTGTATTTTTCGCTATCCTTGTGAAGATAATAATAGATCACCATGGAGGTTATATGAAAAAGTATTCAATATGTAATTCATTTATTTTTATTTTAGCGTTACTGATAACCGTCTGCTATCCACTGGATGCACAAAAATCGCATGACGTTACATTTACATTTTTCGGACAAGCCTGCTTCATTATGACAACGTCGCAGGGTACACGAATTCTGACAGATCCTATGAAGCTTGATGGTTATCCGTTGCCAGCTGACCTGACCGCCGATATTGTCACCGTATCGCACAATCATCGCGACCATAATTACGTGGAAGCCGCAAAAAGTAAACCACGCGTTCTTTATGGAATGCAGGGTAAGGCAGGGGATGAATTGCATCATACTTTCGTTCCTGTCGATGAAAAGATAAAAGACGTACGGATTTTCAATGTACTCAGCAATCACTTCGATCCTAATATGAATCCGACAGCTAATGCAATCTTTGTTTTCGAATTCGACGGGATCAGAGTTGTCGATCTGGGTGATATCGGCACTGTTCTTAGTGTAGAACAGCTGAAGAAAATCGGTCAGGTGGATGTTCTCATGATACCTGTAGGTGAAAAGTACACAGTTACGCTTTCACAAGCCGATTCGATAGTCACCCAATTAAAGCCGAAAATGATAGTTTTTCCCATGCATTTCAAAACAGATGCGGCTCAGTTTCTACCAACTACAGCTGAAGATTTTCTCAAAGGGAAATCGAATGTAGAACGGATTGCTGGTAACAAATATTCGCTGGATGTCTTAAAGGAACATTCTGGTATGAAATATATTCTTCTGGATTATAGGAATAAATGAGGAATGAAAGTCATGGAGAAGATGCAGTATCATCATATAGGTATACCAACTACAAAGACTCTTCCTGAAGAAGATTATATCGAGGAATATAAATGTTACACCTCGGGATACAAGGATAGTGCCTATGGTATTGAATGGATGCGGTTCGATCCTGATTGTTCGCTGCCCGATCTGGTGAAGACAGTCCCACATGTTGCTTTTGTTGTTGATGATCTTGAAACAGCGATTGCCGGCAAGGAAATACTCATAAAACCCAATAGTCCTTCGGAGGGCGTGAGAGTTGCTTTCATCGTGGATAATGGCGCTCCGGTGGAATTTCTGGAGATCGACCGGGAGCATTAGTCATTTTACTCGGTGATCCTTGACATTTACATCAAAATGTATTAATAGAGAGTTTGCGGAAAGTCACGGGATATTTCGTACTTTAGCAATATGCTATGAGAATCTTAATCGTCGCTGATGCAAATATTCCATTTGTCGAATCAATGTACGGTCCCCTGGCGGAAGTACGACTCGTTGATGGAAATTCAATTACATCGCATACCGTTCGTGATGCGGATATCCTTCTGGTTCGATCTGTTACACGAATCGGAAAAGACATCCTGGAGGGAAGTAAGGTCCGGTTCGTTGGCGCTGTAACAAGTGGTTATGACCATGTAGACCTTAAATACCTTTCTTCAAAGGGAATTCGATTTGCATATGCTCCCGGCTGCAACTCAAATTCTGTTGCTGAATATATCGTTGCGGCAATCCTCGTTTTAAGTAAACGATTAGGATTAGATCTACAGCGGATGACGATAGGAGTTGTTGGAGTTGGAAATGTTGGGAGTAAGGTTGTCCTTAAGGCAGCTGCCTTGGGAATGAGAGTATTACAAAATGATCCACCTCTGGAGCGTATATCTGGTAGTCCAGAATTAGTTTCACTCGATGATCTGATGGAAGTGGATATCGTCACACTTCATGTGCCCCTGACACACGAGGGGAACGATGCCACGCATTATTTATTCGATGAAAGACGTATCGCAGCGATGAAACCGGGTTCGATTCTCATCAATACTTCGCGCGGTCTGGTTGTAAAAACCGAAGCGCTCCGAAAAGCGCTTTGCACGGGACACCTTCGAACGGCAGTCCTCGATGTTTGGGAAAAGGAACCGGAAATCAATGTGGATGTCATGTCAATGGCCGCAATCGGGACGCCGCACATCGCCGGCTATTCCGTCGAAGGGAAAACAAATGGTGCGGTTATGATCTACGAATCTATGAGTCAGTACCTTCACGCCGGTCAGAACTGGAGCAGTGAAGGGAAAATACCTCCGCCTGAAGTACCAAAAATTTGCGTCACTTCTCCATCTGACGGTAGCACGAAATTAATCCACGAGATAGTCCGGAAGTGCTACGACATTGAAAGTGACGATATAAGGTTGCGGGAGGTCTTTAAATTGAATCCGGAAGAAAGAAAAAGTTACTTTAATAAATTGCGCGCTGAATATCCACCGCGGCGGGAATTTGCGGCAACGACCATCGAAATTCCACAGTCTCAGGTGGATTTGGTTCATTGTCTTGAGGACATTGGCTTTTCAGTGATTGAAGAATGAAAAACACGGTAAGCTGTTTATGATATATCTCAATTTAGATGTGGGGGGATTTGCACTCCACATTATTCAGCTGTAAAGTTAATCCCTCGTCGTCTGAACCGCCCGCCTACGCTTCGCTCCGGCGGGCGGTCCATGTTTCCGATAACCGCATCCCCGAATTCTGAGCATTTCACCTCTTTGGCGCCTTCCATCAGTCGCGCAAAATCATAAGTAACAACCTTCGATTTGATCGTTCCATTCAATCCTCTTATGATTAGATCAGCAGCTTCCCCCCAGCCGATATATCTCAGCATCATCTCACCGCTGAGAATCACAGAGCCGGGATTTACTTTATCAAGATTTGCATATTTCGGTGCAGTACCGTGAGTAGCTTCAAATACCGCATGCCCGGTGATGTAATTGATATTACCGCCGGGTGCGATTCCGATACCACCTACCTGTGCCGCAAGAGCGTCGCTGATGTAATCTCCGTTTAGATTGAGTGTGGCGATGACGTCAAATTCTGCCGGACGCGTCAACACCTGCTGGAGTGCAATATCTGCAATCGCGTCTTTAATCAGAACTTTTCCGTTTACTAGCGCTTCCTTCTGTTCGGAATTCGCCGCCTCCTCGCCCTTTTTCTTCTTCGTCCTTTCCCACTTCATCCAGGTATAAACTGCGCTTTCGAATTCTCTTTCCGCTAAATCATATCCCCAGTCGCGGAATGCTCCCTCCGTGAACTTCATGATATTGCCTTTGTGTATGAACGTTACAGACTTGCGCTTATGGGTCACGGCGTATTGTATCGCAGCGCGTATGAGCCGTTCAGAACCTTGCTGCGACACAGGTTTGAATCCTACACTTACTTTCACATCATTCTCTGTACCGTCTCTCCCGGCGGCGCTATTCCATTCTTCGACACTCGCTTTGGTTGCGAATCGGATTTTCTTAAACGAAGCGGGAAATTCCTTTTCGAGGAAGCTAAGCACCTTCTGTGCATCGTTAGAACCGGCCGGAAATTCTATACCTGCGTATATATCTTCGGTGTTCTCACGGAAAATTACCATATCAACAAGTTCCGGTTTCTTTACAGGCGAAGGAACGCCCTGAAAGTACTGAACAGGTCTGAGGCAAACGTAAAGATCTAATAACTGACGGAGTGCAACATTAAGAGAGCGAATTCCCCCACCTATGGGCGTAGTCAGCGGACCCTTAATGCCAACAAGGTAATCACGGAAGGCTTGAACGGTTTCATCCGGAAGCCACGTTTTAAACATCTGGTATGATTTTTCACCTGCATACACTTCCATCCAGGCAATCTTTCTTTTTCCGCTGTATGCATTCTCCACTGCGGTATTGATCACTCGCTGAGATGCCCGCCAGATATCCGGACCGGTACCGTCACCTTCAATGAATGGAATTATTGGGTGCTCCGGTACCATCAGCTTGCCGCTAGAGAAAATAATTTTATTCCCGTTTTGAGGTATGTTCAACATTTCCATAATTCTTCTTCGGCAGTGGTTTTTTAAGTTTTAATTATACGTGTCGCGATCTTCTCTCAACTTCGGGCATGATTCAGAGCGCCGCCTGCAATCATTATTGCTTTTTGACGGTCAGTAAAATTATACACGGCTCTGAATTTTACATTCTTGGTTCTATTTACAACCGTCAGGTCTTCACCTTTTTCAATAATATTCCGAACATTGGATATTTCGAGCTCGTCTCCCGGATCAATATTTTTATAATCGTCCGGATCGTGAAATGTTAACGGGATGACGCCGAAATTAATTAAATTTGCGAGATGGATGCGGGCAAATGATTTCACGATCACGGCTTTTATACCGAGGAAGCGGGGTGCTAGGGCTGCGTGTTCACGACTTGAACCCTGTCCGTAGTTTTCTCCGCCGATAACAATTCCGCCGCTCCACTCTTTGGCGCGTTTTGGAAATTCAGGATCGATACGACTGAATGTAAACTCGCTGATTGCCGGAATATTGGAGCGAAGCGGAAGCACTTTCGCTCCGGCAGGCATAATGTGATCTGTCGTAATGTTGTCGGAAACTTTAAGAAGTACTCTGCCGCTGATGCTGGAAGGCATAGGATCGAATTTTGGCAGGGGTTTAATGTTTGGTCCGCGAACGATCTCAATCTCCTTGCCATTTTTCGGCGGTGGAATGATCATCTCATCGTTGATGATGTAATGCTGCGGGTCTCCAATCCGTATTTTTTTCATTTTCAGACTTCGCGGGTCGGTGATCACGCCGGTAAGGGTACATGCGGTACATACCTCTGGACTTGCCAGATAGACTTTCGCGTCTGCTGTTCCTGATCGCCCTTCGAAGTTACGGTTAAAACTTCTGATTGACACTGCGCCGGTTGGCGGCGCTTGCCCCATCCCGATGCACGGTCCGCAAGCAGATTCCAGGATCCTCGCACCGGACGCAATTATATCCGCCAGGATTTTTTCGCGTGCGATCATCTCAAAAACCTGCTTTGAACCCGGCGTCAGTGTAAATGACACATTAGGGGCGACTGTTTTACCCTTCAACATCGCAGCTGCAACGGCAAGGTCATAGAAGGATGAATTTGTACAACTTCCGATACATACCTGCGCTACTGGAAGGCCCTCGATGTCGCGAACTCTGACAATACTGTCCGGATTGTGGGGTTGCGCGATGAGCGGCTCAAGCTCGTCGAGGTTGAGTTCCATCAAATCATCATATTCTGCCCCATCATCGGCTTTGAGCTCTCTCCAAACCTTTGCACGTCCCTGAGCTTTGAGATACTTCTGCACAGCTTCATCGCTCGGGAATATAGAGGTCGTGGCGCCAAGCTCTGCTCCCATGTTGGTAATGGTGAACCGGTCATGGACAGAAAGTGATTTTACTCCCGGACCGAAGTACTCGATGATCTTTCCGATGCCGCCCTTTACTGTAAGTTGTCGTAACATTTCAAGAATAACATCTTTCCCGCTCACCCATGGTTGTTTTCGACCTGTGAGTTTTACTCCGAGAATCCTTGGCATCGACATATAAAACGGCTGTCCTGCCATAGCGATCGCTACGTCGAGACCGCCGGCGCCGATTGCAAGCATGCCAAGTCCGCCGCTTGTCGGTGTATGACTATCGGATCCGATAAGTGTCTGACCTGGTACAGCAAAACGTTCCCTGTGAACCTGATGACATATACCGTTGCCGGGTCTGCTGAAATATATGCCATATTTAGCTGCGACACTCTGCAGGTAGCGGTGATCATCCGCATTCATGAAGTCGGTTTGCAGCATATTATGATCTACATAACTCACGGAAACTTTCGTTTTAACTTTCGGTATCCTCATTGCCTCAAACTGTAGGTACGCCATTGTACCGGTAGCATCCTGTGTGAGAGTTTGATCGATTTTGAGAGCGATCTCTTTCCCGGGGATCATCTCGCCCGATACGAGATGCTTCTTGATAATTTTCCGTGTAAGATTGAGTGCCATAGTTATTCCATTTTTAAAAAGGATGTTATCGTTGTTAAATAATACTAAATTTGTCTATAATAATACCCTATTGGGGCTGACCAAAAAGAAGAAATGACAGTGTCATTCCCGAACGTTTTAATCGGGAATCCAGAAATCTGATTAAACCTTAGCCCTGGACTCCCGATAGGAGCATTCGGGAGTGACAATCTTGGACTTTTTAGTCGGCCCCAAAATTCGATTTTCGGTTTTTTCCCCCTCACGGACCTTGTTTAGAGTACAAACCTAAATCGTATGATGTCCGATAGTGCAACTATCGAAAAACTTTTTGGTATGGTAATTAATCTTTTACCCTGACCAAACTTCCGATATTTTCTTGTTCAATCAGAGTCAAATATCGGAAGTTGACTGCATCAATTATGCTCGACAGCGCAACTGTCGAACAACTGGGAGATATACTGCCAATATTATTGTGAAATTACAAAAATATTATAGCGTAATATAATTATATTGCGCTTACTTTTTTGTTACTTCTTTCTGGAGCCATTCTGTGGTGACTGACTTCGGTCTTAGAATAGGATATCCCATAGCACGCGAAATTACTCCCTGCGTACAGACTCCGAGCGCTCGCGAGACTGCAAAGAGGACTGTGTAGTAATCGAATTCACGCACGCCGAAGTGATAAAGGAGAGCGCCGGATATCGCATCGACGTTGGGCCAGGGATCCTTAACTTTCCCGAGTTCAGTCAAAACTTTGGGAACGATGTCGTATGTTTTTTTAACGATCTGAAAGATTTGGTCATTCGGACAAACGCGGCTTCCGAACGCGTATATGGCATCAAACCGCGGATCCGTGATTCGTAGTACCGCATGGCCATAGCCCGGAATTACGTGCCCTGCGTTCAATGTATCCCATGCGAACTTGCGCATTTGTTCATCTGTGGGAACACCGCCGTGTTTTTTCTGCACCATGAGGATCCATTTAAGAACTTCCTGGTTCGCGAGCCCGTGAAGAGGTCCTGAAAGAGCGTTCAGACCGGCAGATAATGCGAAGTAGAGATCCGACAGTGTTGAAGAAACCGTATGGGAAGTTAATGCGCTTGCATTTCCACCTTCATGATCGGAGTGAAGTGTGAAGAAAAGCCGCATCAGATTAGCGAATTCACCTGATGGATCGGGAATACCCATCATATGGGCATAGTTCCCTCCCCAATCGAGATCTGGGCTGGAGGGAATGCGATCACCCTTGTTGAAACGCATTCTGTATATGCCTGCTGAAATTGCTTGGATGCGTGCCATGATGTTCAAGGCATCTTCTAAATTAGCTTTCCAGTATTCTTCCTTATTGATGCCGGCATTATATTCTTCCTTAAAAATCGATTCTTTCTGCATGACAAGAATCGCAGTACTCAGCATCGTCATAGGATGAGAATCCTTCGGCATTGATTTCAGAACGTCCCAGACATACCCGGGTACATTGGACCTTGCCTCTAAATCCTTTTGAAATTCTTTGAGTGTCTTTTGATCAGGGAGTTCGCCGGTTAGAAGGAGAAAGAAAATTTCCTCGGGCAGTTTATCCCGCAGTTGGCCGATTGGAATTCCCCGAAGAACAACACCGGTCTCAGGTGGTACGAGAGAAGTGTCGCATACCAGAGCTTTCACCCCTCGCATTCCGCCATATGCCTGTTCGACTGTCACCGTGGATATAACCTGATCTCCGTGCTCTTTTATTAGGCGCCGGATCGATTCCCTCCATAGAGGTATTTTTTTGTTCAGTATCTGCTGAAGAGTTGGCATAGTGTGCTCCCTACCCTCAATAATATTATGGACAGTAATTTAATCTGATAACATAAGATTAGCAATTAAAGTTCAGGAAATGGAGGGGTTAATATATTTATTTCCCCGGATCGTAAGCCTCTATAATAAAGGAACATTATTCAATTGAAAATCGGCGTTTTTTAAAGAAAATCGATAATAAACCCTGATTCACTACGGAAAGTATAGGGTAAGGTATGATTGACTTTAGGATTTTGATCTGCTTCCCGAAAAGCGACCAAATCATTAAAGAGTACGTTGGAATTCGATAAGACTGAGTGATATGCAACAAAACAATTAACAGATGATTGTTTTTGATTTTACGTAAGACCTTGCTATTTTAGAGCCAATCATGAAACCCCTCATATCAGGAAAGGTCACTGCCATGCAACACCGGGATCTCCCTTCGTACAAAACACTTGATCGACGCGATTTTCTCTCCATGGTCGGTAAAGGAATTGGGCTTGCGGCGCTCACTACTGTATCGGTCGCTTCTCTGCTGGATGAGGTAAAAGCCGCCGCAAAACAAATTGAGCACCTGTCCCCCGAAGCAGCCGCGATGGATGAATCATTCTGGTTCACCATACAACAAGCATTCTCAGTCACAAGGGGAATCACAAATCTTAACAACGGCGGTGTTTCGCCTTCGCCTCGGATAGTCACAGAAGCACTGGTGCGCTATATATGGGAGCAGGAGGATGTAACAGCATACACGATGTGGCAGATCCTCGAACCGCAGTGCGAAACTGTTCGTACCGGTCTTGCTGATGTTTTCGGATGTGACCGTGAAGAAATTGCCATCACAAGGAATGCCTCTGAATCTATTGAATCGATACTGATGGGTATGGACCTTAAACCAGGTGACGAAATTTTAACAACGACTCAGGACTATCCGCGCATGCTAACGACACTCCGGCAGCGGGAATTGCGTGAGGGTCTTGTACTTAAGATGATCAAAGTTCCTATCGCGCCGGAAAATCTCGATGCGATAACAGATGAGTTCGCGAAAGGCATTACGAAAAGAACACGAGTGATATTGATTTCTCATGTTATTAATATTACTGGTCAGATTACACCGGTGAAATATGTATGTGAGCTTGCGCATTCTAAAGGGATAGAAGTGATCGTTGATGGTGCGCATTCATTCGCGCATTTCGACTTCAAGCAAAAGGATATAGGGTGCGATTACTTTGGAACAAGTCTGCATAAATGGCTGTACGCGCCAAAAGGTAATGGATTGCTTTATGTGCAACGCGATAAAATAGAAAAAATCTGGCCTCTCATGGCGGCAGAAAAACGACAGGCATCGGATATCAGAAAATTCGAAGAGATCGGAACACATTCTGCAGCTCCAAAGCTCGCAATCGGCGAAGCGATCATGTTCCACTATGGAATAGGGGCAAAGCGAAAAGAAGCGCGCCTCCGCTATCTCTCGCGGTATTGGATGAATAAGTTAAGAGAATTACCTAATGTCCGGTTCCATACTTCATTCCAGGACAATCAGTCCTGCGGAATCGCGAATATCGAAATCGTTGGAGTTGATACTGCGGCATTGCAGAGCTACCTGATGGATAAGCATAAGATATTTACTGTTGCGATTATACACGATGAATTTAATGGGATACGGGTTACTCCGAACGTGTACACAATGTTAAATGAACTCGACAGGTTTTGCGAAGTAATGGAGATGGTTGCCAAGAAAGGATTGCCGAAGGGGTAACAAGCTGGATAGTGTCATTCCCGCCCGCTCGCCGAAGTTTATTTGTATTTACATGTAACGTAGGCGAGCTTGTCCGCCTCTGGCGGAAATGCTTTAATCGGCCCACCAGAAGCATGTGGGTATGACATTAGTATTATGTGTCATTCCCGAACGTTTTTATCGGGAATCCAGAGCTTAGTCTTAGTCCTGGATGCCCGCTAGAGGCATGCGGGCATGACATTAAAGACCTATTTGCCTATTACAATATAATAAGGAAAGTTCTCATGAAACATTCTCCTATCTTGTTACTTTTTCTCTTACAACTTATTTTATTATCAAAGTCAATTACCATACATGCCCAAACTCAGCCAAAATATTATGATGCACCTGAAAGTCTGATCACTGAGATTTATAAAACGGTTACATTTCCCGCGGAGGGTCCGACTCCTGACTGGAAGAAAGTTGAATCCATGTTTATCCCCGATGCGATAATTGTAATGCGTGTGACACGGGATAGCATGGCAACATTTTCTGTGAAGGGATTCATAGATGATTTTGTGAATTTTGTTGAAAAATCTCCTGCAAAGACTGTGGGATTTACCGAGCGCATCATCAATATGAATCCAATGGTATTCGGGGATATCGCTCATATACTTGTTTTGTATGAAGCATCCATCACTGGCATGAAAAGACCTCCTACAGTAGGAGTGGATAGCTGGCACCTACTAAAGAGGGATGGGCGCTGGTGGATTACTTCGGTTGCCAATGAAATAACAACCAAAGATAGACCAGCGCCGAAAGAACTTACGGATAAATATTAAAACCATAGAGACTTTAGAATAGACTCAATCGAACGCGACTAACCTCTTTACTCAGTACAAATTACAAAGTACCAAGTACGAAGTACAAAATATATTACTTTTAATTCTCATTCTTATCTATTAAATTATTGTGTATTCAGTCCTATATGACATTGCCAATTAACTTATTTTCACCGAAAGGATAGATCATGAAGCATAAATCTAAAGAGTGTCCGGGCAAGGTAAAATATCTCTCGGGAAAGCGGGTCCTCCCCCCACCCATAACCAAGAATACCAATATAACGGCTGTCATAGACAACATGGACGCTTACAACGGTGGGCGGCTGAGGGCTGCATGCCAGCTGCTGCGCGAGAAATATTCTCACGATAATGTCACCATAGGATTGAGTATCGCCGGAGCGCTGACCCCGGCAGGTCTTGGCCCGTCTGCAATCATACCGCTAATGAATCACGGGTTCGTGGATTGGATGGTCGCAACCGGTGCCAATATGTACCATGATCTGCACTATGCTTTTGACCTGCCGATGTTTCGCGGCAGTCATACGGTCGATGACGCCGATCTGCGGGAGAAGGGCGTGACAAGAATTTATGACATTCTGTTCGATTACGAGGACGTGCTGATGGAGACGGACCGGAGACTACAGAAGATATTACTGCGGCCTGAGTTCCAGAGGGAAATGGGAACCCGTGAATTCTACCATCACCTCGGTAAAGTGATCAATGAACACGAGCGAAAGAATAAACTTGATCAGGTCAGCGTACTGGCGGCAGCTTACCGAAACGGCATACCGGTTTTCACATCCTCACCTGGCGATTCAACTCTCGGCATGAACATAGCAGGGCTTGAACTGCTTGCAGAAGCATCAAACTTATGTGACCGGTTCAAGCTTAAGATCAATCCGAGTATCGACGTCAATGATTCAACCGCTATCATACTGAACGCAAAGAAATATGAGAAGGGAAAGACCGGAGTGATTCTCATCGGCGGAGGGAGTCCGAAAAACTTTATGCTCCAGACAGAGCCGCAGATACAGGAAGTACTGATGATTCCGGAAGCGGGACAGGACTTCGATATTAATATCACGGACGCAAGACCTGATACCGGCGGACTTTCCGGCGCGCCCCCCAGCGAAGCAGTGAGCTGGGGTAAGATTGATCCCACCAAACTGGAAGAAACCGTTACGGCATACATAGACGTTACGGTGGCGTTCCCGCTGATGGTGGCTTATGTATTGCAGTCAACAAAGCCGAAGAAGTTAAAGCGGCTGTATGACCGCGGAGATGAACTGCGGAAAAAGTTAATTGAGTCTTATCTGAAAAATAACAAAGAAATCACAAGTCTTAAAACCCTTATTAAGAAGCTACCCCGATAATTATCTGAACCGGTACTGCTTGCGTGTTGGATTTCTCGCAGATACAGACTAAACATAAATGAATTGAAAGGAAAGAACGGAATATGACAGGGGAGCTTCTGGAACTGGTGGAGCGGAACGGCACTCCGCTTTTCGTACTTGACCACAACAAGATACGCGAGAACTACAGAGCGTTCAAGAAACATCTGCCGCGTGTTCAATGTTATTATGCGGTTAAGGCAAATTCCAATCAGCAGATTATAGAAACTTTGTTCCATGAAGGATCAAGTTTCGACGTAGCTTCGTATAATGAATTCATGCAGGTGTACCAGTATATAAAGCACTTCGAGAAAAAAGACAAAAAGTTTTACGTGTGGGATAAAATAATATTCTCCAACACCATAAAAGACCGTGCTACACTAAGCAAAATAAAGGAATACAAACCGCTTGTTACATACGATAACAGCGCTGAATTGAAGAAAATAAAGGAGTATTGTGATACTGCCGGACTTGTCCTGCGGCTGAAAGTTCAGGATACCGGTTCGCAGGTGGAGATGAGTTCAAAATTTGGTGCTGAACCTGCCGAAGCGCAGAAACTAATTCAGGAAGCGTTCGATTTGGGATTGACGGTTGAAGGGATTAGCTTTCATGTGGGGAGTCAGTGCACAAACATCGATAATTACACTGAAGCTCTGGCGATCACATCCGAAATATTTCATACTGCCCGCAGGAAGGGATTCAATCTGAATCTTGTGGACATCGGGGGTGGATTTCCCGTCCCTTATGATCCTCAGGTTCCGGAATTTAAAAAACTCGGGGCTATCTTGAGTTCCGAGCTTCAACGGCTCTTCCCGGAAGATATCCAGATAGTTGCGGAGCCGGGACGGTTCATTGTAGCTACTGCCGCCGTACTCGTATCGGAGATCATCGG
>CAYGZY010000224.1:0-11363 GCA_964354485.1 uncultured Chlorobiaceae bacterium | reverse complement strand
AGACGGTGCAGAACAGAAAATTCACGCAGATCCGGTTTCAGCCAGAGATTAAGCTCCTCGTCGCTGAGAATAACCGGCATTCGATCGTGAATGGTAGAAACAAGTCCGTTCGGCTTTGTGGTTATAATCGCGGTAGTTGTTATTACCTTATCTTCGACCTTCACTGATCTCCATAATCCGGCCAGTGCAAAAAGTTCACCGTTTTTAAGTTTGATATAGTACGGAGTTTTTTGCAGTCCCCTCGGCATTCTTTTTATTTTATTCGACGTAACAAATCCTTCCGGTTTCTTCCATTCGTAGAATCCATCAGCAGGAAAGATACACCTGTTATTAAGAAGTCGATCGCGGAAAAAATTGTTTTTCATGATCGTATCATCGCGCACATTGATTTGGTAGGATGTCCTTCCACCCTCCTTTTCACTCCATGGCGGGATAAATCCCCAAAACGTATTCATCAGATACCGCTGACCGTCATCCTTGGCGACAATTGCAGGGAGCATCTGCCCGGGTGCGGCGTTGTACCTCGGCTGGTATCCTTCAAAACCCGGTGCGACTGCGGCCTTAAAGCGCGTAAGAATGCCTTCTATCCTGTCTGTTGTGATTGTAAAACGTCCACACATACATTATTCCTCCCCGGCACACACCAGAACCTGTCCGGCCGTGAGTGAACCTGAAAGCGTACCGTCCCTCACTATGATTTTAGTATCAGAGATAAGATCCTTTATATGACCGATCCCCTCGGTATGGATGGAATATTTCTTTATCTGATGCATGTTTGAGTTTGCAATTATGATGAGCCGTTCTCGTTTCCCAGACTGACGTATGAAGCAGATCACATCATCGTTGCCGGTCTCTATCCACCGGAATGATTCGCGGGATATATTAGTGATAAGTTTTTCATATTTCTGCCGGATTGCACCAATTGCGGCGATCCAGTCTCGAAGTTGATTTTTTCTGAGCCAATTGTAAGCGTACTGACTGAAGAGAGGGAGATTTTCCGACGGATATTTCTGCAACTCGGCGCGTGAAAAGTCGAGGCCTGTGTTAATCGGCATAGTTTCTCCAATTTCAAAGCCTGAGTGGATAAACGGAATTGCCGGAATAAAACTGCCCACCGCCCATGCGTATTTCGAATATAGCACTCCCCCGTCTCGCGCCGCAGCTCTCGGCGTATTATGACTTTCCGGTGTTGCGAAGAACGGTAATGGAAATCCCTCGCCGGTGAATCGTTTTAAAAGATTTTGAAATTTCCTGGGGTGATGCTGATCGCTCCATTGATACCCAATGACTGCATTATATCCCTCTTTTATGCTCTTTTCATCCACGGAAAAATTTTCATCCCAGAATGCAAAATCGGGATCGAGGGATCGGGCGTGCTTAATCATTTCTGATTTTAATTCCTTTGGCAGTGCGTGACCCATATCGATCATCACGCCGTCGATGCCGAACGATTGCTGGTAGTACGGAATGATGTCGATAATTTTATCCCATAGATCTTTCGTGATGTTCTGCGGCTGTGCGAGTCTGGAATCGTACATCCTGATTGTATTGTACGCGATGTAATTAAAATCCGGATGCGTATACATCCGCAGGTACGTCACGTCACCCCATGGCGGTTGAGCATCGTCGGGCGGCCAGTCGGCAAAAGCGCCGGGTATCCGTACACGAGTTCCGTCTTTGAGTTTACCGATACAGCGACCATTCTCTATAGTGATTGCACCGCGCCCGGGTGGTTCGGTGAACATCGCTCGATACACTGCATGGGGCGGAGTAAGCTCGCTGAATTTCACATTTTCAACGTCGGTTAGGATTTTATGCAATTCTTCTTTTGTGAAAATTGGATTGCCGTACGAAGTTTCATCGTGAGCATCCGCTGATCGGTCACGTATCTTCTCTTTAATCCAGTAGAACCACTCCGGATGTTCCGTGATCCAGTCGGCATCCTTCGAGGCGGTTCGAAATACAAATTCCACCACGACCCGCATACCTACATGGTGAGCAGCCCGGACGAAGAGCCGGAATTCTTCTTCGGCTGTAAGACCACAGTTCGGTTCGTGTAATTTATCATCGAGATGGTACGGATTCTTAATTGCGTACGGCGAGCCGAGCGTCCCTTTATTCCCATCCGATCCGATTGATGTAATGGGAAGGAGGTGAATGGTGTTCGCGCCGAGTGACCGCATATATGGTAAAAGCGCTATGGCTTTCATGAACGTGCCGGTTTCCCTCCAACCTTCCTTATTGAGAGGAAGATCGATGGATCCATTCCGATCATGATCAAAAGTGCAGGTCGTTCGTACAAAGAGATTGTAAATTACGGCATGTGACGACCATGTCCCATCCTTATGTTGTTGTGGAGGAATGCTTTCACGTTTCCGAAAATATTCAAGGGCATCTGTAAAAAACTCTGCCGGATTTACAGCAATCGTCTTAGGATGTGAAACATGAAAATTACCGGGCAGCCATACATCGGGGATATGGTACATCCTTGATCCACCGCGGAATATTTTTAGATTATCGCGTACTTTATCGATCTGGGTAATTAATGCTGATCGTTTACTCATGGAATTCCTTATTTGTTTGGATCACCCCTTGACACTGCCGAGCGTCAGACCGGAGACCAGCCACCTGCTTGAAAGGAGGAAAAGTACTACAACGGGTATCATCACAATAATCGATGCGGCGCCGTAGAGACCCCATTCAGTCGACATATTTGCCTCAAACGATTTTAAACCCAGCGGTAGTGTCCAGAGAGCAGTATCCTGTAGGATCTGTGCCGCAACAATATATTCAGACCATGCGGTCATGAAGGAAAATAATCCGGTTATGACCAGTGCGGGTGCAGCGAGTGGTACAATTACCTTATAAAATGCCTGGAACTGATTACAGCCGTCAATTCTTGCCGCTTCCTCCAGACTCGTCGGAATAGTATCATAATATCCCTTCATCGTCCAAATGCAGAACGGCAATGCTGTCGCGGCGTAAGTAATGATGATCCCTAGGTAGGTATTGATAAGACCAAGGTAGATAAGCATCAGGTAGAGCGGCAGGAGGAGCATCGTTGCGGGGAACATCTGCGTGACGAGAAGGCTCAGTAAACCGATTTTCTTCCCGATGAAGGTGAATCGCGAAAAAACATATCCTGCCATCGATGCAAGAACAACTCCTGTGAGTGTCACGGTGAATGCGATGAATGTGCTGTTCCGGAGCCATAGGAGAAACGGCTGATCGGTGAAGAGCGCCAGATACGATTTCAGTGTCGCATTATCCGGTATAATTTCAAGCGATGTTGAAAGCAGTTTATCCGAAGGACGCAGCGAAATAGTAACGACCTGAAGCACCGGATATACTGCGATGATCGCAAAAATTATAAGAATCAAGTGAGTTAAAATTCGGAGAATTGTATTTTTGGAGTTAGTCATTTGTCAATATGTGTACTTTGTTCTTTGTACCTTGTACTTTGTTATTTGTGAGTGGTGATTAGTCTTTCGACCGTACACTGCAACTCACTTTTCACTGCTCTCCGCACTAAGCTCATAGCTCCTTGATCACACCTCATTTCTCATCGCCCCCTGCTCAATACGCTGCCTCTGTTGCTTTTGAACGTTTCATAAATGCCAGACTGAAAAGGAGCAGGATGATAAAAATCACTATCGACAGAGCTGCTGCGTATCCATACCGGTAAAGATTAAATGCCGCTTTATATACGAACGAGACCAGAATGTGCGTCGTATCGGAAGGCTCGCCGCCGTTGCTCACAAGCCATACTATATTTAAATTATTGAACGTCCACACGATTCCGAGCGTGATAGCAGGGATCATAACCGGCCTAATCAGTGGTATTGTTATGTTCTTCAGCTTATGGTACCACGATGCACCGTCGATGTTTGCAGCTTCATAAAGCTCGTGCGGAATGCTCTGGAGCGCACCAAGAGCAACTACCATCATAAACGGAAAACCGAGCCAGATATTCGTGAGAATACAGGCGAGAAATGCCTCTGTAGGGTTTTTCAGCCACTCCACAGCGGGCAGATTCAGGTATTTTGTTATGATCAGGTTTATCGAACCATACTCGTAGTTGAACATACCGCGCCATGTCAGTGCTACGATATACTGGGGAATTGCCCACGGAAGAATCAGTAAGGTGCGGTAAACAGATTTGCCGCGGATTTTCTGATTGAGGAGGAGAGCCAGAAAGACTCCAATTACCACATGGAAGAATACGTTGACGAACGTCCAGATTATCGTTTTGACAAAGACCATATAAAAATTCGGGTCACTCGGTTCCGCAAACACTTTAACGTACTGACGCGGACCGATTAACTGCCAGTCAGTTATGTGTTTGAGGTTCATGTTGGAAAATGAAATGATGACGTTGTAAATAAATGGATAGAAAACAACCCCGATGAGGATGAGGAAAGCCGGAGCAGCGAAAATGAATATAAAAATATTTCTATGTGAACGGTTCATGGAGGGAGTCATTAGTCAGTTGTCATTGGCCTGCCCGCCGAAGCTCCTTCTTTTGGAGCGCAGGCGGGTCATTTGTTGTTTGTTCTTTGTTCTTGGTACTTGGGACTTTGTCATTAGTCAATCGTCATTTGTTATTTGTACCTTATACTTTGTGCTTTTACTCTCTGCTCTCCACTCTAAGCTCCCTGCTACTCGTTCATCTCGTTAATTTTTCTTAGCGCCAGTTTTTGCATCTCTTTTGCAGCTTGTTCGGGAGATTTCACACCACCGAGAACGGCCTGGTAGCTGGGCCGCATCGCATCCCAGATTGCCCGCAATTCGGGAACAATCGGCATGGATCTGCCGTTCTCGATCTGTAACCGAGAATTTATCAATATCTCGTTGTTCTTAACTGCCGGATTGTCGTAAAGAATTTTAAGCGTAGGCATCGTGCTCAGCTCCAGAGTGGTCTCAAGCTGGTTTTCTTCGGATAGGAGAAACTTCATCAGATCGACAACGAGTGGAAGCTTTTCGTCAGTAACATTTACGTTTATGGAATACCCTTTCGGGGAGACCATAGGGGCACACCACAAACCCGTGCTCATTATTTTTGGCAGTGGCGATATTCCGATGTTGATACCGGCTTTCTTGTAACCTGCCCATGACCAGTCACCGTTAATTATCATCGCGGCTTTACCATCCTTGAATAACGCGTCTGCGATGTTGTAATCCGCCTCTCGCGGTATAATCCTGTATACATCGCGCAAATCTCTGATGAATTTTAATCCGTTGACGACACCGATATTATCGAGCGTCGGATTCCCCTCTTCATCCATCACCCAACCGCCGAAACCTGTCATGAATGGTATGAAGAAAAATGGTTCCGTGTAGTTCCAGACCAGACCGTACCGGTCAATCTTACCGTCGCCATCTATGTCCGTGGTAAGCTTCTTCCCCAGTTCAATTAATTCACTATCTGTTTGAGGAGGTTTCCCGACAAATGCCTTATTGTACACCAGGGTAAGATGATTACCGAGTTTATCTGCTATCTGATAGAGACCCCCTTTATACCACGTTAATCCGCGGGTATTAAAGGATGAGAGATACACGCTGTCGAAAATTTTTTCGAGCGGTCTGATTATATTCATTACCTGGAAAGGGCCAACCTGATCAGAGGGTCCATATATCAAATCCGGACCCTGCCCGGCTATCGCAGCGATGATGAAGCCTGAACGCAATTCTTCAGTTTCTTTATAAATTGCCTCCGCTGTAATTCCGGGGTGAGCTGCTACGTACTTTTTAAGCTGTGCATCGAGGATTACCCTCTCATCAACACGCATCTGGTGCCAGATAACGATTCGATTCACATCCGGCTGAAGACGGCATGAATTAAGAGATAAGATAAGCAGCATCGATGTGAGACTCATTTTCAAGGTTGTTCTCCTCGGTAATGAGCCTCATATACTCTGGTATTAAGAAATTCAGTCAAGATAATATCCGCCAATTTCTTTCCCGATCTTTTTTGGTGATTTATATTCAAGAACATATTTCTCATACTCTTTTCCTGTTAAAAAATGTTCCTGAATAAATACATGATCTACTAAAGGACTATTTCTTTTTCCAATCCATTCGGGATAATTTGAAAAATCCCAATCCTCTATTTATTCAACTAATTTCGCTTCCAACGGATTTCGGTGGATATATCTGCAAATGTGAGGAATGTGCCCAAACTTGTTTATCAGTTTAGCTTTAAATGGCCCTTCGAATAGTGTTCCTGTTCTGTGATACATTTCGTTAAACGCTTTTGTATAACCATTGAATATATACTGTACGATCTTCCCAACGGAACGAGCACTTTTTTGAAACAATAGAAAATGATAGTGATTAGGCATCAAGCAATAAGCGATCGTAGATACATCCTTGTCTACCATATAATTGTGCATTTTACGTATCAGATAACGATAATTTTCATCAATGTAAAAAATATCTTCCCTGTTTCACCCACGATTGTAAATGTGATAGTAACAATCCTGGTGAAATTCAATCTCTCGTCTCGCCATGTTTCTCCTCCCCTCGGCGTTAGATGTCTGACTCACTTTCCTAAGTGAGTCGGACATCGCTAAGTTATTTAATTAAAACCATCTTCTGCACTTTCGAAAAATTATCTGCCGACATCCGGCAAAAATAAATCCCGCTTCCCGCACGACCAGCGTTCCAATAAACTTCATATGTACCAGCCTGCTGATCCGAATTAACCAACGTTTCAACCTCTCGACCGAGGACATCATATATAACAATACGTACCCTGGAGCGAACAGGGATTGAATAATTAATCTTCGTCACAGGATTGAACGGATTAGGGTAATTCTGCATTAAGGCGAATTTATCTGGAATCGCGGGATTATCACTCACCCCAAGTAAATTTTCAATTATAAGCGAATCTGGCGTCAAAGAAACCGTATATATAGCGGTTCCGTAAGGTCCAAAAATGACGTAAATTGAATCGAATTCACTCCCGAAAACTTCCGAACGCGTACCTCCATACAGATCATTGAGGTAGTATAAACTTCCCGGCTCTATCCCTCCGCTGAATGTACATACGCCGGGTGCAGTCAGATCCAGATATGTACTTTGTGTAGTTCCCGAAAAATTGACAACCGTAAGACCGTTCTGATTTTCAAACGGACGTGTAAAGGCATAGACGATCGAATTCGTTGATTGAACGCGTGTAAAGTCCGAGGAATCGGCTGATGTTATATAACCGTCGTGGTTAGTGTCCCGCTTATGCTGTGTAAATGCCGGGAATTGCCCGCGGATATTGGCAAGCTTCTGGTAATGCGGCATGAGTATGGTATTACCCTGGAAATCCCAATTTATTACACTTCGGTTTCGGGCAATTTTATCACCTAGTATCCCATATCCCCATCCAACCTCCTGCCCATTCCAGAGCATTGGAATTCCGGGCGCAGTGAAGAGCACACTCCCTATTGGCATTGTTTTTTGAAAAGCGGTTGTGGGATTGCTGTTGTAATATGTTGATGGATTTGGATTGGTATAGTAGATACGGTCTTCATCCTGTGATTCCATGAAACGCATATAGAGAGTATTTTCGCCGGGATAGTATCCTTCATTGTAAATATCAGAATGGAGTTGTGTAATTTCTGACGGTGTGAAACCGAAATTCACAATAGAACTTCCGAATAATTTAAAATCATATGCAGCATCGACACCGCCCCTGACATCGATGGAAGCAAAATCGGCATAGATTGTTTCTGTTCCACTCCCCGTTCCTTCATCTTCAGCCAGGAGGAGGATATCCGGTTTCACATGTTTCAACGCTTTCCTAACCGGTTGTCCCATGTATCTCTCTCCATACCGTCTGTGAGGACCCCAGTAAACATCAAAGCGGAATCCGTCAGCGCCAAATACTTTAATCCAATAGAGGTAGATGTTGATCATCTCGGTGCGTGCGTCGATATCAGTCCAGTTGTAGTTGAGAAGCTGCTCGCTGAAGCCGCCGTAGTACCAGAAAGTATCCGCATCGAAAGAATGCCCCAGACTGTTATCATTGTGGGGGATATATTCATGCTGGTACCAGTTCCAGTAAGGGGAATTTCTCTTGTAAGTGTGAGCATCCAAAGACCAGGGATGATTACGGCTAGTGTGATTCGGTGTAATGTCCAGAATGACTTTCAAACCGATGGTGTGCGCCTCCTCAATAAAATCCTTTATTTCCCGGTTAGTTCCGTATTCCGGCGCGACAGTATAAAAATCCACGATGTTGTATCCGATGCCTACTCCGTTATCGATGGGAGAAGCATTTTTCATGATGGGTGTCAGCCAAATAACGTTGAAACCTAGCTTTTTAATGTACTCAAGTCTCTCCGCCGCGGCACTGATCGTGCCCGACTGACTAAACGCCTTTGGAAAGAGAAAATATATGCGCGCATTCCGTGCCCATTCTGGATTTGACGAGATGGTTGGAATTTTTACGCTTCCGTCCTTTTTGACGACAAAGTAATTACGCGTTGTATCCGCATTACCTTGGGGATCTGTTAAAACAAGAGAAAAGTAATATTCCCCAGGCTGCGTGGGTACAGATATGGTAACAGTCGGTTCTGTTCGTCCATCGATTCCTCCGACAATCTGAGGATTATGAGGATCCGAATTCCACAAATATGCAAGTGAATCGATTTGCCCCGGATCGGGATCACTGCTCTTGCTGCTTCTGCATATTATCTGATCTGACTGGAGCGAAAATGATATCACTGCGGTGGGTGCATGCCGCATAAGACGATTGATGAGGACAGGCGAGGATATTTTTAACGTGCCTGCTGAGTCGGCAAGAGCGACCATATTGTTATTACCCTCGCTGAGGGGAACATCGAAGGAAAAATTCTTAGCATAAACCGCAACGTCGAACGTATCGACCGAGTTGCGGACAATTTTAATACTGTCGATTGTATCGTCATCGACGATTCCATATATCTGCCAATCGGTCTTCCACGTATCGAACGGAAACCTGTTTGTGAGCTGGACGTATCCGCCGCGTGTTGTAAAAGTGACGGTATCTGAATTCGTACCGGCTTTTAGAATGACGGTGTGTAAGCCGTTGGGAAGAGGTCCGGGCGGAATGAATTCCAGCTGTCCGGTACTCGAATTATAACTCTCCCCTATTCTCGTATAGACAGTTCCGTCGATGGTCAACCGGAGTGTTGATGTATCGATATCACCTCCAACCATTGGATATATGAAGGCAGATATTATGGGAAGAGCGGTATATACAATCGGATTCCGTTGGTTCGGAATAAGATGGTATATGGTTGGATCTTTTACATAGAGGATTGAATTTTGATACGCATCCGGATTGACATGGTGATTCAGTGGATCATTCGGCCAGGGAGAAACTCCGGTATAGAATTTATAGAGATGTGTTCCGGTCTGCAGACGGGCGGTTCGTACCCAGAGATCCGATCCGACGCTCGTCATGGGCCACAAAGACTGGTTCCAACCGTTGAATGTGCCTGCGACGGTCGGAATGTTCGGACCACTGTAATTGAAACGGAAAATGACGTCGACACTGTCGGCTGCGATGGTATGCCAGACAATGAAAAACGATAGTATTAAGATCCGCGGAATCATTTATGAACCTTCTCTCCTATGAGGATCATGCCGGATCGTGGTGGAAGGACATATCCTTTATTATTAAGATCTTGTTTTGTATAGGATGTTTCGGTAATTAGATCCGACCAATTGTTTACTCCGTGAGGAATGCGATCAACAGGGATTGGTATAGATTTATGGTTCATGTTGATCAGAATGACAGCCGCTGTATCCTCATATTCTCTTAAAAAACCAAATATTTTGGTGGAATCATCCGCAATCAGCGGTCGTATAGTGCCCCTTCGAAAAATGTCGTGGTTTTTTCGGATATGAATCATTTTCCTGTACCAAGACCACAAACTCATATTCCAACCTGTTGAATCCCAGTCCATTGTCCGGCGGCAATCGGGATCTTTTCCGCCGGTCATACCGATTTCATCACCGTAATAAATTAGGGGTGATCCCACATATGTCATCTGCATCAGAACGGCGAGCCGGAGTTTGCTTGTGTCGTTTTCGGAAAGCGTTAAGAATCTTTCTGTGTCATGGCTGCCGATGAGATTTTGCAATGCATAGTTTACATCCGGGGGGTAATCGGATCTCACTGACGTAAGTATCGAATCGAATTGCAGTGCCGACCGATTTTCCAGTGCGATGAAACCAACGCACGCGCCTCTGAATCTGTAATTCATGACGGCATCGAATTGATCACCCTGAAGCCACGGAGCAGCATCGTCCCACAGTTCGCCGATGATGAGAGCATCAGAATTTTCACCCTTTACGAGTTTTCTCCATTCTATCCAGAAATCGTGCGACATTTCATTCGGAACATCGAGCCGCCAGCCGTCGATTCCCCGATGGGTCCAGTAGCGGGTGGCATCGAACAAATGTTTTCGGACTTCCGGTCGATCTGCCATCAGTTTTGGTAATTCGCCAATCCCCCACCATGCCTCGTAATTAGGTTTTTCAGGCGGTAGCCTGACGGGGAAACTGTGTATTGAATACCAATTCACATATTTCGAATGATTTCCGTTTTCGATGATGTCCTTGAATGCAAAAAAATCTGTTCCTGTATGATTAAACACGCCGTCGATGATGACCCTGATTTTTCGTTTGTGGCATTCATGGAGGAAGTTCAGAAATATCTCTTCACTGCCGAAGTGGGGATCAATTTTGAAATAATCTTTTGTGTGGTACTTGTGGTTGGTATTTGATTCAAAAACCGGATTGAGATAGAGGGCGTTGATACCAAGACCAGAGAGGTAATCCATGTGATCGATGATACCCTTGATATCTCCGCCGAAGTAATTGGTTGTGGTTGGCGTCTCGTTCCATGCAACTTTTCCGTGAGGATCGTTAACCGTATCGCCATTGGCGAACCGTTCCGGAAAAATCTGGTAGAAGATCGCGTCCTTTGCCCATTCAGGGATGAAAGATTTATTCGGTGTCTGCCCGGAGGAACATCCGATGGCTATGATAGAGAGGATAAAAAGTCTGAATCGTACCATTGTGACAGGCGCCCCGCGAATAAAATAAAAAAGGCGCCGCCGCTCAACGCATGGGCAGCAAGCGCCTTTTAATGTGGATAGAGCTTACTTCATGAGAACCATTTTATACGTGTTCACATAGTCCCCTGCCGTGATCTTATACAAATAGATCCCGCTCGGGTAGAGGGAGGCATCAAATGTGACACCGTAGGTTCCTGCATGCTGTTGCTGATTGACGAGAGTCGTAACCACCTGTCCGAGAACGTTGTACACAGTTAGTGTGACAAACGATTCCTCGGGGATTCCGTACTCAATCATAGTCGT
>CAYGZY010000223.1:0-5734 GCA_964354485.1 uncultured Chlorobiaceae bacterium | reverse complement strand
ACGAAGGACTCAGCGAGTATGAGGCTCTGACATGGGATACAAATTCAGACATGTTCATACGGGATGCGACAATCCACGAATACCTCCCGTCGATTAATCAGCTGTACGGATATTTTGCCTACCGCGGAGGGCAATCGGTTTGGTACTATATCGCGGGTAAATACGGAGAGCAGAAAATCTCAGAGATTCTGAACAGAGTCAAAGGTTCCCGGAGCGTTGAGCAGGGTTTTCGTAGCGCAATCGGTCTGACTGTCGAAGAATTATCGGAGCGGTGGCAGAAGGAACAAAAAGTTATGTACTGGCCCGATATCGCAAAGAGGAAGGAACCTTCGGATTATGCAAGGAAACTGACCGATCACACAAAAGACGGAAGCTTTTATAATACGAGTCCGACAATCTCGCCACAAGGCGACAGGATTGCATTTATTTCAAACAGGGATGATTACTTCGATGTCTTCATCATGGATGCTGTAGAAGGGAAAATTCTGGAAAAAGCGGTTAAGGGCCAGAGAACCCCCGACTTCGAAGAACTTCACCTACTCACACCGGGTATGAGCTGGTCGCCGGACGGGAAGGCAATCGCTCTAGCTGCGAAGAGCGGGCGTGAAGATGCGATTTTTATCATCGACATCGGCACGGGAGATGAGGAGAAACTAGAATTCGGCCTCGACGGCATTTCCGGAGTCGATTGGTCTGCCGGTACACAAGATTCCGGCAATGGGCGCGGAATTCTGGCATTCATCGGCATGCGCAACAGCAAATCGGATTTATTCACTTACGATCTCGATTCCGGCGTGCTCACAAATCTAACAGACGATATTTTCAGCGATTCCGATCCTGCCTGGTCGGCAGATGGCAGATCCATCTACTTCTCGTCTGACAGGCGGGATAACATAGTACCGCGTTTGGTATCTTCCCGGTTTAAAATGCACAATCATGATTTCCGACAGCTTGATATTTACCGGCTCGAAATCGCGACGCAAACGATCACACGCCTGACAGACCTACCGATGAGTGATGAAACCTCGCCGGTTTGCGCATCCGATGGAAAGCACCTCCTCTTTATTTCTGACATGAACGGCATCAACAATATCTATGTACACCAACTTGACAGCAATAAAATCTTTCCGCTGACAAATTCACTCAGCGGTGTTTATCAGTTGACTTTGTCCCGTGATGCATCAAAACTTGCGTTCAGCTCCCTCCATAAAGCCGGATTTGACATGTTCCTCATGCGAAATCCGCTTGATGGAATAACCGACACAACAGCACTCGAACAGACAGAATATTTCCGTCGCCTTACAATGAGAGAAGATACCACGGGAAAGACGGCCCCGCGCGAAATGGAATATAAATTACGAGAGGGTGTCACCATCCGCCTGAAAGAATCCGATTCTACCAGAACCGCCCGCGAGGCCAAGTCCATGGATTATAGTAAATTCGTTTTCAAAGATCTGCGGGGTGAAAAAACGGACAAAAAACCGGACAGTACACAAATAACTGCGATCACCGGTAATCTCGACGACGAGGGCAACTATAAGGTCAATAATTACAAGCTGAATTTTTCTCCCGACATCATCTACGGAAGCGCAGGATACAATACGTTCTGGGGCGTGCAGGGATCCACTATCATGGCATTCAGCGACATGCTGGGGGATCACCAAATTTTTGTATTCCTCGACATGATCATCGATCTGAAAAACAGCGACTATGCGTTCGCCTATCTTTACCTCCCGAAGAGAATCGATTACGGTATTCAGGGATTCCACAGCGTACGATTTCTGAATATTGAGGATGTCTACGGTAATATTTTCTACTACCGGTTCAGGAATTACGGCGCTACGCTCATGACACTTTACCCGATCAATAGATTCAAGCGGCTCGAATTTAATCTTTCATGGTACAATATTTCACGTGACAACCTCAGCGCTGCTGCGGAGGCTTCGCAAAACCGGACCCTCTTCTTCCCGACACTGAGTTACGTCCATGACAACAGTCTGTGGGGTCTCATTGCACCTGCGACCGGCGAACGCTACAACCTCAGTGCGATAGGAAGTCCTAAACTTTCCGATAAAGGATTGAGTTTTTATACTCTAACGGCAGATTACCGCCGCTACTATAAACTCGGCAAGAATTACACTCTCGCTCTGCGTCTTGCAGGCGGGGGAAGTTTCGGCAAAGATCCCCAACGATTCGTCATCGGCGGGGTCGACAACTGGATCAACCGGCGTTTTGAAAATGACCGTATCCCAATAGAAAATGCCGAAGACTTCGTCTTTCTCACAATGGGTGTTCCTCTGCGCGGTTACGATTTCGGCGAACGGATGGGGACAAAGTACGGCTTATTCAATACGGAGCTCCGGTTTCCGCTCTTCGGTTACTTTGCGGCGGGTCCCCTGCCGGTTTTCCTCCAGAGTTTCGGCGGTGTTTTCTTCTTTGATATGGCCGGTGCATGGACACACAGAAAAGATTTCAAAGCCTTCGCAAAAGATACTGCCGGCGAAACCTACATGCGGGACCTTCTCGCAGGCACGGGGTACGGCGTCCGCATGATACTGCTCGGATTCCTCCTGAAGATGGACGTAGCCTGGGCATTCGACCTCCGGGGATTCTCGTTACCCCATTACTATTTCTCACTGGGTGCTGACATCTGATTTTGCTTGGTGGGATCCGCAGACGACAGAGATTGGAGAGGAAGGTAGACTAAAAATGTACTGCCGCTATGGAGTTCACTCTCGACTTCGATTCTTCCGCTGTGCTGTTCCGCAATTAACTTCGCGATAGAAAGCCCAAGCCCGGTTCCACCCAGGTCACGTGATCTCGCCTTATCGATGCGATAGAACCGATCGAATATTTTCCCCTGTTCCTCTTTCGGGATGCCGATGCCGTTGTCCTGCACCGAGAGCTTCGCATAACCGTTCTCGCATTCAGGAAGGAGGGAAACTTTCCCTTGTTTCGGAGTATACTTTATCGCATTGTCGAGCAGATTCAGCATTAACTGACGCAGACGAACGGTATCTCCCAAAACCGTCGCAGGCTCATTCTTCACCAATTCGATCCGTATATGCTTTTTCTCTGCGATGATTTCTCCATCCTCGTACAATCCCTGCAGCAGATCCTGAAGGTCAACTTTTTCCGTAAATACAATCTCCTGCTTGCCCATTTCCGCCTTAGTAAGGATAAGCAGGTTCTCAACTATAGTTGAGAGCCGTATGACTTCTTCGAGATTACTCACGAGAATTCTCCGGTATTCCGCCTCAGACCTGGGGCTTTGGAGAGTAAGCTCGACCTCGCCGCGTATAATCGTTAGAGGTGTCCGCAGTTCATGGGAAGCATCGATGGAAAACTGCCGAACCTGCTCGAATGAATTGCGAAGTCTTCTGATCATACTGTTGAACGTTGAGATCAGTCTCCCGATCTCGTCGTTGACATCACGCTGAGGAATTTGCTGATCCAGGTTTTGAGCCGTTATTTGTTGTACTCTCTTAGTGACATCGTCAACAGGCTTCAATGAAATATATGCAAGGAACCACCCGCCGATGACGGAGAGTGCGAGTGCAATCGGTACAAGTATCAGGAATATCGAAAAGAGGTTGTCGAGCACTTCCCGGAGTTCTGCAAGCGGATAAGCCGCATAAATCTGCATGTTACGGGTGGATGTGGAAGCGACCCGCAGATTCTCCCCACGTTCATTCCTTACGGTACTCATACGGATCTCATTGAGCGGCGCCTCGCTGATCATGAGGCTTTCCTCCCCGACGGTAAACGTCCGGAATATGATCATACCTTTCTTGTCAGTTACTTCAATCAGAGTCTTCTTGGGATTGAGAAGCGCATGTTCATAAATCTGACTCCAGATTTCGTTGTCTGCCGCCGCAATCTCCGCGCTGTCCTTCTCAATAGTTGAGACCGTATCCTTGGAGGATTTGGCATTTTTTCTTACCGTAAATCTCTTACTCGGCTTTACCCTGGATGCTTTTGGCTCAATGAAGGTTTTCACCCATCTGACTTCATTGCTCAGCGAAAGGTCAAGGTTTTCCGACAGTTTCTGCCGGGTGTATGTGTACGAAAATATTCCGAAAGCGATGAGCGTTGTGAGAAGGACGAGCGAGTACCATCCGGTCAGGATGACACGTATCGACTTGAAAAAACGGAACATGCTATTCTCCCTTCAATATATAACCGACACCCCGCACAGTATGGAGCAGTTTTTTCTCAAATCCATCGTCAATTTTACTGCGAATGTGATTAATGTAGACATCGATTACGTTCGTCCCGGTATCGAAGTTGTAATTCCATATGTGTTCGGATATGAGAGTTCTCGTGAGGACACGATTGACGTTCTTCATGAAATATTCGAGTAGCGCGTATTCCCTCTTTGTCAGTTCAATAACCTTATCAGCACGCGTAGCTCTGTGAGCGACCATATCCAGCTTCAGATCCGCAACGGTAAGGGTTGCCGATTTCTCCGCACCGCCGCGTCTGAAAATAGAGCGGATACGTGCCAGTAATTCTGTAAACGAAAATGGTTTCGTCAGATAGTCATCGGCTCCGCTGTCCAATCCTTCAACTTTATCCTCTATTGCGCTCTTCGCAGTAAGCATCAGAACGGGAGTATCTATGCCTGCCGCCCGCATTTCTCTGAGAATAGTGATCCCGTCTTTCTGTGGAAGGAGTATATCGAGGAGTATGAGATCGTAGTTGCTGGAGGAAACGCGCCGGAGGGCAGTTTCACCGTCCGAAGCGACATCCACACTGTAATGCTCTTCTTCAAGTCCCTGCTGGAGAAATTTCGCAACCTTCTTTTCGTCTTCTACGACTAAAATCTTCATGGCAAAAGCCGTTATCACAATCCAAGAAAATAGAACACAATGCAAAGTTACTAAAATATATTTAATACATTTTACGGTAACTTCCAAAAAATCGGTACTTTCACTTCAAACGAACTTTTTGTATATTAAAACCATGAAATTTCGATCATTTATCATTCTTTTGCTCATCCTCCCGCTCTCGGGCTGTCTTCAACAGATCGCGGTGAATTCCCTCGGCAGTCTCCTCGATGACGGATTTACAGTGCTTAACGAAGAGTCGGATCTTAAAATTGCCGAGACGAGCATTGCTTCGAACCTGAAGCTCCTCGAGACGATCCTGCGCAGCAAGCCCAAGAACGATCATTATCTTCTCCTCGCATGCATGGGATACTCAAGTTTCGCACTGGGATTCGTCGAAGATGAAGATCCTCAACGAGCTTCCCTCCTATACCGGCGCGGGATGGATTATGGTATGCAAATTCTCAACCGGAATCCGCAATTTGCCAAGTCATTAAAAAAGGGACCTGAGGAATTTCAAGCAACGCTCATGACGCTTGACCGTGATAATGTCCCTGCGATCTTCTGGACTGCAATCGGATGGGGAAGCTACGTCAGCCTGAACCTTACCGATCCTGATGCCATTGCCGATTTACCGCGGGTTGAAGCTATGATGAAATACGTCGTCGCAGCCGATTCCGCATTCTACTTCGGCGGAGCATATTTTTTCCTCGGTACAATATATGGAAGCCGTCCTCAACTGCTGGGCGGCGATACTCTGCAGTCGAGACAATACTTTGAAAACAGTTTTACATTGAGCGGAAAAAACTTCCTGCTTCCTTATGTGTACTATGCACGGACATATGCCGTACAGACACAAAACCGCGAGCTTTTTGAAAAATCTCTCTCCTTCGTCGACTCTGCCT
>CAYGZY010000222.1:0-4362 GCA_964354485.1 uncultured Chlorobiaceae bacterium | reverse complement strand
GGAAAACGGCAAATTCGCCAAGCATACGGGTTATTCTGGCCGACAAATATCTTCCCCCGCCTGACCGTTCAGCCGTCTGAAAAACCCACCCTCCGGACGCGCGGTGGTACAATCCGATCGGGCTTCCGTTATCACCGCTGCCTACGGGAATTGAAACGGTTATACCATTATTCAGAAGGATATCTTTTGGCTCGGGAGAGTAGGTCGCGACCGTGCCGTCCGTTTCCTTCTTGAGATTGAAGTATGCAGGTTTATATACAGCCGCGGAGTCATAAGAAATAATAATATCTTCTTCAGGAATCGTGAATGTACCTTTTCCGTTCGCGGGAATCGAATACAGCGTAACGTCCCTGCCAGCGTACACATGTTTTCCGTTCACCTCAGCTTCTACAGCGATAGTCCGATTTCCCTGGTGTGAGAAAGATGGAAAAAAGACTCCTGTGTACTTATTGAGATCTATCGGTTTAACCGGGATCTTCCGTGAAGAATGACCTTCACGTAGAGTGACATCAGGAGGTTCTGTGAAAATACCCGGTGTTGTCAGGATTAATTCAATCTCTCCCTCAAGAAATTTCAAATCGGTATGAACCGTACGTTCAGGGCCGTTTGGTTTTTTGATGAAATGGTAAAGAGGCTCTGATTCCGAACCCGATTCGGTGATACCGATAATTTTTAATACATCGTACGGCTTCGTATTTACAGGCAATACCACTGTTGTACCCTCGGTTTTGAATCGATCTTTTGTTAGGGTGTGGATTTGCCACGACGGCTGGTACGTCCGTTTTCCATGAAGAAGGAATTTTGAGAACGACACGGCCCTTTCGGTCGAGAGCCTCAACGTCGTCGCATTAAATGATTCAAAGTGTATCTCCGGTCTGTGGTTCGCAAAAAAGATACCATTCAGCTCCGTCGTATTATCGGCAATATCAAAACATACAATCCGATAACTGTGCGTTCCTTCAGAAATGCTCTCCGTATTGATAATTCCGCTGCCTTCCGGCTTGGGATTGTAGAACGGAAGCGAGTTTCCTCTTTCGATGTACAGCTTCTGATATCGACCGTATCCGTCGATTATAGAAGGCAGATCGTAGTGAATATCAATCTGATTAGTTGCATTGTACGGTATAGAATTGAGTTCCATGGAATAACAGAGACTGTCGTCGAGGTAAAGCTCAATACGGTGAATTCCATTTTTCGACCATGTCCCGTCGGATTTATCCGTGACATCGACTCCGATGCCGATCTGACCGTGGATCTTAATCTGCTGAGGAATTTTTACGGTCCGGTTGTACCGTGGGAAACGGCTGAAATACCTGGCTTCTTTACGGCCGTCTACCGTCGAAAAGTAGGAAAGCGGTTGTATCATCAGCCGTCGGATTGTAGGTCTGATCTGGTCATCAACGGCGAATGCATTTCCCAGTAAAGGATTAACCGGATTGAAGAACGGATCACGGAGTTCAAAATGAAGGTGGGGAGGTCCAAAACCGGTATCACCGGTATATGCTATCACATCGCCCTGTCTTACGGGTAAACGCAATGAATCGAGCAGGAGGTCAATTTGATATGTTTCCGAACGTAACTGCTCCTGGTGCGCAACTTCCTCAACGGCTTCGGAAAATCTGCTAAGGTGTGCATATGTACTGTAAAATCCATCCCGATGTTTCAGAAAAATCATCTTACCGTATCCATTTGCCTGTATACGAATCCTGTCGATATAACCATCAGCGACAGCAAAAACTCTGAATCCCGTTTTTCCGTTCGTACTTATGTCGATGCCGGCGTGAAAATGTGCAGTACGGTATTCGCCGAAGGATGATGTTACTTTTTCACTTGCCTCGGTCGGCCATATATAGTTGTGCAGATATTTCTTAAGTGTCTCATTGTAGTCCGCTGAGTTCGAATTGATCGGATTGTTATCCTTCTTATCAGTATCCAGCGGTGTAAATGAAATATTTCCCAACCAGACAAAAACGAAGATGAGTATATATCGTAAGCTCATAATTATTCAGTATGCGAGTATGTGATGGGAAGTTTTAATTAACCCTGTGATTTCAGCCTCAATAACGTCTCCGATTTTCACCGGTCCGACGCCTTCAGGTGTCCCGGTAAATATCAGGTCCCCCGGTTCGAGCACAAAAATTGATGATAGATATGCTACTATCCTGTTGACCGGCATGATCATGTTCTTTGTTGAACTGCTTTGGCGGAGGGAGCCGTTCACCTTACAAGTGATGGTGAGATTGCCGGGATCGGCGATTATTTCTTTCGGGACGATATCGGAAACCGGCGCCGAAGAATCGAAGCCTTTCGCTACAGTCCAGGGGAGCCCTTCTTTTTTTGCCTTCGCCTGAATGTCCCTCAAAGTCATGTCCAAACCGACTGCATATCCCAGGATGTAATCGTGAGCAACGGCTTCTGAAATGTTCTTTCCGGTTTTTCCGATAACGACAACGAGCTCCACTTCGTGTTGCATGTTCTGGGAGATGGGCGGATAAAATACAGCTTCCCCGTTTCTAACAAGGGAAGAGGTGGGTTTCAGAAAAATGACCGGGTCTTCGGGAAATTGTACATTCATCTCCTTGACATGTTCCGCATAATTTCTGCCGAGGCAGAGAATTTTTCCAACACCGATCTCCGTGTGAGTGTTATGTATTCTTAAGGACTTCGTCATTTTCTTTAATAATTACCTTTAAAATTTACTTAAAATTGGTGATTTATGCAATAGTTATGAATATTTTCGCAGATATTTGTATTATTTAATAAAAAATCTTTATATTCCCCATTGTATATTATGAATTTCTATCTAGGATGAATGTGACAACATACGCCAAAGCAGGTGTAAATATTGATGCCGGTGACAAGTTTATCCAGCAGATCAAGAGTAAGGTCCGGAGCACCTTTTCGAACGCAGTACTGGCGGATATTGGTGCTTTCGGCGCATTTTTCGATGGAAAGTTCCCCCGTATTAAGGAACCGGTGCTCGTTGCCAGCGTCGATGGCGTAGGTACCAAAGTCAAGATTGCCTATTTGATGGATAAGCATGATACGATCGGACAGGATTTGGTGAATCATTGTGTTAATGATATCGCTGTTTGTGGTGCACAGCCGCTATTTTTTTTGGATTACTTTGCTACCGGAAAATTAAAAACACAGGTTGCTGAATTAATCATAGATGGATTTGTGAAGGCTTGCAGGGAAAATAATTGTTCTTTAATAGGAGGAGAAACGGCGGAGATGCCCGGTGTTTACCGCGAGGATGAGTATGACATTGCCGGGATGATCGTCGGTGTAGTTGATAAAAAAAGAATTTACGACGGTAAGAAGGTGAAGGCAGGCGATCTTCTCATTGGCTTGCCATCCACAGGTCTGCATACAAACGGGTATTCGCTCGCCCGCACCGTACTCTTCGAACGGTATGAAGTCGATGATTTTGTTGATGCTTTGGGAATGAGTCTGGGTGAAGCCCTGCTCACCATGCATCGATCGTATTTAAAACCGGTGACGCTTGTTTCTGCCTCTCCTGCAGTACATGCTTTCGCTCACATTACAGGCGGGGGAATTGTCGGGAATACAAAGCGGGTGATTCCAAAAGGATCTTCTCTGAGGATCGATTGGCGTGCATGGGAACGTCCGCCGATTTTCGGATTAATACAAAAGATCGGTAATGTTCCCGAAGACGACATGCGGCGCGTTTTCAATCTGGGTATCGGTCTTGTGATGATAGTTGCAGAGAATGGCTGTAATAAAATTATGGAAAGTCTCCGCATAAAAGGGGAAAAGCCGTTTATATTCGGTGAAGTTGTGCATCATACTGCTGTAAAACAAAAACCGATGAGGCGAACGTGACAAAAAAAAGTACAACGCTGAACGACAAGACACGGCAGGCTGAATCCGTTAAAAGGAAAGTACAGGGTCGATTGGCCGCGGATGCGGACATCCTGAAAAAAATGAACTCACTCCATGAGGTCATAAATCAGATCGGTACGAAGAGGACGAAAGAAGATATTCTGAACGTGATTGAGTCGGAATTGCGGTGTTTGTTCGATTACGACATCTGTTTTGCAAGTCTCCTGAACCCTGCCAAAATCCATTACGACGTTCACGTTTTCTCAAATATTGCGGGTACACAGGAACTCGATCACCGACATTTTCCGATAGAAGAAGGGATCTCGGGGTGGGTAATTCGCAAGCAGGCAGTATTTATCGGGGATATCGCATCGCTACCAAGTAAAGGTCCTACTATTGAGCCAAAGCTGAAGGAACTCGGCATCAACTCGATTCTCGTTGTCCCGATGAGAGCTGGTAGTGAAGTAATCGGAGCATTGACTTTCGGAAAAGCTCGCAAACATAGTTACAGCGATG
>CAYGZY010000221.1:0-12488 GCA_964354485.1 uncultured Chlorobiaceae bacterium | reverse complement strand
GTCGGGAAGCCCCAATTCGTAAAGATGTGCTGAACTCCTGTAAAGCGGCTGGAGAACGAGGAGAGCAGTGACTGCTACATAAGTAATCTTTTCACGTGATTGACCGCTATTCGGCTCTGGAGATTGCCGTAGTATTTTCATTATTAAATCGGCAATAAGCGATACTCCGGCCGCAGTGAAGAGTATGAGGAATGGAATTATCGGTAGGATGTACCGCTCAGCTCTCATCTCCCATGTGGAGATAATTATTAAGTAAATGATGGGAAAGAGCCCTACCACTATCTCTCGCTTGCTTTTCCGAGTGAAGCAAAGTATAATGGCTCCGATACTGACGATCATACCGGCAATACCCATAGCCGATGGCAGTGCGTGAAAGAAATAGAAGTCAAATGTACTCTTCGATGCGACGACACCAAGATGACCTGCGGCGATGTGTGCCTGTTCATACGAGAAATCCTGCTGAAATTCACCTGCACTGATAATGATGAATGGATTAATACATAGAAAAACGAGAGCGCCGAGCAGAATCGACGTATAAAGAGGCGGATGATTTAAAGTTTGTAGTGACTCCCGCAATGTACCTGAGCGTAGCAGGTGCGCCCCGAGAAGTGGAAAGAGGAGGAAGGCGCCTGTGTACTTTGAAGACGCCGCCAGGGCGATGAACAATCCGGCAAGGAGATACCACTTGCGTTCTCCCGAATTATATACCCGCACGATGTATAGAAATGAGAGAGCGCAGAAGAACGTTAGAATGGTATCGACTTGTATCTGATGAGCCAGACTCACATGCAGGGGATTGACCGCAAGGAGGAGCGCCGCTATGATTCCGGTCTTTTTATTCCATACTTCTTTTGCAATTCTGTATACGACGATGATGGTCAGGAAATCGAATATCACATCAACTAATCTGGCGGTAATAATAAGCGGTGCTGGGCTCACGCCGAATGAATCGAGACTGGGATAAATCCCGATGAGGTTTCCGACTATATAGTGTATCGCCTGCGCGATGAACTGGATGTAGAAAGTGAGAGCCGGATAATTGAAAAAATGCGGATTGAAGTCGAAACCCGGCTTTCCCCAGCTCCAGAATTTCCACGATACCGTGAGCGGTGTGGCTTCCTCCCATAGCTCAGGGAGTCCCCAGTTAATTTGCCACAAACGGAGGATAATTCCTGCAAGCAGAATCAACAAAAGAGATTTGTTGTCATTGTAGAACTTTATGATCGCCGATGTACGCATAGCCTGTCAGTGGATTACTAATTTATTTTCAAACAATTATGTAAAATTATCATTTTTTTGTCCAATAGCCAAATCAATTCTCCGGTACAGAGTAGCTGAAGTATATTGATTCCTGCGCTCGGATTACGATATGCAGGAACTTAGTTTAGGAATTTAATGCTTACGGTAATTGCTCAACTTGTTGAATGAGAGATCTCACCGCTGACGTCCGCTCTCCCTCAGGCGGTAATATCCTGAGATACCTCTGGAGTATATCGAGCAATTTTTCTTTACTCTGCATGTTTCGGTAGAGTTGTATCAGCTCCTCGTAGGGGAGTTCCAGTGAGGAGTTCAGCTGAATCGATCTTTGCAGTATTCCTTCTGCAGCTCCACCCTGATTGATACGGATGAGCGCGCTTCCCGCCAGAGCAAGAACCTCAGCCTGATTTGGATTTGCCTGTATGGAGACCTGGAGTTGATTCAGCGCGCCCGTGTAGTTCCCGAGGTTATACATGACTTGTGCGAGCCGGTTGCGGAGAGGATAATTATTGATCTCGACACTTAGAATTTCTTTAATTACCTGCTCGCTCTTTTCTAATTTTCCCTTATGGAATTCTATATCGCCCAGTTCGCTTAAAAACAAACTTATGCGCGTACTTTCCGGAAATTGATAGAGCCGCTGGAAAAGGAGGGAATCGAGAGACTTACGGCGAAGCGAATCGGGAAATGAATAGAGCCAGAATGACGGCCCGTTTTGACGCTCTTCCGGTTCGATCGCAGAAAGAAGCCTCCATTTTGTTCTGAGTGAATCATAAAACGGGAGAAATTTTGCATACTTCTCCGGCTCCTTGAAATACCTGTCACGATCAAACGATGATGTGATGAGGAGATCAACATCTTCATACCACCTTGTATCATAGAATGGCGCAACACGCTCACACTCGACGGCAAGAAATGGGATCGAAAAAGTCCAATATAAACTGTCTGGCAGCTCCACTCCATAGGGTCCGGTCGCAACTACTGATCCGGATGGAATATTTTTCTGAATCCACGTTTTTGTAACCGCACGAGTGTCAGGGAGGGTGAATGAGGCGAGAAATTTAGTGGTCGAAATCCCCGGCTGAATGAGACATGCACAAACTGCCAGACCAAAGATGATATTTTCGTATCGCTTAAATCCAGGCTGCGATGCTGACTTACTCGCTAAGCGCGAATGAAACCAATTGTACAAACTCAAAATTCCTTCCGCGGCAATAATACCAAGGATCGGAATAATCGGAAGGATGTAGCGGTCTGCCCGCATTTCCCATGTTGCGACAACGGTGAAGTACAATACGGGAAAAAGCAGTAAAAGAATTCGGATTTTTTGAAACTTAATAAAATATGATATGACCGTTCCTGCGATGATCACGCTCAATGCAATTCCAAAAACCGAATGAATGATTTCTCCGAGGTAGAACGTTAACGCACTCTGTGATGGGTCGATTCCCAGGTGTCCGTAAGTGACGTGGAACTGTTCGAAAGAGAAGTCCTTTCTGAATTCCTGGAAATTCAGAATGATGTAAGGATTGAACAGCAAGAAGACGATTACAGATGCAATGAGCGATTTGTAGACTCGGACATCACGAAAAGAGTCAATTACACCGAGCAGTGATGTCGATCTCATGGCATGGACTGCGATGAGAACCGGCAAAAGGAATGCGCCTGTATATTTTGTTGCAGCAGCGAGTCCGATGGAAACGCCCGCGAGTAGATACCATTTCGTTGCGGGTTGCCGGTACATGCGGAAAATGAATAAAAGTGCCAGCATACAGAAAAATGTCAGCGGTGTATCCACTTCAATAAAATGCGCATGCTGTATCTGGAGCGGGTTGACTGCGCTCAGAAGTGCGGCGAGGAGTGCTGTCCGGCTGTCGATTAATTCTTTTGTGAAGAGATAAACAACAAAAACGGTGCCCGTATCGAACAGAACACTGGTCAGTCGTGCAACGATCGCCAGCGGTGTCACGGTGGTACTGAACGCCTGCAGTGTCGGATAAAGACCAGCCACGTGTCCGATGAGGTAGTGAAAAAGTTGGACTATGAACTGGACATAGAACGTGAGTGCAGGATAATTAAAAAAATGGGGGTTGAAAATGAACCCATCACCCCCTGCGTTTAAAAAACCCAGTGCGATCCTCAGTGGCGTTGCTTCTTCGTAGAGGTCCGGTAGTCCCCAGTTGAGATTTACTACCCGGAGGACGACTGCAACAGTGAGGATGATGAAAAGGACAACTTTCTCTGAATAGCTGCTCTGTTGATTAATATTCATTTGCTGTTTCATAGATAATTCAGTCTAATTATATCAATTTTTCCGGAATTCTCAAATTGCTTATCTCTGCTAATTTTCATATATTTACCCAATTCTTTTTAGAGTCACTTCAGATTTTTCAAATACTAAGTGTTATATTCTCACGAAATTGCAGATTTTCATGAATGAAGGTAATATTATACAGGTAATTGGACCTGTCATAGATATAGGTTTTTCGGGTGGAAAATTGCCCGCAATTTTGAACGCCGTAAAAATTCCCCGAAAAAATTTTGAAGGGCAGGAGGATGAACTTATCTGCGAAGTCCAACAGCATTTAGGTGAAGACCGTGTTCGTACAGTTGCCATGGACTCCACCGACGGTTTGGTCCGCGGTATGAAGGCATATGATCTGGGGACCACGATTGAGGTACCGGTTGGACCAAATACACTCGGCCGGCTGATTAATGTTATCGGTAAGGGTATAGACGGACTGGGTCCTATCGAAAGTCAGAAAAAATATTCAATTCACCGTCCGCCCCCGCCATTTGAGTCTCTGAGCACGAGAAGAGAGATGTTCGAAACGGGAATTAAAGTCATTGATTTGCTCGAACCATATTCAAAAGGCGGAAAAACAGGGCTTTTCGGCGGGGCCGGTGTCGGAAAGACTGTCATTATCATGGAATTGATCCACAATATAGCTAAACACCACGGCGGATATTCAGTTTTTGGAGGCGTAGGTGAACGAACCCGTGAAGGGAACGACCTTTGGATCGAGATGAAGCAGTCGGGTGTCTTGGATAAAACTGCGCTGGTGTTCGGGCAAATGAACGAACCGCCCGGAGCCCGTCAGCGAGTAGGACTCACGGCGCTGACCATGGCTGAATATTTCCGCGATGAAGAAGGGAAAGACGTTCTGCTCTTCATTGATAATATCTTCCGTTTTGTCCAGGCAGGATCGGAAGTGTCTGCGCTTCTCGGACGGATGCCTTCGGCTGTCGGCTACCAGCCAACACTCGGCACAGAGATGGGGGAATTGCAGGAACGGATCGCTTCCACAAAAAAAGGATCGATTACGTCAGTTCAGGCGATCTATGTCCCGGCTGATGATCTAACTGATCCTGCGCCTGCTACGACATTTAGTCACCTTGATGCAACTACAGTTCTGAGCCGGCAGATTTCCGACCTCGGTATTTATCCGGCTGTAGATCCCCTCGATTCGACATCCAGAATTCTCGACCCGGGTATCGTCGGTGAAGAACACTATAGGGTCGCGAAGCGTGTAAAAGAAATTCTCCAGACCTACAAAGATTTACAGGACATAATCAATATCCTCGGCATGGATGAACTCTCCGATGATGATAAGCTCAGTGTCGCACGAGCGAGGAAGATTCAGAAATTTCTCTCTCAACCATTTTTCGTAGCCGAAGAGTTCACCGGCAGGCCGGGTAGGTACGTCAAGCTGACCGATACAATCCGTGGATTCGAGGGAATCATTGAAGGTGAGTTTGATCATATCCCTGAACAAATGTTCTACATGGCGGGAACCATCGATGAGGTTGTCGAACGTTATCAGAAAGAGGGAACGTAGGAGAACAACGTGGCTGATAAGTCGTTCAGACTTGAAATCGTAACGCCCACAAAAGTGATCTTCGACGGTGAAGTCGTCAGTTTCAGCGCACCCGGAGTGATGGGTGGATTTCAGGTCTTGTATAACCATGCTCCTCTTCTCGCAGAAATAGGTATCGGTGCAGTAAAGATTCTGAAGCCGGATGGCAGTGAACTTCGGTTTGCAACGAGCGGCGGATTCGTTAATGTACTCGATAATCGTGTGACACTGCTCGCTGAAAACGCCGAAAGAGCCGCTGAGATTGACACGGAGCGCGCTCAGACAGCGCGTGACCGGGCGCGGCAGAAAATCGGTGAAAAATTAAACGATATTGAATTGCACGAAACACAGCAGGCGCTCCAGCGTGCGCTCAATCGTATTCGAATTGCTCAAAAACAATAAAAAATCAAAGACGAAATTAAAGAAGCCCACCCGACCGAGCAGTCGGTGTGGGCTTTTCGTTTGACCGTAAAGAGAAAGGAAAGTCGATCGTACCCTATGCGCTTAACACATGCAGAGATTGATCTGAATAAGCTCCGGAATAATCTTAATGAAGTAAAACGGGCGATCTCTCCCGGTGTAAAAATCATGGGTATAGTGAAAGCAAATGCATACGGCCATGGGCTAGTCGAAATCTCGAAGGCGCTCGTCAGCAACGGCATCGATTACCTCGGTGTTGGATTTCTCGAAGAGGGTATCATCCTTCGTCAGGAAGGAATTACGGCGCCCATACTTGTTCTCGGCGGCGTATTGGGGAGCCAGGTAAGTGAGTTTCTTGAAAACAATCTTGAAATAACCGTATCATCGATTGAGATCGCCGAACGTATCGAGCAGGAAGTTCAGCGGGAAAACCGTATGAAAGCCCGCGTTCATCTAAAAATTGATACAGGTATGGAGCGTATAGGCGTGCATGCAGAGACAGCCCTGCCGTTCGTTGAACGGGTTTCGAGAATGCCGCATATTGATGTGCTGGGAATTTACAGTCACTTTGCTACATCCGACGAACGCGATAAATCTTTTGTGAAGAATCAGCTGAATCGTTTCACGGAACTTCTCCAGAAAGTACAATCGGCGGGCATTCATATCCCCGAAATTCATTTCGCCAGCAGCGGGGCAATACTCGATTCACCGGATACCTATTTTACGATGGTGAGGCCCGGGATTATACTCTATGGTGTCTATCCGTCACAGGAAACGTCGGAACGTTTTCCCGTGGAGCCGATATTGACTCTCAAATCAAATGTTGTCTTCCTGAAGGAATTGGCTCTGGGGACGAGCATAAGCTACGGAAGGAAATATTACACAAAAGACCGGATACGGGTCGCGACCGTTCCGATCGGGTATGGTGACGGATACAGCCGTGGATTGACAAATATAGGCGAAGTACTCATAAGGGGAAAACGTTTTCCCGTTGTCGGTGTCGTTTGCATGGATCAGATCATGGTCAACGTTGGACACGAAGCTGAAGTTCATGTCGGAGATGAGGTGGTACTGATCGGTTCGAGCGGCGACCAGAATATTTCGGTATGGGATCTCGCACTAAAAAGCGGAACGAATGCATACGAGTTCCTTACCGGTCTTGCGGCTCGTGTGCCGCGTAAATTTCTTCATTAAAATAAGGAAATGGAACAATGCCAAATGTATATGCCCTGATTATGGCCGGCGGCGCCGGAACGAGATTCTGGCCTCGCAGTCGGGAAAAAACTCCAAAACAGCTCCTGGAAATCGTCGAAAAGGGAACAATGCTCCAGAATACCGTAAACCGCATCCGTGATATCATCGAGCCGAAGAATATTCTGATTGTAACGTCGAAGATTCAGAAATCCACGGTTGTAAAGCAAATTCCCATGATTCCGGATGAGAACATAATAGAAGAACCACTCGGTCGTAATACGGCTCCCTGCATCGGACTTGCAAGTCTTTTCATTCGCCGCATGGATCCCGAAGCGGTAATGGTGGTTCTGCCGGCCGATCACATCATACATAAAGAGGAAGAGTTCTATAAAGTCATGCGGCTCGCAATTTGGGTTGCATATGAATCCGGTAAGCTCATCACCGTTGGAATACAGCCGACGAGACCAGAAACCGGCTACGGTTATATTCAGGTGATCGACGAAAAGGACGGGAGCAATCCGTACATCGATAAAGGCGTGTACAATGTTAAAACATTCGCCGAGAAGCCTAGTGTTGAAATTGCAAAGAAATTCATCGAGAGCGGCGATTTTTTATGGAACAGCGGTATGTTTGTATGGCGCGTGGACGCGGTACTTAGAGAAATTGAGCGATTTTTGCCGGAAATGTATCAGGAACTTATCAAAATTGATAAAGTGATAGGAAGTGAAAAATATGAGAACATCGTGGAGACTGCCTATCGGATGATTCGTGGAATTTCCGTAGATTATGGTGTGATGGAAAAATCCCGTGATGTCTACGTCATCAAGGGTAATTTTGGATGGAGTGACGTCGGCTCGTGGGACGAAGTCTTTCGCATGTCCGGGAAGGACGATAAGGGAAATACAGTAACGGGTCAGGCGTTCCTGCTGGGAACAAAGAACAGTTATGTCCACGCGGGGGATAAATTCGTTGCAACAATCGGAGTCGAGGATCTGATTGTTATCGCGGCTGATGATGCCGTCCTGGTATGCCGTAAGGGACAGTCACAGGATGTAAAAGAGATCGTCGATTATCTTCGCCGTAAGCAGAAGTCAGATTACCTGTGACGAGGATTCTTCTTGCTGCAATTGGGAGCGTAATATGTACGCTTCTGCTGAGCGGATGTGTCGCATCACCGCGGTTTACGTCAGTTAAGTATCCCGTGACAAAAACCGTCGATGGATCAGTAGTGGAGGAGGGTATTGCTTCCTACTACGCTGATGAATTTAACGGGAGGAAGACGTCGAACGGAGAGATTTACGACATGAATGCACTGACAGCGGCCCATCAGACGCTGCCATTTAATACGAGAGTGAGGGTCACGAATCTCGGTAATGGGATGTCGGTAGTTGTCCGTATCAACGACCGCGGACCGTTTAAAGATAACAGAGTAATTGACCTGTCGCTTGAGGCAGCGAGGTCGATTGGAATGATAGGACCCGGTACTGCACGGGTAAGAATCGAAGTAATTGAATCGGTGAATAAAGAGTAAGGCTTCTCTGATTTTCATAAAGAGGGAAATGAAGAGGAGGCCCGGAAACTTTTTCGCAGGAAATATAGTTTTATAGTTATTAAAATCGCTTTTTACTTAAAACAGGAATATCACAAGGAATAGACATTACCTTTGTTACGAATTAAACATTTTCATCGGACGACGTGGATCGTACTCAGTCTTTTTTTCCTCTTGATTACCGGCTTTATCAATGAACCAAGACTGATCGAAGGGAGACCTCTGCCGCCGTTGGATGAAGGACTTATTGAAGTTGTGAGCGATGGGATAGAAAATCGCTTGCGCGAGGGCAATCAGTTCGATCATATTGAATTGGTAAAACAATATTCCAATATGTACGGCGTGGATTTTCGTCTGACCCTAGCGATAATCCGACAGGAATCCCGGTTCAATAATGAGTTAGTCAGCAGCAAGGGAGCAATCGGTTTGATGCAGTTGATGCCGGTGACCCACATGGAAGTGGCTGAGAAACTTGAGCTGGAAAATCTCCACCTGCCGGAGCAAAACATCAGGAGCGGTGTATATTATTTTTCTCAGCTTCGTAATCTTTTCTCGGGCACAAATCCGCAGGATGAAATTTCTCTTACACTCGCTGCGTACAATGCGGGTCCGGGTCGCATCTATGATGCCCAGGATCTGGCAGCATACATGGGTGAGAATCCCAATAGTTGGCAAATCATTGAGAAAATGTTACCGCTTCTTTCAAAGCGGTACTATACACTGCATAAATCTGTTTGGGAGGAAGGCAAACCGCGCTCCGGTTATTTCGGGAGCTGGCGGCAAACTGTATCGTACGTTGAAAGCGTCTTAAAAGTTTACAACGAGTACTCTCACATCAAAGGTTAATCAACATCTTCCATGATGGGATTGGGCTTCCATCCTTCATCCCGACAATTCTAACCGCTTTTATCATTGTTACGGAAATTGATATATACCAACCGGGGATGAACCGTTATCTCTGATATTGTACGCGGTGCAATTCTATAGCAGGTAGATTATATGAATTGTCCGGGTCACATTCTACAATTATTAGATTCACAATGGACTTTTTATGGCAGGAGAATTGCGCAGGCAAACACGGTAGTCCAGAGTCCGTTTTTATCCCCTTCCGCAGATTGTGTCACGTTGTAGGTTTTAACGATTTTGCCGCTCATCTTGAACAGCTTTTCACGTTCGTCCCACGCCGTGTAGGGATCGAATTCGAGTCCGAGTGTCGTTGCCAGCATCGTAGCTGCGAGATCTTCCGAGTAGTCGCCTGCACGTTCATCGGTTTCACCGAACGGGTGGTGCTCCGAGAGATAACCATACATCGAGTTGTCGGCCGGCTGCGCTACGCCGATTGATGCGGCGATCAGCCGGTTAGGTTCATTTGTCGCGTTCCGTGCCATGACTGCGAATGTAATTTGTCCTGCCTGTAGGAGCTTAAGGCCCTCATCCGTGGGAATTCTCTTGCAACCGGGTGGAAATATGCTTGATACTGTAACCAGGTTGCATTTCTCGATTTTGGCATCCCGCAGTGCCAATTCAAACGATTGCAGGTAATCTTTATGACGGCCGACTCCCTTAGTGAAGAAAATTTTTGTTGGAACGTACACTTCAAACTTCTCCTATGATGTAATGGTTTTGTGGGTACCTGTATGTATGAGGTATATTTTTAAATCGATGTAATTATATTCAATATTTAGATAAAATCCAAAGGTATTTTATTTTTGATATTGAACTCAAAATTTTTCTCTCCGCATTTGTCTTTCGACCTCTCTTTTTTTAATTGCTGCTCGTTTGTCGTACGATTTTTTCCCGCGCGCAAGTCCGAGTTCAATTTTAGCAATGTTATGTTTGAAATAGATCCGCAGAGGTATTAGTGTAAGTCCTTTTTCGGTTACCCTTCCTATGAGTCGGCGGATTTCCCGTTTATGGAGGAGCAGTTTCCGGTCTCGTTTAGGGTCGTGGTTGTTGATATTCCCTTTTTCGAACGGACTGATATGCATGCCGATGAGCCAGATTTCGCCTTTTCGAATCATCGCGTACCCGTCCTGCAGGTTAGCGGTTCCTTGTCTTAGAGATTTAACTTCAGTCCCTTTGAGTGCGATCCCCGTCTCGAACCGATCGATAACGAAGTACTCATGGAGGGCTTTACGGTTGGTGACGACGGTCTTTTCTTCGGCGCCCTTATCAGTGTTCATTTGAGATGGTTCATGTTGCGATTAATAATACGCAATAGGGCAGGAAAATGCAAAAAGATTTTCAATAATGCCGGATCGGAGGAGATTACGCATTAAAATTTTTTAAAAAGCGATACATCAACTCTTGAGTTCTCTTGGGGTATATTCTGGCGAGTTTTTTCATTTTCTGGATATTCACTTCCTTTAAACCCGGATTTTTCAGTTGCGTCATTGATTTTCCAAATGATACAAGGTAAAGTGAATCCAATATGGCTTTCTCCGGTGTCGCAATGAATATAGAGCCGTTATTCTCGTAGCCGGTGAAAAGTTGCGCTTTTATCGATCGGTATTCAACATGTGTTTCTGCGAGTAACCTGCGTAAACTTTTACGTGTGGTGGCGAATGTTAGTGAGTATGGTACCTGTGATATAATGCCATACCATGAAAGGGCTGATTCAAATGATAAGTATGAAGGTGAGTAGAGTTCATTGGCGATCGTTTCAAGTCGATCATATTGTTCAGGAAGAATATATATGCCCGCTGTAAGTCGGATTATCACTTTCTTTTTAACATAACGGGATAGAGCAACATAGAGGGAATCTCGTGCTAATCCGGTCACTTTGATAAGGTCTGAGATCGAGTAATATAATTTTCCTATGTTTTTCAACCTAGTTAAAAATTCCATCATAGATCTTCGAGCTCCGAAATAATTTTCTTGTAATTCGACGGTAGATACCGGTTGAGTGTCATTCTTAAGGTGCTGGAGGGGATTTTGGGAAGATCCTGAGGGATGTTTTTCTTTAATTTCTGACTGATATACCAAAGATCGAAAATATCTCTCGGTTCACTCCGTTCTTTCATTGCGGATAATTTTTCTTTCCAGATAAGCTCGAGCGATGCTACAGAAATTAATACCTGCGCATTGGTTGTGGGACTCGAGAGGAGTTTCAATTGAAAGAGTTCTTTTTCATCCCGAGGTATCCTTTTTGAGATTTCAATTTTTTGCTTCACTGGTTGAGGAAGAGCGACACTTCTGATGCGGAATTCAACAAGAATCGTATTGCGTTTGTCCACGCTATCTGTGATCTCAAGTTTATATTTACCTGAAATTTTATCTGCCCATGTAAAAAGTATTGTTGCTTTGAGTGATTGAAGTAAAGTAAAATCGATATCGTCTGAAAAGCGCGGTGAACCGTATGCTAATCTGAGGGCGGTTCCGCCTTTAAAGCCCAATGAGACGCTCCATGATTCTTCGCTCAGTTCTTTAAGGAGCGTCATTTCCCAATATTCACGGAAAACCTGCTCGGGGGAAATCCTCATTGTCAAAGATAATTTCTGTAAATATGCCTTATCCACTGCTTCTCGGTTCTATACAAAATTGTTAAGAAAGTAGGAACAGAGATAAAGTAATAAAAATCATTGTTAGTTCAAAAGATGTGAATTTTAAGACGTGAAATCGCGGATTAAGGAGAGTAACAATCATGCCAAAACCTCCGACATTTGTCTCAGAATTTAAGCAAGAAAATGTCGGAGGTTTGGGCCAGGTTAATTCAAGAGTATAAGTTCTCTTGTGATAGAAGGATTCAAACTTACGTAATCAGTATCATCTTTCTCAGCTGCACAAATCTGTTTGTGGGATTATCTACATCCACAGCTTCAAGGCGGTAGTAGTACATTCCGGAAGCAATACCGGAGTAAATGTCAAATGTTGTGTAAATATAAATTAAGCGGCATTACGACGTACCTTAAGGATTAACTGGTTTTTATTAAAATATTCGATAGTTCGTGCAACAAGTTTAAAGCCATGAATGCGATTTAGATTTCTTTCTGCAACCATTAAAAGCTTATATACCAAATATGTTGCTGAATCTCTTCTATGGATTCTACGAGCTGCATCAGTACGGAGCTTTACACTTGAAAATATTGATTCGATAACATTCGTTGATTTAATACTCGGCCAATGACACTTTGGAAATACAAAATACGTAAACAACCGGTCACCGGCTTCTTTAAGCGATTCAACACCTTTAGGATACAAAGATTGATATT
>CAYGZY010000220.1:0-13053 GCA_964354485.1 uncultured Chlorobiaceae bacterium | reverse complement strand
AGATTTGACGAATCAATTGAGGCATAATCGACGATGATTAACGCTGTCGAATGGTGCGGTGATTCCTTCCGGTTCCTCGATCAGACAAAGCTTCCCTCGGAAGAATCCTACATTCAAACAGATGATGTTGCGGTTATTGCTCAAGCTATCTGTGCCCTGAAAATCCGTGGTGCGCCACTATTAGGCATTACAGCGGCATATGCGGCGGCATTGTCGGCTGTCAGATCCCGTGAAGTTGATTTCCAAAAATTTGTGAACAACCTGACACATACTATAGATGACCTTCGTGCAACGAGACCTACGGCAGTCAATCTCTCATGGGCTCTGCTGAGGATGCAGACTGTTATTGCGAGTTGTTCCTCGATTGAAGAGCTTAAGGAACGACTCGTAGATGAAGCGAAAAAAATCCACATGGAAGATCGCGAGATGTGCAGGAAAATCGGAATAAACGGAGCGCAGATTTTACCGCCCGCCCCGACGATTCTGACACATTGCAACACCGGCGCTCTTGCAACGGGCGGTTCGGGAACTGCACAGAGTATCATCACGACGGCGTATGATCAGGGCAAAGACGTGAAAGTATACGTGGATGAAACGAGGCCCTTGCTTCAGGGTGCCCGGCTGACGGCGTGGGAATTGCTGAAACACGGTCTCAATGTTACGCTTATAACTGACAGCATGGCTGCATTTCTTATGCAGCAGAAGAAAATTGATGCGGTTATAGTAGGCGCCGACCGCATCACCGCTAATGGGGATGTTGTCAATAAAATCGGCACGTATAATCTTGCAGTTCTGGCAAAGCATCATGGAGTTCCTTTCTATGTGGCTGCACCGATTTCAACCGTGGATCCCGGTATACAATCAGCTGAGCATGTTGTGATCGAGGAACGTGCGCCTGAGGAAGTCAGAGCTTTCCACGGCTGTTTAACTGCGCCGGGTAACGTTAAGGTATATAATCCCGCATTTGATCGAACTCCGTCATCACTCATAACTGCGATCATTACTGACCGAGGTATCCACAAACCGCCGTTCGATTTTTCATCGATCGTCTGAGTATCCCTCAATGAGCGTGATTGTTAAAACAGAAGCTGTCGTATTGAAGACAATCAAGTACGGCGAGTCGAGCAAGATTGTGACTTTTTTCACCCAATCACATGGAAAGATTACGGGGATGGTGAAGGGGGCGCGTTTATTGAAGAAACGTTACGGATCGCCCGTCGATACACTTTCTTATGTATCGCTCGTGTTCTACCACAGGGAAGGGAGAGAAATTCAAACAGTATCTCATTGTGACACAATACATCCCTTCCGGCATATATCGGAAGATATCGAAAAAATATCCGTAGGTATGACGGCTGCCGAACTTATTCACCGGCTCACACCTCAGCATGAACAGATTCCGGCTCTTTTCACGGTTCTCATAGACACTTTGCGGGCTCTGGATGATGCAACTAAGAATCCGATGAATTTGTTATATTATTTTGAACTTAATTTTGCCCGGATTTTGGGATTCGGGATGTCTGCGCACTCCTGCGGCATATGCGGAAAGGCATACAATACTAAATCGTCGGATCGGCATAAAGTGGTGTTCGACCTTGATCGGGGCAGTATTGTCTGCAGTGTGTGCAGAACCGGATGCCGGCATCCGATGATCCTTTCGGGTGAAGCGGTTGATTTTTTATCTCTGCTTTCCGGTACTGATGCGACATCCGTTGTCGCGCTAAAATACAGCGAGAAATTGAAACTCGAAATTGAAAAATTCCTCTGGAGCTATCTCAGGTTCCATATCCCGGAGCTGGATAAGCTGAAGTCGAGGGGTGTTTTTGCGAAGTTACTGAAGGATGCTTAAAAAAAATTAATTTTCTTAGTGCAACAATTTATTTCCGTGGAAGTATAATTACATAGCATACAATAGGAGAATATATATGTCAAAAAAATCAGTGTTAGCTGCTCTTTTCTTAATTTTTATCGGCGTCATTTTTGGTGTAATTCTCGTTTCGAATTTTACTACCGGGATTACGCCCGGCTATGCGGGAGACCCTAATGTTACCCTGGGCGGCGTGAATCAGATTAAGAATCCCGATTACAAAGCATTGAGCAAAGCGTTTATCGATGTCAGCAAGGCGGTATCCCCTACTGTCGTGTCGATCAGTGTAATGAAGAGCTCCACTTCGAAATCCGATCAGCAGGACTTACGCGACTTTTTCCATTTTTTTAATCCGCAGACACCTACGGAAGAGGTACCCCGATATGAAGGCGGTTCCGGATTTGTTATAAGTCCGGACGGATACATCATGACGAATAACCACGTCGTCGAGAATGCGGACGAAAAGAAAATCGAGGTGACATTTAACGACGGGCGAAAGGCGAAAGCGAAAATCATCGGTACGGATCCCACGACCGATCTTGCCGTGATAAAGGTGGATAGAAAAGATTTGTCGACATCCCCGCTTGGAAATTCAGACGATGTCGAAATTGGCGAGATGGTTCTTGCCATCGGGAATCCTCTTGGCCTGCAGGGTACGGTGACGTCCGGTATTGTGAGCGCAACCGGAAGGGCCGTGGGAATCATCAACCGGGGTGAGGTGGGTAGTTTAGGGATAGAGAATTTTATCCAGACTGATGCGGCGATCAATCCCGGGAATAGCGGCGGACCTCTGGTAAACCTCTCCGGTGAAGTGATAGGGATCAATACTGCAATACAATCCATGAACGGATATAACGCGGGCTACGGATTTGCAATTCCGATTAACCTTGCAAAGGTCGTTGCGGAGGATTTGATAAAGGTAGGGAAAGTCCGGAGGGGATATCTGGGAGTACTGATACGATCATTCGATGAAACGATGGCAAAAGCTCTCGGTCTTGAAAAACCCGAGGGTGCGCTGATCGAAAAAGTCGAAGATGACGGCGCTGCAGTATCCGCCGGTCTCAGGGAAGGTGATGTAATCCTCGCCGTTGATGGAAAGGATATCCGCAGTTCGAACGAACTGCAATCGCTGATTGCAAGGAAACATCCCGGAGATGAGGTAAAGCTTAAAATTTATCGTGATAAAAAAACAATCGAAAAAACCGTGACGCTCCGTAGCAAAGACACCGATAAGATGCTTGCGAGCAATAAAAGTGCGGACAAGAAAGATGATGATAGCGAACAACAGCAGACATCCTCAACCGCTGAATTTAAGAACCTAGGTATGAAAGTGCGAGCTCTCTCACCTCAGGAAAAGAAGGATTTTGAAGTTGAAAATGGCGTGCTCGTCACGGCAGTTGAAAGGTTCCGTGAAGCATCTGAAAACGGGCTTCAGGCAAACGACATCATTATTGAGGCAGACCGGCAAAATATCGCAGGACCCAAAGATTTACAGAACATACTGGAGAAATTTAAACCGGGTGATGCGGTGCTTCTCAGAGTGAAAAGAAATCAGGATATTAATTTCTATGCTCTTCAGATTCCGAAAGAATAACTAATCGACATATGATCGATAAGAGCCTCGCCATACGGCGGGGCTTTTTTATTATTGAATAGACCCCGACTTAAGTCGAGGGCTATTGATGTCCCCTTCTCCACGTGCGTGGAGAGGGGGATTCAGGGGGAGAGGTTGATCTGATCCCTACACAAAATATAACATCTGTGTTCCCTAAATGCTGAACAATTATACTGCTAGCAGGCAAATTATCAGGTTATCATCGATCAGAATGATACTTCTATTACGTTTCAATACAAAAACATTGGATTCACCGGATTGGAGAGGATATCAACGATCGGATTTGAGGCAGACACGACGAAGTGGTTTTCTTTGTGTGATCGCGGTACACCTGAGAGCACAAGGCCAAGGAATAACAGCGCTGTAAAGTTTAAATTCGTAACACCGGTGGATGTTAAGGAGGATAATCCGAAAATACCGACAGCATACCTATTGGAGCAGAATTATCCGAATCCATTCAATTCCACAACTTCGATACGATATCACATACCGAAAGCAGGGTGGGTAACACTGAAAATATACAACGCGCTGGGTGATGAGATAGCGACACTTGTTAATCGGTATGAAAGTCCGGGGATAAAGTCGTGCCAATGGGATGCGAAAGATATAGGTAGTGGTATTTATATATACAGAATGGTTGCGGTATCTTATAACGAAACACGAAAGATGGCATTGATCAAATAGTGATTGTGCAGTGGCAAGGTGTACATCGCAACTACTAGACTATCAAGTTCTAAGAGCGATATCCCGAACAGTCCAACAATCTTCATTTTCTCAATAGCCCCTGACTTAAGTCGGGGGCTATTCATAGAGCTATTTGCATATCAACCGTGAATTCTTTAGATTTTCGTATCCAAAAATCCCCCTCTATCACTTTAAACGGAGTAATCGACGATGAAAGTCTTACTCACATTTATGGTTATTAGTATGGCTCTGGTAATGCAGTCATATACACAAATAAACATCACATTTGAACAGTATACACTTAACAACGGTCTGACCGTGATTCTCCACGAAGACCACAATGCCCCCGTTGCGGCCGTGACAGTGATGTATCACGTCGGCTCCAAGAATGAACAGCCGCGGCGGACCGGCTTCGCTCATCTTTTTGAGCACATGATGTTCCAGGGATCTGCTCATGTCGGCGATAACGAACATTTTAAACTGCTCCAGGAGATTGGGGCGAATATCAATGGTTTTACCGGTCAGGATGGCACAACTTATTTCGAAGTAGTCCCCAGTAATTACGTAGAGCTTGCTCTGTACCTCGAATCCGACCGGTTGGGCTTCCTTCTCGATGCAATGACAATGGGAAAGCTCGACAATCAGCGCGATGTCGTTAAAAATGAAAGACGGCAAAATTACGACAACCGGCCGTATGGTACTGCAAATGAGAAAATTTTACGTGCAGTATACCCGCCGTCGCATCCCTACAGTTGGCCCGTAATAGGATATATGGAAGACCTCTCTGCCGCATCTATGGATGATGTGCAGAACTTCTTCAAAACCTACTATGCGCCGAATAATGCATGTTTAGTCGTCTCAGGCGATATCCAACCAAGTGAAATGAAACCGCTCATCGAAAAATATTTTGGTCCGATTCCCCGCGGCAAAATGTTTGAACGTCCGAAACCTGTACAGCTAAAAACAATGAAACAGGAACGGATGATGTATGAAGATAAAGTACAGCTTCCGCGACTCTACATGACGTGGCACACCGTAGCGGGCCACACACGGGAAAACGCTGTCATGGACGTCCTGAGTTCAATACTAAGCAGCGGGAAGAATTCTCGATTGTATAAGTCATTAGTGTACGAAAAACAGATTGCTCAGTCCGCGGGTGCAAATCAGGATGGTTCCGAGATTGCGGGAACGTTTCAAATTCAGGTAACCGCCAAACCGGAAAAAACTCTCACCGAGATGGAACAAAATGTCAGTGAAATTCTTAATATCCTGCTGAAGGATGGAGTTACACAGAGTGAGATCGACAAGGCGGTCATCGCTCAGGAGGTACAGGTTATCAACAGAGCTGCCACGGTCCTCGGTAAAGCAAATTCGCTTGCTTCATTCTACTCGTACACAGGCAACACCGGCAACATCAACACTGATATGGAATTTTACAGGGGAATCACACCGCAGGAAGTCCTCAGCACCGCTAAAAAGTATCTTAAAGAGGCGGCCGTCGTCCTCAGCGTTGTGCCGGAGGGTAAAGGTGAACTTGGTGCGAAAAAAGGAGAATAATTACCATGAAAACAACCTTAAAGTACTATCTACTTTCAATGATCATTACCACACTCATGATTAATGTGATGAATTCTCAGGAACTCGATCGTACCAAACGACCCTCGGGGAAAAATGCGCCCGCATTGAAATTACCTCAGATTCAGAAAGCACAACTGAGCAACGGTCTGCAGGTATGGCTCGTGGAACGTCATCAGCTTCCTCTCGTTGCTTTTAATCTTGTTTTATATGCAGGATCAGATCAGGATCCGCTCAATCAGCCCGGTCTTACATCAATGACGGCAGACGTGCTCGATGAGGGCACGAACTCACGTGATGCTTTACAAATTTCAGAGGAAATTGAATCGATAGGCGCCTCGTTCGGTGTGGGATCGTCGTGGGATGGATCATTTCTCACTCTTAACTGTCTTTCAAAATTTATGGCGAAGGGACTGGATGTATTTGCCGACGTTCTGCTTAATCCTGTATTCCCTCAAAAGGAATTTGAACGTTTGCAGAAGCAGCGCATAACATCCCTCATGCAGCATAAAGATCAGGCAACAGCGATTGCCAACAACGCCTTTTCCCGGATTATCTACGGATCAAGCCATCCATACGGAGCGAATCCCTCCGGAACAGAGGCGAGTATTAAGGGAATGACGGTCGCTGATCTGCAGAAATTTTACCAATCATTCTACAAACCGAATAATGCCACACTCATTATTGTCGGAGACACAAAAATGAGTGATGTTATACCGCTTCTCGAAAAGGTAATCGGACGCTGGACGAAAGGTGAGGTACCGAAATCCACTCTACCCGAACCGTCTCCTGTCGATAAGATGACAATCTATCTCGTCGACAAACCGGGCGCTCCTCAATCTGAAATCAGGATCGGTTATCCGGCTCTGGCGCGGAGTACGCCCGATTACTTCGCCGTTTCGGTTATGAACCGGATGTTGGGCGGACAGTTCATGAGTCGCATTAATCTGAACCTCCGTGAAAAGCGCGGCTTCACGTACGGCGCCCGGTCAGGTTTTAATTTTCTGAAAGGCAAGGGACCGTTTTCAGCGTCGGCAGGAGTTCATTCGGCAAAAACCGATAGTTCTGTGCAGGAGTTCCTCTATGAGATTAAACTTATGCATGACAAAGGCATTACAGCGGATGAATTGGAATTTGTGAAAAAAGGTTTAATCGGCAATTTTGCTTTAAATTTTGAGACTTCCGGACAAATCGCCGGCGCGTTACAGAGCTTGATACTGTACGAATTACCGGAGAACTATTTTGATAATTACCTCCAGAACATCGATGCTGTCACTCTCCAGGATGTGCAGAGAGTTTCAGCTAAATACCTTGATACATCAAAAATGGCGATCGTTGTTGTGGGTGACGTTTCCGCCGTCAAGGGTGGACTTGAAGCTCTCGGTGTGGGGAATATAATCCTCTGTGATGCGGATGGTTTTCCGTTAGATGAGACTCGGTGACCTTGGGTATTTCGATCGGTAGTGTTAGTTATATTTCCCGTTTTTCTTGACAAATGGCGGAATTTCTATTATATTTTTATGTATATTCATAGGTTGCGGTCTCTTAAGATTGAAAAATAAATAAGGGGATAGGTCTTCAGTTCATACTACAGTAAAGGTCCTAACGGTAAACTTAGCAGTAAAGTGCTCATCCTCAATCAAAATTATGAGCCGATGAGTGTCTGTAACGCAAAGAAAGCCATCATCCTGCTCTACCTTGGTAAGGCAGAACTCGTGGAAGCAAGTGATGGAAAGGTTATTCGTTCTGTCTCTATTAGCATGCCATTGCCGAGTATCGTCCGGCTCGGTGTCTTTATTCATGTACCCTATAAGAAAATCATTCTTTCACGGAAAAACATCCTGAGACGTGACGGACACCGCTGCGTTTACTGCGGACGGTCTGATATTTCTCTTACCGTCGATCATATCGTCCCGAAAGCACGGAAGGGCGAGGATACATGGGAGAATCTGGTTACCGCCTGTGTCGACTGTAACAATAGGAAAGGTGATCGGACTCCTGATGAAGCACACATAAAACTGCTTCGGAAACCGATGCGGCCGAACCATGTTACTTTCATAAGGCATTTCGTCGGTAACATCGACGATAGATGGAAACCTTACCTCTTTATGAACTAACCTTGAGGGGATAAGCATAGCTTGTCGCGAAAGAAGAGAATTTTAAGCGGGATGCGTCCGACAGGGCGGCTCCACCTGGGTAACCTTGTCGGTGCGCTGGAAAATTGGGTACACCTTCAGTCTGAATACGAGAGTTTCCACCTCATCGCGGATTACCATGCGCTGACCACTAACCTTGATACCTCTAATATCTACGAGAACTCGATCGAGACACTCATCGATTGGCTTTCGGCCGGCATTGATCCCAAGGCAAGTCCGGTCTTCCGCCAGTCACAGATCAAAGAGCATACGGAACTTCACCTGATATTTTCAATGCTCATCACGACAGCACGGCTGGAACGTAATCCAACGCTCAAGGAGCAGGTTCGCGACCTCAATATCGAGAATATAATTTACGGACACCTCGGCTATCCGGTTCTCCAGTCGGCTGATATACTTCTCTATAAGGGAGAAGTAGTGCCAGTCGGAGAAGATCAGGTCCCGCACGTCGAGATTACGCGCGAGATTGCCCGGAGATTTAACCAGCAGTGGGGTGATGTGTTTCCGGAGCCGGAAGCGAAGCTTACTAAATTTCCGCGTCTGCCCGGGATAGATGGAAATATAAAGATGAGCAAGTCGGCCGGGAATACAATCCTCCTCTCCGATCCGCCTGCGGTGATTGAACAGAAAATGAAAAAAGCCGTGACCGATCCTCAAAAAATACGGAAGGGAGATCCGGGCCGTCCGGAAATATGTCTCGTCTATACGTATCATGAAAAATTCAACAACTCTGAAACTCCCCAGATCGAGAAAGACTGCCGATCTGGAGCGCTTGGGTGCGTCGATTGTAAAAAGAGGATAGCTCAGCGGCTCTCGGAGCATCTCGAACCGATGAGAGCAAAAAGAGCGCATTACGAATCTCATCCCGCTGAAGTTACCGACATACTGCACGATGGGGAAAAACGGGCAAGGTCGGTCGCACAGGCGACGATGCAGCAGGTCCGATCCGCCATGAAGATCGGGTAGGTTGTGGAATGAGGTACATTATATTCTTCAACGATAGTTCAATCCGCAGTTGGCGTATCGCATAAAACTTCCGATATTTGAAGGTCCCCTCGATCTTCTCCTCTTCTTCATCAAAAGAGATGAGCTTGATATTTACGACATACCGATAGCAAAAATCACAAAAGAATTCCTGACCTACGTGCAACTGCTCCAGGAACTTGACCTGGAGGTGGCCGGTGATTTCATCGTCATGGCAGCCGAACTGATGCAGATAAAGGTCAGGATGCTTCTGCCGAAAGCTCCCGACGAAGAGGAGGAAGAGGACCCCCGTGCCGATCTGGTCCGCCGATTGCTGGAGTATAAACGATTCAAGGAAGCGAGCGGTGTTCTCTCGTCACTGGAAGATGAATCGGTAAAGTTGTTTTATCGGGCCGGTTTCCATTCAGATGTTCACAAAGTTGCGCTCGAAGATCAGCAGGTCAGCTTGAAGAATATCACGATGTTCAATCTGATCGCTTCTTTCAAGAAAGTCCTTGACAATGTTCCCAAAAAGGTATATCACGATATTGAACTGCTCAATGTGACGATTGATGAACAGATGAGCTACATAGCAGATGTTTTTCGGACAAAAGAGGAAGTGACATTTTTTGAGTTGGTCTCGCACATGAGCGAAAAAATTCGTATAATTGTAACAATCATCGCATTACTGGAAATGGTAAAAAACAAAGTAATAGGAATACGACCCACAGCCCACGATGACGATATTATCATTTACAAAATGAGGACCGCCGAAAGCTGATGGAGAATATTTCTCAAGACAAGCGGCGAATCATCGAAGCGCTCCTCTTTGGTTCCGATGAACCCTTAACAACCCGCCAGATCATGGACATACTCTGGTCGGCTGAATCGGGGAGTCCGCGACTGCGTGTGAAAGAAGAGGAAGTTCTAGGATTTATCCGCGAACTGAACGCCGAATATGTTCAAGCAGAACGATCGTACCGAATAGTCCAGGTTGCAGGAGGCTTCCAGTTTGCCACCATGCCCGAATTTGCCGAATGGCTCGGGCGGCTAATGAAGGAAAAGGCGAAACGGAAACTCACACAGGCGACAATTGAAACTCTGTCGGTCGTAGCATACAAACAGCCGGTCACGAAACCGGAAATTGAAGCTATCCGCGGCGTTAATGCAGACTATGCGATTCAGAAATTGCTCGAACGCGGACTCATCACCATCGTGGGACGTGCGGTAACACCCGGCCGCCCTCTTCTTTACGGTACGACCCAGGATTTTCTTAAACATTTTGGCATAAATGATCTCTCAGAGCTACCAAAGCCGCGCGAGATCGATGAGATCATGGCAGACTACGGGATGGATATGGAACGTGAGCTCCTTAAACGAATGGGAAAGACGGAAGAAGAAATAGCAGAACAGCTCGGTACGACCGTCGTTAGTGAGAACGGGGAATTACACGAACTGCCTCCATCGAACGACAAAGAGAGCGAAGCACCTTCCGACCACGATTCCTCTCTCCCGAAAGATTGAATAGAAAATATCTTTCTCTGTGTAATCCACATGACTGCCGGTGAATTTTCGGCAGGATGAAGAGGATCGACGAATTAATCTTATGACATCATCCATTCTTATCTTCACCGACTTCAGGGTCTTAAAATCAACATATCCATTCTCATCTATTTCTTTTCAGGCAAATGCTCATTGCATTAGGGTGAGTTACCAATGAAGAGGATTACGAATCGACAACACACTGAGAAAATGGTTCGATTAAACAAGTTCCTGGCTGATGCCGGTGTGACATCGCGACGAAAGGCGGATGAATTCATCTCCGAGGGGCGGGTGAGGGTGAATAACGTTACGATTACTGAACTTGGTGTTAAGGTTGATCCGGCCAATGATAAGATCTTCGTGGACGGTAACCAGGTTGTCTGTCTCGACCGGCGTGTTTACATCGTTTTCAATAAACCGAAAGACTGCATAACAACGCTCCGTGACGAACGCGGCAGACCGACCGTTATGGATTATGTCCGTGTGCGTGAACGGATTTTCCCCGTCGGCAGGCTCGATCGTAACACGACAGGAGTTCTCCTTCTCACAAATGACGGGGAATTGGCTCAAGGACTTATGCACCCCCGGTTCGAAGTGAAGAAGGCATACAGGATTACGCTCGATAAACCGCTCGCAGCAGAGGATGCTGATAAACTCAAAAAAGGAATCCGACTCTCCGATGGTATGACAAAACCTGCTGAGATTGTCTTTATACCAGGCGGAAAGAACAAAATTATCGGAATAATAATCCACGAAGGGCGCAACCGTCAGGTTCACAGGATGTTCGAAGCGATCGGCTACCTCATCGAAAAGTTAGACAGGGTCGCTTATGCCGATATTACTCACGACGACCTGGCACGCGGGGGATGGCGTGAGATAACGAAAGCCGAGCTTAACGCATTAAGGCGTCTTGCGGGAATCGGTTGACACCGTCTTATTAAAAATCAGAACCGCCTTGGTTCATTCATCACCGTTCTCACAGTGTCACGCGCAATCAGGAGTTCTTCATTTGTCGGTATTACGAACGCTTTTAATCGAGAATCGCTCGTTGTAACATCTCCTTCTTTGCCTGCCACCATGACATCATTCACTTTCTTATCGATTGTAAGACCCATCCACTCCAAACCGTTGCATATTCGCTCTCTGATTTGAGGACTGTTTTCTCCGATGCCGCCGGTGAAGATAACGGCATCAGCACCGCCGAGCCGTGCAAGGTAAGCGCCGATGTATTTTTTCACCCTCTCACAAAAAAGATCAATAGCGAGACTTGCGCGCTTATGCTGGATCTCTTTTTCGGAATCGAGAAGGTCGCGCATATCATTCGTCAGACCAGATATACCAAGAAGACCCGATTTTTTATTCAGCAACGTGTCGATCTCATGTACACTCATTCCCTCTTTCATCCGGATAAATTCAATTAAAGATGGATCTATATCGCCGCACCGGGTACCCATGACCAGACCTTCTAGTGGTGTGAAACCCATAGATGTGTCGAACGATCTCCCTTTCTTTATGGCGCATGCGGAGCAACCGTTCCCGAGGTGCATCGTGATGACGTTCGTCTGCTCTTCGTTTCGTCCCGTCAGAAGTCGGTAACGGTAGGCAACATAGCGGTGTGAAGTGCCGTGGAATCCATACCGTCGTATTCGATGGCGAGTGTAAAGTTCATAGGGTATTGCATATAGATAGGAAACCTCAGGCATCGATGTGTGAAATGAGGTATCGAATACAGCCACTTGTGGCGTATCGGGACCGAATATTTCCATTGCCGCTTGAATTCCTTTTAAATTGGCGGGATTGTGCAGCGGAGCAAGCTCACAACAGTCCTCAATTATTTTTATGACGGTTCCATCAAGCTTCACTGACATAGTGAATTGTTCCGCTCCGTGGACAACCCTATGACCTACGGCATCGATGTCGGACAGAGAATTTATATGTGAAATGTGAGAATCCGGGGAAGTGATCCATTTTAGTATAAACTCTATTGCTGCCTTATGATCGGGGAGTGGGTGTTCAAATTTTATTTTATCATGGCCTTCAACCTGAAAGCAGATTCTTGCTTGACCGATCAACCGCTCGATCAGACCCCGCGCGAGAGTTCTGTCGGCGTTCTTCTTAATAATGTCGAGATCTGTTTCAATTAGCTGAAATTTTACAGATGATGATCCGCAGTTTAGGACGAGTACATTCATTGTGGTGGTTGTAAAATTGTGGAGTATCGGAGTAATTACTCTGAATTATTGGATGTGAATTCAGTGACTATAAGATACAAAATATTTTTTTAATATTCCTTAATGGAACGCCCGCCTGCCCGCCGTATTTCTTGTCCGCCGATTTTTCGTGGCGGTGTGGCGGGTGTTCTATAACTTTGACCCGACCTTGAGAATGGAAAATAATCTTTGTATATTCTAAACAACAATATAACCACCCATGGAAAAACTCTATCGATCCACGAAAGACAAAAAAATTGCCGGCATTTGCGGCGGTGTGAGTGAAATCCTCAATGTGGATTCAACGATCGTCCGGCTCCTCTTTGTTCTCTTCGCACTTCTCACCGCAATTGCGCCATTCGTCATAGTTTACCTTCTGGGATGGTGGTTAATACCTGAAGAGAACCGGGGATCATCATCCACGTGAAGCGAAGCTGACTA
>CAYGZY010000219.1:0-2499 GCA_964354485.1 uncultured Chlorobiaceae bacterium | reverse complement strand
TGGTAATCATCTTCACCGTAGGCGGGTGCGATGTGAACAATACCCGATCCGTCTTCGGTCGTTACAAAATCTCCCTCAATGACGTACCAACCTTTTTGTTCTGCCTGGTGGTACTCGAATAAACGATCATACTCTTTTCCTCTTAAGGAACTTCCGGGAAATTTATCCTCTATGCTGTATTCTCCGTCGAGGACATTCAGCCGGGGTTCGGCAAGAATAAGGATCTCCCCCTTGTGTTTTACCTTTACGTACTCAACGACAGGATTGACCGCCAGTGCGACGTTCGAGATTAATGTCCAGGGTGTTGTGGTCCAAACGAGAAAGTAGGTATCCTTCTCGTTTTTTACTTTCACTTTTATATAAATACTCGGATCCCGCACATTTTCGTAGCCGAGTGAAACCTCATGAGACGATAGCGGCGTCTCACAGCGGGGACAATACGGCTGGATTTTATATCCTTTATAAATCAAACCGCGGTCATAGTACTGCTTCAGAGCCCACCAGATCGATTCGATATATTCATTCGTGAACGTAATGTAGGGATCCTTGAGATTAACCCAGTATCCCATGCGTTCGGTTAAGTCCTGCCAATCAGCGAGATATTTCCATACCGATTTCTTACACTCCTCGTTGAACTTTGAAACGCCGAACTGTGTAATTTGCTCCTTATGCTTGAAGCCGAGCATTTTTTCAACTTCAATCTCCACGGGGAGGCCGTGAGTATCCCACCCGGCCTTCCGGTGAACCTGACAGCCCCGCATTGTCTTGTACCGGCACACAAGGTCTTTAAGAGTTCTGCTCATGACGTGGTGAATTCCGGGTCGGCCGTTGGCTGTAGGGGGTCCCTCATAAAAGGTAAAACCGGTATTCCCTTCCCGTTGGGAAATGCTCTTCTCAAAAATCTGCCGTTCCTTCCAGAATGCGAGGATGTTTTTTTCGAGCGATGAGTAATTAATCTTTTCTGTGAGTTCCTTAAACACAAATACCTGCTTTACTTTTTCGGGAACAATGATACTGCCCAGAGTATAATGCTTATGACGACGCTGATTAGAATGCTTGACGTCAGGGGAACATATATTTCAAAATTTTCTTTTTTTATTCTCACGTCGCCGGGTAATTTTCCGATGACGGGGATATGACCGAAAACCATCAGAAGGATGCCGGTTCCTGCGATTACCAAACCAAGCAGGACGAGAAATTTTCCATATGGCTGCATAGCACTTTCTTCGGGCGCCCGCTTCTACAACCTGCGGATAAGCTCTCTCGTGAGCTTCGTCAGCTTTGGTTCAGCCCGGTTCGCTACTTTGATGATTTCAGCAACCGATACGGGTTGCAGCGTATCGGGGAAGCACTCATCGGTAATGATCGATATACCGAACACATTCATCCCCATATGGTTCGCAACGATATTTTCAGGGACGGTCGACATGCCAACCGCGTCGGCGCCGACACTTTGCAGGAAACGGTATTCGGCTCTCGTCTCCAGATTCGGTCCCTGGACGGCGACGAAAACACCGTGCTGAACTTTAATACTGAGATCTTCCGCGACCTTGTCGGCCAGGCCGATTAAGCTGCGGCTGTATGGTTCGGACATATCGGGAAAACGCGGACCGAGGGTATCGTCGTTCGGACCGATCAGCGGATTGTCACCCTGGAGATTGATGTGATCGGTAATGATCATCAGATCACCGCGACGGAAGTCGGGATTCATTCCCCCGGCTGCATTTGAAATGAGAAGTGTCTTTACGCCGAGCCCAGTCTTCGATGACATGACGCGCACCGGGAAAGTCACTTGCTGCATCGTGTAACCCTCATAGTAATGAAACCGGCCCTTCATTACAACGACCTTCTTCCCTGCGATGGTACCGAAAATCAACTTGCCGTGATGAGACTCGACAGTGGAAATCGGAAAATGCGGGATCTCGTCGTAATCCAGGACCATCTCCTTCCGGATCTCTTTGACTAGTCCGCCTAATCCTGTCCCGAGGATAATACCGATCTCGGGCCGGACTCTCGTATGCTTACGGATGTATGCCAACGCTTCAGCTATTTGTTCGGCGAGAGTTTGCTCTGTCATTGAATACTCTTAACAATATCTTCGATCTCCGATTTTCCTCCCGCCGCTTCACCACTGGTCTGCTCATTCTCTATACGGACATCTGCTTCAACGGTTTCCATCGTCTTCAGCGTATCGAGTTCGGAGGTAAGGAGCATTTTTAATCGGGTCATGACAGCATCCTTTTTTGCCTGGAGGATGGAAATATTTTCTTTCAGCGCGAGTAAATCTGTCCTTGCCTTTTCCAGGAGCTGGGCCGCTTTCAATTCAGCGTCATAGACGATCAATTGCGCTTCTTTCCGGGCATTTTCAATTGCCCTGCCGCTCGTTTCCTGTGACTGCATAAATGTCTGTTCGATCGCTTTCCCCATTGCAACGTAATCCTTGACTTTCGTCTCCGCTTCGACGATCTTTTCCTTCATGAGTGTAGTCTGTCCGACGAG
>CAYGZY010000218.1:0-16503 GCA_964354485.1 uncultured Chlorobiaceae bacterium | reverse complement strand
GGGAGAAACTTAAGGGCAACGGTGCGTTTGAGCTTGGTGTCTTCGGCTTTATATACAACTCCCATTCCCCCCTCACCGAGCTTCTCAAGAATCTTGTAATGTGATATGGTTTGACCTATCATATATCCCCTTGAAATGATGGTAGAAGGTAGGGAGAATTTGATATAAAATCAAAACAATGTTTTGATAAGAAGAAACAGTGTTTTTCTTTAAAAACTAAGTGTTTTTCCCTCCCAAGGCTAACGAAATTTAACAAAATAGAACAACTATTTCAGCTCCAACTCACAGAGAATATCATCCTCCAATTCATATACAGGGTATGTCGAATTCTTAATAACATCGTTTTTCGTTTGTTTTGGGAGGTTACTAATTTGAAAGTCATTACAAGACTCAGCCCCCGCTTTTATGACCACAGAAAGATCCTAATCACTAATTGGTGGTTAGGATTTTTCTTTATACGGTTCTGATCATGCGTTACTTTATCGTCGCCCTGTTACTTTCCGCACTTACTAATTCACCAGTAAGTGCGCTTTTATTTCTTCTCAAGAAAATACACTGTACTAATAGAACAATTCCATCTTAACATAGCATGAGCTTGGATAATACCAGTATTCATCCAACTGATCGCCGGTAAACAACTGCCCACCAATCGTAATGCTGATATCATCATCCGGAATGTATACTGCCGATAATGCAACATATGTACTCTTATCATGCAAATTTCCCGTGCAAGTAACTGAGGTGGTCACCAAGGGATGAATGAGATACGACACACTAACTGCAAGATAATCGGTACCGACATTGAGTACTTCACCAGTTGATAATTTCGATACATTATACTTGGCTGGATCTATCTCTCCTTCACCGTTTTTATGATACTCGACGAGTGTATACAGATCACGAGTCCATTGATAATCAGCTCCAATGATCGCTTTTGCGAAACAGTGTGAAGGACTGTCTTTCTTCATCGAAAGGATCATTTCACCCCTGACACCTGCCTCGAACAAATTACCTGCTATATCTCCCCCTACTATTACTCTTTGATCGAAGTACCCTGCAACACCGGCAAAATCGAACTCGCCATAATTGGTCCGTATTCGGATTGCATAATTACTTGAATTATTACGTTGAGGATTAAACACCAGAATTGCATCGCTTAACGTACCCAGCGTTAATTTCACTGAAGCTGCATCGACTCCATCTTTTTCAATTTTTGAGAATGTCGTCGGATTCAGAGGATTAAAAAGATCAGTTGGATTCCAGATTCTCCCCGACCCCCAAGCAATACGCTGTCGGCCGATAGAAATGTCGAAATCTCCAACTTGCTGCCGGTAGTACAGCCGGTCGATATTATGTAAAATTTGCCAGCCATTATTTTTTTGTATGTCCCAGTTTAAATCGAATAATTGGTGATAATCTACGGATGAAGGAGCAAGAAATACTATTGTCCCAGAATGATATGTAGCGGCCACTTCGTATTCTAAAGCAATATATCCGTTTTCAGATAAATTCAGTGTAGGACGGAGACGAATCCTGGTTACATCCATCCAATAATTTTGGTCAATATTATGTAACGAAGCCAGCGCATCGTTCAACCGTAAGTATGCTGGAACATTCACGATATAACCGTCCAGGTCGACTTTCGGCTGTGAAAATGAAATACTACAGAGCACACAAATGACCAAGATGAAACAATATTTTTTCATTATTTCTTATTGTCCTGGGTGATCATACCATCTTTCAGTATCACGACACGCCTTGCATGTTCCAGAACCTGCTTGTCGTGTGAAGAAAAAATAAACGTAATATTTTTTTCTTGATTCATTTTCAACATCAAATCGAGCAGGGCATGTGCAGTGACTGAGTCAAGATTTGCTGTCGGTTCATCGGCAAGAACAAGTGGAGGGTTGTTTACAATTGCCCGCGCAATTGCGACACGCTGCTGCTGACCACCGCTCATTTTGTTCGGTAGTTTATCTGTTAAATCGCCGATTCCCAGTTCATTAAGTATTTTAAGCGCACGTGCCTTCCGATCATGTTCAGGAACGCCGAGCAGCATCAGTTTGAATTCTACATTTTCTCGCGCTGTGAGCACTGGAATGAGATTATACGCCTGAAAGATGAAACCGATTTTATTCAAGCGAATAGACGAGAGACTGTTTTTATCCAAACCCTGGAGTGTTTTCTCTTCAAACATAATCTTTCCTGATGTTGGCATATCCAGTGAGCCAATGAGATTCAACAGAGTCGTTTTTCCCGACCCGGATGGACCCGCAATGGCAAGGAACTCACCTCTGTCTATGTTCAGATCGATATGGTGAAGCGCGTGCACCGGTACGCCGTTGTCTTCATAGACCTTTTCAAGTTGCTCTATACGTATCATGACAGTTCATTGTCCTTTCGAATTTCCTTACACATACATAATAGCCTGCAGCGGTTCCAGTTTCATCGCACGCCGTGCCGGATACAAAGCAGCAAGCAAACAAATCAATACAATGATCACAGCACCAAGAGCGATGGAGCACCAATCGATCACAGGATACAGAATAGCACCTGAACCAAATGCCGCGAGTCCTTTTGAGAATATAGCGAGATTCAATCCTATGTCCCCCACAAAGAGAACAATCCCTGCGCCTAGTGCAGTACCGATTGCGCAGCCGACTAATCCAAGAAGCAATGCTTCCAATTCAATCATCACAAGTACGTAAATATTTTTCATTCCGATACTCTTAAGAACGCCGAATTCATGAATGCGTTCGTACACCGCCATGAGAAATGTGTTGATGATACCAAATACCAATGCAGCACCAATCAGTAAATAGAAAAGATACATAATGCTGTTCATCATTTCTATTTGTGAAACCAGAGAAGGCAGAAGATCGCGGTACGAGTGTACCTCGTACGCGGAACCCAGTTTCGATGAAAGCTCTTTCTTCATTACTTCGACAGAATCAATATCGGTTGCAAATACGGCAATCTCAGCGACACTGTTGTCTACACGTAGCATTTGCTGTGCAAGTCTAAGAGGCACATACACATACATTTTATCAAACGACAGGCTAGACGATTGATAGATACCAATAACACGAAACATTTCCGAACCGACGGTCCCATCAAGCGCGGAAGCCATAGCAACCACACGATCGCCTAGACCGACATCCAGTGTATTTGCCATTTGCCGGCTTATGACAATCTCGTGTTCATCATTTCCTAAATACCTGCCTTCGACTATATTGTTATGGATGGTCGTTATAAGCTTTTCCAGTTCCGGTTCGATTCCGACCAGTGATACACCCGACGAATTGCTTGCGCTGCTAAGAAGGCCAAAGGCAACGATCCGGCGGCTGAAATTTTTTGCATGCCTGGAAGCGCTGACCTCTGCAACAACTGTATCGGAATGTTCCATATAATTCTGGACAACCTTATTGTCGACAAATCCGGCAGCATGAATTTGTAGGTGCGTCGTGTGGGCGCCAAGTTGATTTTCCAGCATCTGGATGACGTAACCGCGGGCAAGTCCGTCTGTCCAGTCCATCGCCGCGACACCGACAATTATTGATGTAAGAATGATAATCGAACGACGTTTGTTGCGCCAGAGATTTCTCCATGCGATCTGTAAAAGTATCATGTGTGTCGTATTCCTTTCAATGGTTCCAGTACCAATACCCGGTACAGCGGGTACAGACTTGCCAGACAGCATAATACAAGTATCGATGCTGATGAGATCAATGGTATAGATACCCGAATTGCTGGAATAATTTTAGGGAGAAATCCATAGTCCTCGTACATTTGGGCTAAATTACCACCCAATATGATAGGATGATGATAGATGTACAGATTAACGGAATATCCAGCAATTCCTCCCATGATGATACCGACAATTGCCATGCAAATAGTTTCCAGAAAAACCAGTTTTGCAAGACCGCTTGACCGCATTCCAAGTGCCAGTGTGACTCCAAACTCGCGAAACCGTTCTGTGACGGACATTAATATCGTATTCATCACTCCGAATGCTACGATAACGACAAGAATCGCCATAAAGATTGAATGATTTATCTTGTCAAGATCCATTCCCTGTTTCAATTCCGGCATTACGTCGCTCCACGGAAGCACGGTAAGTTTGTCCAGCCCATGCTTCTGAATGGAGATTTGAATTTCAGTTTGGACAGTCGCAACAGACTGGAGACCCGGCGTGCCAATCGCGACCACATTGACAAATCCGCCCATGGCGAGCAGCTCCTGCGCGGCGCGGTAATGAAGAAGTATCATAGTTGCATCAATTTCCGACGATCCGAATTTCATAGATCCAACCACGCGGAACTTTTGATTTCCCAAGACCCCATCATATCCTTGCGCGAGGAGTACCAGAGTATCGTTGATTTTCGCTTTAAGATTTTTAAGTAGAGTTGCGCCAACGACCACTTCATCTATTCCATCCTGTTGGATCATGCGGCCATTTCTGACACGCTCATGAAAACGGGAGATTTTTCTTTCCGCCTGGGGATCGATACCGATTATGGCAGTACCCGCAGAGATCTCATGAAAACTGATAAGTCCATCCGTTTGAATGCGTGGCGCATATCCCGTAACACCAGGAATATTTGCGATGCATTCCTCGATTTGACCCGGATAACGGAAATTCTTGTTTAGAGAAGGATTTTCCTGAAATCCTTTTTTTTGGATCTGGAGGTACCCCGAAAACATCTCTACTGAGCTTGCGACACTATACTCCCACGTTCCTATAGTCAATCCTTCAAACGCGACAGTAAGAAAAGTCCCAAATGCAATGGCTGCTATGGTTAGTATGGACCGGCGCTTGTTGCGCCAGATGTTTCGCCAACCGAGTTTAAACAGCATGCTCATCGTATTTGCCTTTTTTCAAGTTCACGTAAAGAAAAAACCTTATCACTTATTGTAATATCGAACTGCGCTTCGAGATATTCGAAGGAAGTCTTGTGTCCTGGCTTTACATTATTCGTCATCTCCCATTTAGAGGGGATAGACCTGTTGCCGAATTGGCGGATGCCGGTATACCGCATCGTCCGCATAAGTGTTCCTTTTTCGTCATAGTACTCCGTCCTCAATGGGAGGAAATCTTTCTTTCGGATCCAATGAATGAGTTTTCCCCACACGACAGGAGCCGATGGTTTGGGAAGCATTCCGATTTTCCAGCAGAGCGCCCCGTCGATCTCCTCTTCCTTCAGAATTTTCATCGTATAATCGTCGGGCAAACTTGATTCACGGACGAGATCGTCGTTGGAAAAATCCGAGCCGTTCCAGGATTGCAGCATCATTGACGGAGGCACCTTAATTGTTGTCTCCGTGTTTCGCAAGTACATCCACAGTTCTTTGTTCACCTTCAATGTCTTGTTGCCCGCCTCCCTTTTCGGTAAGGTTATAGCAATAAGAGCTTTGTCATTTCCGATCCACCATGCATCCATTTCCATGGTGCGTGTAAAATCGGGTGTTTCCACTATCATCCGGAATTTTCCTCTGGAACTGACTCCCTTCAAAAGATTTTCTGATTGACGAACAATATCAACGGCATCCTGGGCGCTCAGTACCTGACAGATAAACAGAAATACAAAGAAAAATAATTTCACGTAGTATTATCCTTTATATTTAGACACTCTTTGTTTTCGGTGTTTCCAGCGTTCCAACATCGCTTCGAATTCTTTCTGAAAGAACTCATAAAACTCATGCAATTGCTGCAGGCGGGAATAAGGTGCATTATCCTTATTTGAAACTATATCCAGACCGTTCTCAACCATGTGATGAAAACTGGTGACATCCTGGAGTCGTGTTCTCAGGAATTCCGTCCAGGCGCCCGCGCAAATCCGGAAATAATCGCGCCTTTCCCCGGGCTTCCCAACACGCTCAATAATCCGCTGATCAACAAGCATACGCGTCATCGTACTGAGTGATCCCCGGCTTGCACCCAGCAAGCGTGCAAGTTCATCGGTGGAGACTTCATTATCACTGGTAATCATGAGAATACCGATGATGCGTCCGGCCATGCGCGGATAGCCGGCACGTCCCAGTGCAATTCCCATATCTTCTGCAAAGTGGCGCCGCGACGTATCTAATGTTCCTGTCATATATATGCTCCTTACCTTAGCTATTCTTACGTATATCAATATACAAAGTTTCAAACATTCAGTCAATACTGAATTCATTAAAAATAGTACTTTACATACGACTGACCTGATCTCCAAAATGCGATCCAAAATAAATTAGTATAACTGGGTCAGATTAAGGTTAAAAGATAGGGAAAGAACCGCCATACAGTAGAATCGATCATAACAATATTACGAGATTCTGAGGTTCTTCAGAGTAAGGTCACCGGAAATCTTCTAGTATCGGGTAGAAATAGAGATCCCCAGATAGCATAGTAATCTTTCTATCATGCACATCTCGGGCCCTCCGCCTACGTACCGCGTAGCGGGACTTCAGCCTTCACTCCAAAGAAAGAGCTCCATCTGATAAACCCGCGTACATCTCACTACGGCGGGCAGTTCCGCATACGCTTCGCTTCAGCGGGTAAACCGCTGCCAGAACGGTTATTTTATAATAATTATCACAGCTCCATCTCACAGAGTATATCATCCTCTGATTCAGCGACTGAGAAGGTTAGATTTTTAATAATATCGATTTTTATTTGATTTGGTTGATTCTGAAAAGGCATGTCATTACAAGACCCGGCCCCCGCTACTCCGGAGGTCGATTCCGAAAAGGATCGGCCTATTTTTTTTCACACCCCGATATGAACCTGCAGCGTGAAAATATTTCTTTCTCGACCTATCTTTCGTGTATAATTATTCTTATTCGATTTGGAACCAAGATAGGGGCAAGACCAAGCTTTGATTTTTCTATAATTCACAATCGTACATAAACTAGGGGCAGGTCAACCCCAACAACCTACGAGCCGCGCAAAATCTTCTCCATCTTCCTGCCCTTCGCCAACTCATCCACCAACTTATCCAAATACCGAACCTGTTGTGTCAACGGATTCTCGATTTCCTCTACACGATACCCACAGATTACTCCGGTGATGAGGTACGCATTGGGGTTTAGCGAAGCTCGTTGGAAGAAGGTTTCAAAAGTTACATTTTCTTTTATTAGTTCCTGCAGCTTCTTGTTAGTGAAGCCTGTTAACCACTCTACGACCTGATGCAATTCTCCTTTTGTTCTGTCTTTTCTCTCCACTTTCGTGAGATACATTGGATAAACTGAAGCAAAGGTCATTTTTGCGATACGTTGATTTTGTGTGTTGGAATTGTTCATACTGTATTTTAGCGTTAATCTCTCATATTATTCAAATTTTAAAAGCCCTCTGTTTTTTATAACCTGCCCCCATTTTAACGATCAGAAACAACGTGGGTGCTGAGCCCATGCATTTATATTATCAAGTTAGGCGCAACGGCAGTTTAACGGTGGGGTAACTTCGAGGAGTGCGCTTTGAGCCAAGATGAGAGTTGGACCTTTGACAATTTTCCAGAAGCGAGATCCATCATCATTCTATATGTTTCTTCCTCTGGGGATGCTATTTCCCAACCATTCTTCTGAAGAAAAATGTCCATCAATACAAATGCAACTCGCTTGTTGCCATCGATGAATGGATGATTCTTACAAACGTGGAAACCGTAGGCTGCAGCTTTGTTGAACAATGTCTTTTGCGTATATTTTCCGCCGAAGGTCATCTTCGGCTGAGCAAGTGCAGAATCTAACAATTTAGAATCCCGAAGCCCGGGTGTGCCACCATAGCGTTGGAGCAAATCGGCGTGAATGATCAAAACAACATCGTTCGGTATAAAATGAATGGCCATTATTTTGAAAGTGCGTTGAGCGTATTGCGAAATCTCTTATTGGTACGTTCATACGCTTTTACCCATTCTACGAACTTTGGATTAAACGGTGTCAACACTACACCTTCACCCGTTTCTACCAAGTGCAGTTCATCGCCTTCACTGAGATGGTAGTTTTCAACAATGGTTTTAGGCAATGTGATACCGAGACTATTTCCTACACGACGTACGGCTGTTTTCAACATTGGTTTTTCCTTTAGAATGCTAGTATATTATAACAAATGTATTACTTAAAAGCAACTCAACTGCCGCTGAAGTTCAATCCGCCTGAGGCGGATTGCATTCTTACGGTACACGTTATGCGCAACGACACCCAAACAGGAGTTACAACTGTATACTGTCAGCGGATTCTAAAATACCGGGGAAGCTCATAAGCTCACTAATGCTAATTGAACGAATTGGACGGAATATGACAAATAATTTTGTTTTAAGGATGGTTGAACTGACAAGACTTTTGGAAAGATTTATTGCAATGTAAGGAGATAATACTTTATTATTGTACCCAGCTAAAGGCAGTGTGACCCGCCAAAGAGACGGCGGGCAAGTCTGCAAATTGAACAGGCACCCAGCGGCCATAACGGTGGAGACGAGGCAGTTCAGTTGGGACACCCGCCGATGGTTCGACTTCGCTCATCATGACGGCGGGCAGGGAACCGACACAGAAGGCATATATTGATAATGACCGGGTGAGATCGCTTCGAAAAGAGCTACCCGTGTGGGTGGCAAGATGGGTGTTGTTCGTTTAGGGCGGTCTTTGTAGGACAACATTTCTGAGATATTGAAAATATAAGATTTATCAGTATATTCAATACAACGAAATTCACACTCAACGGGAATTTCTTTACACTAAATATACTATGCAGAAATTCGCTGGAATTGAACGAAAAACACGTGCAAAGCTCGTAGAAGTTCTACGTAACTCTACAACAATTTTTACTGTTGACGAAGCGGCAAAGATTCTTGGCTTAACTAAATTAGTAACAGCAAAAATGTTGGCACGCTGGGCAGAGCAGGGTTGGCTTATTCGAATCAGACGTGGTTTATATATGGCAACGCCTCCAGAAGCCCGCACCGCTGATGATGTAAGTGAAAATCCGATGATTGTAGCATCACGGTTATTCGAACCGTGCTATCTTGGCGGATGGACTGCTGCTGAACAGTGGGGGCTGACAGAACAAATTTTCCGTACAGTCATGGTAGTTACGACACGAGTTGTAGCTGCTCGCCGATTGAAGATTCGGTTTTCCGAATTCCTCGTGAAGACCATCTCTCAATCACGCTTTTTTGGAACTAAGCCTGTGTGGCGTGATAATTTCAAAATCAATTTCTCTGACCCAACAAAAACAATAGTCGATATGTTGAACGACCCATCTCTCGCTGGCGGGAGTCGAATGCTTTTGCAGATTCTTAACTCCTACATTTCGTCTAAAGATTACGACGCACAGTTACTCCTGAATTATTGTAAGAGAATGAACAATGGAGCAATTTACAAACGATTGGGATTCTTGCTCGAGCAAAACAGGAACATCGATAAAAATTTGCTGTCTGAACTTCGAGCGAAACTAACAACTGGCAATGCAAAACTCGACCCTTCAATTCCGTCTGAAACATTAATAACTCGGTGGCGTCTTTTCATTCCAGGGAATTGGAAGGTACGCTAGTGATTAATAGACAGGAACTGCTTGAGCTCGCAACGCAGTTTTTCCTGCGACCTGATGTTGTCGAAAAAGATTACGCTCTCGGATGGCTTTTGGCTGGGATAGGTCGGCATCCTGACTTGGTCGAGTCTTGGGTTTTCAAGGGAGGAACATGTTTGAAGAAGTGCTTCTTTGAAACTTACAGATTTTCAGAAGACCTCGACTTTACAATCCTCAAACCAGAGCATCTCAATGCCGATTTTCTCCAAAATACTTTTAATGAAATAGCAAACTGGATTTATGAGCAAACAGGTCTTGAGCTTCCTGCTGAAAATCGTTCTTTTGAAGTTTATGAAACCAATGGTAAGCCCGCTGCACAAGGCAGAATTGCTTACCGAGGACCGATTGCTCCAAGAGGAGACCTTCCGAAAGTGAAGTTGGATTTAACAAACGACGAATGTGTGGTGCGTGCTCCTGTTAGAAAAATTGTTATACGACCTTACTCAGACTGAAACGATATAGCGGAAGTCTCTTCTTACTGCTACGAAGAAATATTCGCTGAGAAAACAAGAGCTTTGAGTGAACGTTTACGGCCACGAGACTTGTATGACCTGATACATATGTTTCGACATGTTGAATTACGTTCAGACCCAGCAACGATTCGACAAATATTGGAGGAAAAATGTCGCTATAAAAACATTCCTTTCCCAGCATTCGATGCTTTGAGCCAAGATGCCCGCAAAACGGAACTTGAAGCCGAATGGAAAAACATGCTTGCACATCAATTGCCGATACTTCCACCTTTCAATCAATTCTGGGACGAGTTGCCTGAAGTATTTGCATGGTTATCGGGTGTTAAAGTTCCCGCTGTCCTCCCGTCAATAGCAGTTGAAGAGGAGGCTGAAACAGCTCCACTGACCTTCGCGCAACCACGTGCACCAGTTATTCTACCGACTGAAACTAAACAGCCAGCTTGGGTTCCACCTGTAACTCAGTTTTTCGAAAGACCGCTGGGTGCGTTAGAAATAATCCGCTTCGCTGGTGCGAACCGTTTATGCATCATACTGGGTTATAATGGAAAGAAAAGACTTGTCGAGCCGTACTCATTTCGCCGCAGTAAGGAAGGCAATCTTATACTTCACACTGTGCGAGTTGATAATAGAGAACATCGTTCGTACCGAGTTGACAAAATCGAAAGTGCAGAGTTGACACAAACAGCATTCGTTCCTCGGTATGCGATTGAACTTACAGAAAGTGGACCACTTTACGCTCCGCCGCAGGAGAGATCTTCTACTTCAACACGATGGACAAGAAGTTCTCCAAGACAAAAATATATATTCAGATGTTCTGTTTGTGGTAAGAAGTTTACTCGTCAAAAGTACGATGCAACTCTCAACGAACATAAAAATAAGGATGGAAATAAGTGCTACGGGAGATATGGAACTTATGAAGGAACAAAGTGGAGTTAATACCCTCCAAGAATGAACTATTATAGTTGATTATCAAACCTGTGATGACCTTCTGCCATGTACTTTTTTAAAAGCTTGTAACTTAAATCACTTATATTTCTTCGAGATTGGACTGAATAGACTTTTGGAAAGATTTATAGAAAGGTAAGGAGATAATAATTTATTGTTGTACCCAGCTAAAGGCAGTGTGACCCGCAAACTTTACTGGAATCCAGCGACCATAGCGGTAGAGACGAGGCAGTTCAGTTGGGACACCCGCCGATGGTTCGACTTCGCTCACCATTACGGCGAGCAGGGAACCGACACAGAAGGCATATACTTTCACACCGGACTGCGCAGCGCGACGGCATGTGATTAGCGAGCCTGGAGAAGTTGGTGATGATAGGAAACAGATGAGAGCTGATGGTGGACGTTGCGCCAGGTATATCGCAAGAGCAACTGAGCGTAAAGCGAGACGTTGGTTTAAGGATACAGGCGGTAAACCACCAGCCCACCAATGGACACAAGCACCGCCACGAGCAGCTGCAAGAACAGCAGGAATTGCAGAAAGCGAACATGAACCACGGCCACCGAAACCAAATGCTGAGAACACAGTTAAACGAGAAAGCATGTGACGAGGAACTGAAGAAATAACCGACTCATCAGCCCCTACCGAGCAGCCGACAGCCAGCTGAACCGGACGGACAGGGGAACCGGAGCACACCGCACTGACTACGGAGGTAACAAGCGGCCGAGCGGACTCGGGAAGCGAACGAGAACCGCAGAAACCGATTGTTTCAAAAGAAGAAAACATAAATTGATTCTCTAAATAATATCAAACAACCACAGCAATAATTACTCTTAGTGGGAAGTCCACTGCTGCAAGGGTGTTCTACCTGATGGCGCGCATGGCGCCTTTGGCGCCAGAGCACCGAAGGGCGTCAGCCGGCAGGGCACTCCGTGTCCCTGCCGGAGAACCCCTTGCGGCAGTGGTGAATGGTATATTTTATTTTTGCTGTGGGGGTTGAGGGAAGCAGAGAGCGGAGAATTGTACCCTCTCCCCTTTTATTCCCCTCTCCCAAAATTGGGAGAGGGGATTTTTTACAATGCTTGTGATCAGAACGGCAAGTCATCTTTTTCTGTCACAACTGCTTCCGATACTGGCACGAATTGTTTGTGCTTATTTGTAATTACCAGATTCGGTTTTGCCTCCACCCTTTTCTCTATATGACCGTTTCCATTCGCAACGACCTGGTTGATTGATAGCTGTCCTGTGCAGGAGAGGAACAAGCAGACACCGATTTTTTCGATATCAGTGTTTCTCCATTCAACGCCACCGATCGTCTTCGTGATATCGAGCGCATCAATCAAAGATTGATACATCGTAAGTGTATCACCGATGAAGCCTTCGGTTGTATGAGATTGTTGTGGAGTATCTTCTACTATTTGCGGAAGGATATCCTTCTTTTCTACCGGCGGCGCATTCTTGCATTCGAGGACATTGATCACTGTAAACGGTTCACCATTTTTTGGTACAATGGTTTCCTTCAAGAGGCTAACCACCTGACCGGTCTTCACGTCGTGCTTGCGGAATTGTTTTTCGAGCCGGTCCGTTACCTTCAATAATTTCTCTCTCCCTTCGTGAATAACGGAATAAAGAAAGTATGCACCGAACTGTCCCTCCTTTTTTATGCCAGTGGAAAACGTCAGCGTGACATCGGCGATCTGATGCTCTTTGAGCTGGACGAATTCTTTGGGGGTAAACATGATAATATCTCCTATAAAGTGTACTTTGTTGTTGGTACTTTGCCTGCCCGCCGAAGTCACGCGTAGCGTGACGCAGGCGGGTACTTTGTGAAAAATGTCATTAGTCATTTGTCATTGGTACCTTGTGGCTTATGATACTCTAATACCAAAACTGCTAAAGTGATTTTATACGCTTAGTTGGAAGGAATTGAGTTTGAAAATGTTATCATAAATAAAAAGATGATTAAAAATGCAGTCTGATTAATAGAATAATGAATCTATTGGGATTGATAAATAGCCTGGATGCACAATAGAATGAATAATTTGTTTAAATTACTTTCTCTTTGAAGAGAAAGTAACAAAGAGAACTTTCCGCAATCACAAACGTTTGCATAGTCAATTCATCAAAGTTAAAGAGCGATTCCGTCTCCAGGTTAATTTTCTAGTTCTGACGGAATCGCAAAGCTCAGTTTGTTAGGAACTGCCTTAAAGCAGTGTGATTGCGGAAGCAATGCTTTAATAATACAATCGAAGGCCGATGGAAAAGAAGCGAAGAGCGTAGAGCGGAGAGCAGAGAGCGAGGAGGTGTAAGCGATGAGCAGTGATGTGGATTAGAAATGGAAAGTTAGTTGAGTTGAAGGTCTACAAGTGATTATCGATGAGAGACGGATTAGAGTATTTTTTATTGTATGGAATTCGAGTGCGAGGGATTGAGCGATTTCTTCTTCGGAAAAACCATTGATTTTCATTTCGAGGACGGTTTTTTCCTTCGACATAAGGTTGGACATTGCTGTCTTCAAATCGATTTCATGGATAAGTGACCCTTCAATATCATCATCACCTTGCATGATATCTCCATAGGTATCTCCCACATCTTCGAATACAGGGTTATTGATCGAATAAACCTCTAATTTCCCCTCATAATAGTTGCGCTTATTGAATACATCTTTTTTATTAGTTCTGGAATATCCTCTCATTTCGAGTTGTACTTCCTTTTTCCGGAGATTCATGTAATAAATGACAAGCGGGAGATCCATAATATTTCCTTCATTTCCTTTACGGATAAATTCCTCATAGGCGAGTATTACGAGATCCTGGACCTTATCATCGTACTGCGGATTACGGTTGTCGATCATTCTTTTTGCAGCCGCATATAATTGTACCGTATACTTTTCGAATATTTCATTTAGTTGTTGATGGGACATAATGGCTCCTTCCTTTATCGAATCTGTCCTTCGACTCGTCACGCTTATGCGTGACTCGCTCAGGATTTAAAAATATTTTGGGGGAGAGAAGAAGCATAATGCAACAGGCATGACATCGCCGAAGGCGGTGGCGTGACTGTTGCGCTTCTTCTTTCCCCCCACGCCGCAGGTTTGCGGAGCAATCCTGCGGCGACGTGAGAGGGAACCAAAATATTTTAGTCCCGTATTGTTTGAGCGGAGCGAAAACGATACGAGACGTTCATGATTTAAAGTCCCGTCCCGATGTCATTTTGAGTTTGTTAAATTATCATCGGGGCGGGACGACTTGCCCTTGACGAGGTCGTCAGTGTGCGCGAGATTTTCGTGCGGTTGGAAAAGGAAGAATATATTTCAATTACAAGCGGGCATTAAGGAGCGGGGAGCTAAGAGCGTGGAGTTTATGGATCCCGCATAAAAGAATTGCGGGATGCTTAATACGACAGTGCTAATTCAATGATATCTATTTAATCGTAGATGATTATTCTATTTTATGTTTACAGTTTCAGCCGCAAGTACATATCATTCACAATACTAAACGCACGGTCAATATCGAATTCATCGTAATCGCCTTTACGTAATACCGGCTTTAACTCTGATTCGATTTGATCACGTAAAGCTCTCAATCGGTTATCAGACGAGATGATTTCATCATTTCCTGGCACAGAAAGCTTTTTTCGAACAAGTTCCACCATATTCTCATCAATATTCAGATTTAATTGACGGATCGCATAATCGATATCAAAATAATCTCGAATAGCAGGATCACGGCGTGTCAAAGCTGCTCTGAACTTCTCCGCATAGGATTCTCTTTTTGAGATGCAACGAAAAGGCACAGAAGAGATCATTGGTTGGCTTGAAATTGGATCAAGAAGTATTGTTCTTGTATCTAGGATTTCAGGTTTTTCGAGCAATGGCTCACGAAGGCTTATTTCCAATTTTATAATCTCTTTATTAACTGAGATTAATGAATCGTAAGTTAACACTCCAATATATTGTGTAGACTCATTTGCACCCTTAAGCGATTCAGATATATGAAAATATGGAAGATGATGTTCAATTTCGTGGAAAGCATCTTTAGCAGATCCGATTGCTTTACGACGTTCATTTTTCTTAGAACCGATCGACATAGGTACAACAAAATCCATATCTTCGCTAAGCCGATAAAAATTGGCATGTACTTTAGCCAGGCAGGTTCCGCCTTTAAAAATTAATCCTTCGATGGTTTTAAAATAATCAAGGAGAAGAGTGCAGAAATAATCTTTTTCAATAAGTCTTGGTGAAAACGTTGTTTCCGCAGCAGTGAAAGAAATTGCTTCACGAAACAGCTCAGCATCTTGATGAAGTGGGATTGTTTGTTTTTTGTTAGATTCCATTATCCAAGATTCCCCATTTGATATTAATTTTTCCTCTCTTTAGCTTGTTAGGGCAGATCGGGATAAATGAGGATGTAGGTTTGAGAACTTTTCTGAGTTTAACAAGCAACGAATTTGGGACACCAAATTTTTCTAGTATGAAACCAATTCGTCGAATTGTACCGATGTCTCCATATTTCAACGTAACACCTATTAGTTCTTTGGGTGTGGCACGTTTTAAAGCGAGTTCTTCATTGATCCATTTATAAGCACGCGGTAAGGTATTAAATCTCGACCAATCATAGACTGCATCGAACAATGATCGCGCGCGCGATGAATACAACGCTTTCTCACCGAGTGATGTTTTCATCTCTTCTACATCACCGAGCCGTTTATCGGACACCATGATCAGAGTGAATGAAACAGAGCCAATGGTACGGTCACCGGATAGTCTATTGTTATAAACATATGTACGGGCTGGGATTTGATCGCCAAAGCCATAACGGTTGAATGCGTTAGGGCCACATATTTGATAGCGAGCTCTTTGATCACTCATAAGTGTATTTAGCGCGAGAAATTCATCCGGGCTCCACTTACCACCTAGTGGGAGACGAGAAGGGACTAAATATAATCCTCTTCGAACTTGCGCTATAAGGCCAGCCCTACTGAGCCGACTTAGTAATTCCCTCTCCTGTTTGGGAGTTATTTTCAACGGTTCGAGGAGGTCGCCCGTCCGCAACGTCCTTAAATTACGAAGTTGTGTATATGCGAAAAGTTGTCTTTCAAGATTACCAAGTGTTTTCTTCATGGTTGCATTCTATTTGTTTGATATTGCCTGGTAAGCAATTTAAGCAAAATAGTATACAATTCAAATATCTTCATCATTTAGAGCGGTATGGGGCGGCTGATGGATCCTGCAGAAAAGAGTTGCGAAATGTCCCCTTCGGCAGGCTCAGGAGAGACCTTTCGGCAGGCTCAAGGTAAATCCTTCGACTCGTGCCTCATTTCATTCGTTAAATTTAACCATCATACTGGATCCCGCACGAAAGAGGTGCGGGATGTCCTTCGACTCGCACCTTTATACCTCTGGCTCTCGCTCAGGACGTGCTCATTCCGACAGTGCGATGGATCCCGTTAAAGAGCATAACGGGATGCTCATTCTGACAATGAACTTAACTTCACTCCGTTCGTTAAGTTCAGACGAGTCAGTG